>CAIOXL010000183.1 GCA_903862245.1 uncultured Geobacteraceae bacterium | reverse complement strand
ATGAAGAAGGTAAGACAAAGACCATGCTGATTGAAGAAACAAAAAAGGCACCTCCGGGGAGATGCCTCTGGTTTGATGCTTTTGGTTTGGTTTTAAATTACCGCGCAGCGGTTTAGTTCAACAAAACCATACATACGTTGTGGCTGGGTTTACCCCAGCCCCAGTACTATCAAGGAGATTATATGACAACACGCACACTGATCGGAACCACGCAGCAATTCACCATCGGCAAGATCGTCTGTCTGGCGCGCAATTATGCCGAACATGCCCGGGAACTGGGCAACGAGACTCCGGCGGCGCCAGTGCTGTTCATAAAACCGGCCTCGTCGGTCATCGGCGACGGTGCTACGATGCGTATCCCTCCCTTTTCGCAGGAGTGCCATTTCGAGGTCGAACTGGCGGTACTGATCGGTCAGCAGTGCCGGGCGGTCCCTGCCGGGAGAGCGCTGGAGTACGTTGCCGGCTACGGCGTGGCCATCGACATGACGCTGCGCGATGTGCAGAACCAACTGAAAGCCAAGGGGCTCCCCTGGGAAATCGCCAAGGGATTTGACACCTCCTGCCCGCTGTCTGATTTTATGCCGGCCGCCCAGGTGCCGGATCCTCATGCCCTGAATCTGAAACTGGCGGTGAACGGCGAGGGGCGTCAGAACGGCAGCTCCGCAGATATGATCCATCGCATTCCGCAGATTGTGGCGTATAGCTCGGCAATATTCACCCTGGAGCCGGGCGATGTCATCCTGACCGGCACGCCGGCCGGGGTCGGCCAGGTGCGGGCCGGTGATGTGATGACGGCTGAAATCGGCACGGTCGGCCGCCTGACAATTCCGGTCGCATAGTGTGTCGTGGGAAACATGCGAAGTAACCATTTCAAGCGTAAGAAACGGCTCCCCAGGATAATCAGCCTGCTGCGCCGGCTGCGTCCGTTCGAACTGCCGGTCACCCACCGCCATAACAGCGTCGCACTGTTTCAGGGGGGGGAACCGTTCTTTGCGGCGCTTTTTGCTGCCATCCGTTCTGCCGAGCGGACAATTCTGCTGGAGTACTACATCATCCACGATGACCGTACCGGCGCCGAGCTGGCGCGGGAGCTGATCGCCGCCGCCCGGCGCGGTGTCAGGATCAGGCTGATCTACGACTACATTGGCTGTCTTGAAACCCCCTCATCCTATTTTAAACGCCTTGCCCATCAGGGGATCGAGCTGTTCCCCTTCAACGTCCCCTCCTTCACCCGTGGTGTGTACTGGTTCGACAAGCGGGATCACCGTAAAATGACCATTATTGACGGCACGCTGGCCCTTCTGGGCGGCTTCAATATCGGTGACGAATATGGCGGCCGCGTGGAGCAGGGGCTGAACTTCCGTGATCTGGGTTTCAGTATCCAGGGGGATGCGGTGGGAGAGCTGGTCAGCATATTCCATGACAGCTGGAACGGTGAGCGGAACAGGGTCGCTGCCGGGGAGGGGGAATGGCCTCCGCATGCGGCAGATACACGGGGGGAAGCCGCAGTCAACATCATCAGCGGTGGTCCCCGCCAGCGGCGCTCCTACATCCGCGAAGCATTTCAGGTCAATATCGCTGCTGCGGCGGAAGAGATTCTGATTGCTACGCCCTACTTCCTCCCCGGGCCGCGCATTATCCGCGCACTGCTCCGTGCCGTGCGCCGGGGCGTGCGGGTGCGTCTGCTGCTTCCGGCCCGCAGTGATGTACCGCTGGTCCTGCTGCTCGGCAGAGGTTCATACGCGACGCTGCTCCGGGGAGGGGTCGAGATTTTCGAGCTGGAACGGGAGATCCTGCATGCCAAGGTGATGCTGATTGACGGGGAGCGAACGGTCATCGGCTCGGCCAATCTTGACCCGCGCAGCTTTCATCGCAATTTTGAAATCAACTGTATGGTGGATAACGTGCAGTTCGGAGCTCAGATCCGGACGCTGCTGCTGGAGGAGATCGACGGTGCTCGGCCGGTGGAGTTGGATGTCCATGAGCGGCGCGGCGGAGTGGTTCGGGTCATGGAGCGGGTGGTCAGCCTGTTCGAGTGGTTTTTATGACCGGCCCCCTGATTGACAGCCACTGCCACCTGGATCTGGAACCGCTCAGATCCGGGTGGCAGCAGGCTGTGGAGGAGGCGTGCGCAGTCGGGGTGCAGGGTTTCGTCGTCCCGGGGGTGCATCCTGACGGTTGGCAAAACATCGCCGCACTGGCGGCCGAAACAGACCTGGTGTTTCCGGCGTACGGCATCCACCCGCTCCATGCGGGATGTGTCGATGATCAGCTGCTTGACCGCCTGCTGGAAGTTTCGTCCCGAGCGGTTGCCATTGGCGAAATCGGACTTGACCCCTCATCCCCGGTGCCGCTGGAGCAGCAGGAACGGGTCTTTCGCGCCCAGCTCCGCATTGCCGGCCAGCGCGGCCTGCCGGTGCTGATCCATTGCCGCCGCGCTTTTCAGCGGGTGGCGGCAATTCTGCGGGAGGAGCATGCCGCCCACGCCGGTGGCATCATGCACGCCTTCTCCGGTTCCGTGGAGATGGCGCGCGAGTTCATCAGCCTCGGATTTGTCATCTCGCTTTCCGGGACGCTCACGTGGCACAATGCGGTCAAGCCGCTGCACGTAGCGCGGGAGCTGCCGCTGGAATATCTGGTGCTGGAAAGCGATGCCCCGGACATGGCACCTGAGCGGTATCGCGGGGCCAGCAACCGACCAGCCTGGATCGTGGACACAGCAGAGCGTGTTGCGGAAATCCGGGGAATTCCGCTGGAGGATGTGGCACGCATTACGACGGCTACAGTCCGGCGTGTCCTGCGGATTGAGAAAGAGTCTGCATGAGGCTGTCATTTCACCGGTTCTGTGGTATTATTTCCCTGTTTCAATCTGCGTGTCAAAGGAGCCTTTCCATGAAATATGCCCTCGTACTTCTCACCGGCTGCGTTTTCACCATCAGCGGCTGCGCCATGTTCACCGCCTGGAAAAGCATTCCACCGCCGGGGGGGTGTGATCAGTGCCATACCACGGCGATCAGTGCCAACTGGCAGGCGACCTACACGCCGGCGGCGGTGTCCGATGAGCGGGGCCGCCTTGCGTTCCAGACGTCTGAATACAACCAGCCGGCACTGGGGGGGCAGCTGTCGCCGCTGGATGGCAAAAAGGTGGAGGAAAAGGCCTGCTTCGACTGCCACAAGTCCCCTTCGCCGGCCCACAAGGATCACAAAGGGCGGTTCCATCATTAACAACACCCGCACATAACCGCCCCATAAATGACCATACCCGCATGACCAAAAGGGGACGTATGTCACTCAATTCGTTTTCGTCGGCCCGGACCATGGTTGTACATGGCCGGTCGTACCGCTTTCATGACATCTCCGCGCTGGAACAGGCCGGGTTCGGTGCCGTGTCCCGCCTTCCCTTCTCTCTCAAAATACTTCTGGAAAATCTGCTTCGCCACGAAGACGGCCTGACCGTTACTCAGGATGACATCACGGCCTTTGGGGGATGGCTCGACTCGCGCTCGTCAACCCGGGAGATCGCTTTTCATCCGGGCCGGGTGCTGATGCAGGATTTTACCGGGGTTCCGGCGGTGGCGGATCTTGCCGCCCTACGGGACTCAGTTGTGCGGAAAGGGGGAGATCCGGCATCGATCAACCCGCTGATACCGGTGGATCTGGTTATCGACCATTCGGTGCAGGTTGACAACTTCGGCACTCCGGAGGCTTTTGCCGCCAATGTGGCTCTTGAGATGGAGCGTAACCGGGAACGCTACGCCTTTCTCCGCTGGGGCCAGCATGCGCTGCGGAACTTCCGGGTCGTGCCTCCCGGAACCGGCATCTGTCATCAGGTGAACCTTGAATATCTGGCGAAGGTTGTCTGGCATGATGACGCTGGTCCGGACGGTCCGGTGGCGTACCCGGATACCCTCCTCGGCACTGATAGTCACACCACCATGATTAACGGTCTTGGCGTGCTCGGCTGGGGTGTGGGCGGTATTGAGGCGGAAGCGGCCATGCTTGGCCAGGCGGTGTCCATGCTGATTCCGGAAGTGGTCGGTGTCCGCCTTGCCGGTGTCCTTGCCCCCGGTGTTACCGCCACGGATCTGGTGCTGACGATTACGGAGCTGCTGCGGCAGACCGGTGTCGTCGGCAAGTTCGTGGAATTTTTCGGGCAGGGGCTGGACTGTCTGCCGCTGGCCGATCGGGCGACCATCGCCAACATGGCTCCTGAATACGGTGCCACCTGCGGATTTTTCCCCGTTGATGCAGAAACAGTGGCGTATCTGCGCTTCACCGGCAGGGATGAGGAAACCACTGCTCTGGTGGAGGCGTACTGCCGCAGACAGGGGCTATGGCGTGATGCCGACTCCCCGGAACCGCTGTTCAGCCAGGTCGTTTCCCTTGCTCTGGGGACGGTTGTCCCCTGCCTGGCCGGCCCGCGCAGGCCGCAGGACCGGGTGCCGCTGACCGACCTCCTTCGGGTGGCCGCTGCGACGCTCCCGGCCGGAGAAGAGTCCCCGGGGGTGCCGCTTGGCGATTCCGGGACCCGGTTAGCGCACGGTGCCGTGGTTATTGCCGCCATCACCTCCTGCACCAACACCTCCAATCCGGGGGTCATGCTGGCAGCAGGTCTGCTGGCCAAAAAAGCGGTGGAGGCGGGGCTGACGGTCAAACCATGGGTGAAGACCTCCCTTGCTCCCGGTTCGGCGGTGGTCATGGAGTATCTGCGGGGTGCCGGTCTGTATGAACCGCTGGTGCAGCTCGGGTTCGATCTGGTCGGTTATGGCTGTACGACCTGCATCGGCAATTCCGGCCCGCTTCCCCATGACGTCAGCACGGCGGTTCAGGAGGGGAACCTTGCTGTGGCGGCGGTCCTGTCCGGCAACCGCAATTTTGAAGGGCGCATTCATCCGCAGGTCAAGAACAGTTGGCTGGCCTCCCCTCCCCTGGTTGTTGCGTTTGCCCTGGCCGGTACGACCAGGATCGACCTGACCACTCAGCCGCTCGGAGTCGGCCGGAGCGGCCAGCCGGTGTACCTGCGCGATATCTGGCCGTCAACCGCCGAGATTACGGAGCAGCTGCGCGGGATTTCCCCCGAAATCTTCCGTCGCGCCTATGCCGATGTGTACAGCGGTACGGCCGAATGGCGGGAGCTGCCGATCGGCGATGCCGCCACCTACCCGTGGGATTCTGGGTCAAGCTACGTGAAGGAACCGCCGTTTTTTCAGGGGGGATCGGCAGACACGGAAAAAGAACTGCCCAAAAGAATGTCCATTCTGGCCCTGCTGGGTGACTCCATTACCACGGATCACATCTCGCCGGCGGGTGCCATCCGTCCCGAAAGCCCGGCCGGCCGGTATCTTCAGCACCAGGGGGTCGCGGTTGGTGATTTCAATTCCTACGGCTCCCGGCGCGGCAACCATGATGTCATGATGCGCGGCACCTTTGCCAATACCCGGCTGCGCAATGAAATGGTGCCGGGGCGTGAAGGGGGCTATACCCGGCACTTTCCGGGGGGAGAAGAGCTGACAATCTTTGACGCCGCCATGCGTTACCGGCAGGAAGGGGTGCCGCTGGTGATCATTGCCGGGAAAGAGTACGGCTCCGGATCGAGCCGTGACTGGGCCGCCAAGGGGGTGCTGCTGTTGGGGGTCACAGCGGTAATAGCGGAGAGTTTTGAACGGATTCACCGCTCAAATCTCATCGGCATGGGTATTCTGCCGTTGCAGTTTCACGGGGGGGAGACACGCACGACTCTCGGGTTGGACGGCAGTGAATCGGTGGAGCTGCTCCCCCTGGAGGGGGAACTGCAGACCGGTCAGGATCTGACAGCGGTCATTTGCCGGCGGGACGGCCGGTCGGAGCAGGTTTCTCTCCGCTGCCGTCTGGATACGGTCAATGAAATCAGCTATTTCAGGGCCGGCGGGATATTGGCGTATGTGCTGAAGCGCTATCTGTAGGAATCCGGTCAATCGCCTTCGCGGCTGAAGCGGTATCCGACCGCACGCACTGTCTGGAAATGCTTCGGATGGGAAGGGTCCGGTTCAAAATATTTACGCAGCCGGACAATGAAGTTGTCCAATGTCCTGGTTTCCGTATCGCTGCTGTACCCCCAGACGCTCTGGAGCAGATCACTCCGGTGCACCGCCTGCCCCTCCTTCTGGAAAAACAGTGACAGTACCCGCACTTCCATCTCCGTCAGGTCGATCTCCCCCTGGGCCGTTCTGGCCCGGTAGGAAAGCAGAAACACCTCATTATCGCCGAAGCGGTACCCCTCCTCCACCGGTTCCGGGCGATACCATGCAGAGCGCCGCAGCATCCCCTTGACCCGCAGCAGAAACTCCACCAGATTAAACGGCTTGGTCAGGTAATCGTCCGCCCCGTTTTCCAGCCCCTCAACCCGGTCAGCATCTTCGGAACGGGCGGTCAGCATCAGAATCGGGACGCGCGGGTCGAGCAGCCTGATGGCCCGGCATGCCTGATAGCCATCCATGCCGGGAAGCATGACATCCATGATGACCAGATCGAAGTGCTCGATCTCAAGGGTGACAAGAGCACGTTCGGCGGTTTCAAAATGGCTGACCCGGTACCCCTCCTCTTCCAGATTGAAACAGATGCCGCGCGCCAGGTGGATTTCATCTTCCACCAGCATGATATGTGGTTTGTCGTCCGTCATTTTGCTCACCTCATGCCGCTGGAAATTTAAGGGTAAAGGTGCACCCTTTCCCCGGCCCGTCACTGGTCACACAAACCGTACCGCCATACCCCGTGATGACTGATTCCACGATGTAGAGCCCGAGTCCGGTGCCGCGTACATTGCCGCCCGGAGGCTGGGCGCGGTAGAACCGGTCAAACACTTTTTTCAGCTCTTTTTTCTCCAGTCCCCGGCCATGGTCCTGCACCGTGAGCTGCAGCCACGAACCGGCCTTGGTCAGCCGGACAGAGATCTCCGGGCTTTGCGGCGAATAGAGAACCGCATTTTCAAACAGGTTCCTCACCACCATGCCCATCTCTTCCGGGTCAATCAGCGCCTTCAGTGATGGGAACGCTTCAAGTGAAATACTCCCCCCCTGGGGCAGAGTTGCCCGCTCCCGTTCCACATGTTCAGCCAGCAGCTGCGTCAGATCGGTCAGCCGCCGCTCGGACTGCTTGCGGCGCTGTTCAAGACGGGCAGCCATGAGCAGGTTGTTGATCAGGTAGTGGAGCCGATCGGTGTCGGCCAGCATGGTGCCGACGAACGAATCGAGCCGCTCTTCCGATGGCCGGCGCAGGCGGATCGTTTCCAGGTGGAGCTGGATGGAGGCAAGCGGCGATTTCAACTCGTGGGTCACCTGGGAGATGATGTTGCGCTGCTGTAGATAGAGGTTGGATTGTCGGTTCCAGTAGACAAAGATCACATACACGCCGATCAGGATCAGCACCAGCATGACAAGTCCTTCCACCATGACCGGCCAGTTAGCCCCCTGCCCCAGCAGTTCCGGCCGGTATTTTTCGGCCAGGGCGCGGAACTCGCGGTGCTTGCCGATAAACCAGTAGATCCAGAATACGACAACGGTGATCCAGACCAGCTGGATAGCGATCAAGGCCATGATCGGATGGAAGATGCGGCGAAGTATGTTCATGATAGGTCACCCCTTGTGCAACAGGCCGCTTTCTGCTATGGTGTCATCCCGCTGAAACAGAGTTATAATTATCTTATGGAGTATATGTCAATGGCTAGTATCGATTTCAAAAAACTTAACCGGCAGATGATGCTTTACCGGATTGTACAGACGATTCTGACCGGATTACTGGTCGTTCTGGCGATAACGTTCCAGGGGCAGTTTGCAGCCCTCCAGAAACCGGGGCAGTTTATCAGCAGTGTTGTGGCCGCAATTGCCGTACAGCTGCTGCTGATCTATCCGGTGTACCGCCTGGCCTGGCGTGATGCGGGCGTTGAAATTGAAGGGAGCCAGCCCAACCTGTCAAAAGATCAGCTGGCGGCCCTGCGGAAAAAGCGGCTGATCGGCGATATGTGGAAATTCTGCGGCGTGGCGTTTTTCATGGTATTTGTCGCGCTGGTGCCGGATGCCAAAAAAGCCGCAGGTGCGCCGCTGGTACTCGCCTCCACGATTTTTTCGTTTCTGCTGACCTGCCTCATGTATTTCCAGTGTTTCAATTTCAGTGCGAAAAAACGGATGAAGCAGAGCTGACCGGCAGCAAGCAGTTCGAATAACACGGAGCAACGGAGCAACAGAGAAATCAGAATCTTTCATGGGTAAAGCTTCTTCTTTATTTTCAATCAGTTGCTTCGTTGCTCCGTGTTGTTAAATGCTTTTTCGTTTTAGTCGTTGTTACTCCAAAAAACGCTTCCATCCTGTGAAACAGCTCCGCTGAATCCCCTTTGACGATCTCCGTGTCCGGCAGCGAACGGAGAAAAATCCTGCCGTAACTCTTGTTAAGCACCCGCCGGTCGAGGATCAGTACCGCTCCCCGGTCATCACGGCTCCGGATCAGGCGGCCGAAGCCCTGGCGGAACTTGATGACCGCCTGTGGCACGGAAAAATCGCGAAACGGATCGCCGCCGTCCGCCTTGATCTTTTCGGCACGGGCCTGCTGGACCGGCTCCGTCGGCACCTGGAACGGCAGCCGGGTGATGATCACCAACCGCAGCGCATCCCCCTTGACATCAACCCCCTCCCAGAATGAATCGGTGCCGAACAGCACGGCGTTTCCCTCTTTGCGGAACTGTGTCAGCAGTGTGTGACGCCCGGTCTCCCCCTGTTTGAGGGCGGTCAGCCCGAGGCGCGCCAGTGCAGGCGCCAGGGTCTGGTAGACGCGGTTGAGCAGATCGTAGGAGGTGAAGAGGATGAATGCGCCGCCACGGGAGATCGTTACCGCTTTGAGGATATGCTGCTCCAGCGCTTCCCGGTAGCCGGGTGCCGTCGGTTCCGGCATCTCCTCCGGTACGGCGACAAACACCTGGCGGGCATAATCGAACGGAGATGCCAACTGCAGTTCGGCAAGGCGTTCTTTGGGGAGCAGGCCGAAGCCGGTCCGCTTTTTGAGATAGCCGAATTCTCCCCCCACGGTCAGCGTGGCGGAGGTGACGATAATGGTTTTGAGCTTGTCGAGGACACTCTCCTTGAGCTCGGTCGAGATATCCAGCGGTGCCGCAGTCAGTCTGGCCTGGACGCCGCGACTGCCCCGTCTGGTTTCGATCCAGCGGCAGTATCCCTCGGCCTCGGTGGTGAAAAACAGCAGGGCGTCGGCCATGCTCTGCAGCCGCCCTTCAATGCCCCCCGTATCGAGCAGCTGGTCGGCCAGCTTTTCCTGCAGTTTTTCCGGGAGGTCTTTGGAGCGGAGCAGCAGGGTGCGCAGCGATAAGGTGTAGTCATTGACCGCATCCGCCAGAGCATGCAGCCGCTGGCGGCACTCCTGCCAGAAGGGGGTGCGTTCCACCTCGGGGGTCACCCGCAGCTTCTGTTCCCGTCCGGCTTCTCCCCTCCCCCACTGTTCCACGCTGATCGCCAGCCAGTCCATGGTCTGCTCGGTACATCCCGCCAGATCATGGGCTTTCGGGAGGAGATTGCTTTCCAGCAGACCGGACAGTTCGGTGTACAACCCCTCCTGCGATTCCGGCAGATCCCGGGTGATGCGGGAGGCGATGATCGTCAGCAGCCCCCCCCTCCCCGTTTTTTGCGGCACCAGCCGCTGCAGCTGTTTGAGGATGACGCTCCGGGCGATGGTCAGGGAAAGGTGGCTCGTGGCCACATCTTCCAGATGATGCCCTTCGTCGAAAATCAGCCGGGTAAAAGGGGGAAGAATGGCGGTGGCGTCGTAACCGGTCTCCCTGCGGAGCACTATGTCCGACAGCAGCAGGGCGTGGTTGACCACCAGCACCCGTGCGGCGGACGATTCCCGCCGGGCGCGGTAGAAAAAGCAGCGGTTGAAATGCTTGCAGCGGGACCGGCCGCACTGGTCCGCTTCGCAGCAGACCTCCTCCCAGGTGCCGCTGTGCGGCGTGAAGGCCAGGTCGCTGCGGCACCCTTCCTGGCTGCTGTGGCTCCACTCGATGATAGTGGTCAGCTCTGCCGAGGATTCGTCCGGGAACAGCGACGGATCAGCCTCGGCATGCTCCAGCTTCCGCAGGCAGGCGTAATTGGCGCGCCCCTTGACCAGTACCGCCTTGAACTCAACGGCGGAATTGCGGGCCAGAAAGGGAAGATCTTTTTTGATCAGCTGTTCCTGCAGGTTGATGGTATTGGTCGAGACCACCACCCGTTCATTGTTGCGCACCGCCCAGAGAATTGCCGGGACCAGATACGCCAGCGATTTTCCGGTGCCGGTACCGGCTTCCACCAGCACCGCCCGGTCCTTGTTGAACGCCTCGGCAACGGCAAATGCCATCCTCACCTGTTCATCGCGCTGCTCAAACCCTTTGAGGTGAGCCATCATGCCGTCGGCGGCAAAAACGCGGCTGATTTCCTCCAGGGAAAGGAGTTCCCCCTTCTTTTCGGTAAAGGGGGCGACCACCTGGTAACAGCGGCTGCAGTCATTGGTGATGATGGTGAAGCCGATGCCCTGGTTGCCGCAGACGGAGGCGATGTCCATATCGGCGGATGAAGGGGTCAGATCACCGGAGGGGTGGTTGTGGATGACAACGTCGCCGCTGGAGGCACGGGTGATGATGGCCGGTACGGCCACCTTGCTGCCACGGGCGATGGCCTCTGCTTCGTAGACCACGCCGTCCACGTTGATGCGGCCGATGAAGAAGACTTCGTTACCGGAGGCGGTGGAGATTTCGTGGCGCATCAGGGCGCGACAGTCGGGGGTAAAGTGAGTTTCCATAGGGTGGAGCACCATAGCACACAGGATGAAAAAAGGCACCGGGGAAACCGGGTGCCTTTTTCAAATTCCAAAGCAGATGGTACAAGTCGGGTCAGTTCAGCAGCAGTCCCACTACCCCTGCCCCGAGAATGACGAACATCGGGCTTATTTTGGTCCATTTAAAGAGCGCAAAGCCGACCGCCAGGGTGATAAATTCCTGCATGCCGGAAAGGGAGGAAGCGCCCAGGTTCCAGGCGGCTGCCGCCACCAGCCCGACAACCGCCGGCAGTAGGCCGTCCAGGGTGTTTTTGATGATGTCGATATTCTTCAGGCGGTGATAATTGCGGCCGATGAGCAACATGAGCACGACACAGGGGAGAAAGATGAAAACGGTTGCCACCAGTGCGCCCGGAAAACCGCCGGCCCGGAAACCGGTGAAGGTGGCCAGCATGGCCAGCGGCCCGGGGGTCAGCTGGGAAAGCGCCAGGCCGTCGAGAAACTGGCGCAGGGTCAGCCAGTGGTACTGTTCGACCATGATGTGGTTGAGGAGCGGGATCAGTACGTAGCCGCCGCCGACAAACATCAGGCCGATGCGGAGGTAGATCCAGGCGATCATGAGCAGGGCGGCCACTAGTTGAGCCTCCTCTGAAAATACGCCCGGCCGAACGACCAGAGAGCCGCCCCCAGGAGAACCCAGGCGGCGTTAAGCGTGAAAAAAACCGTCGCGCCAAAGGCGGCGAGTGCCATGAGGACACCGTTTATCCCCTTGATCTGTTTGCGCCCCATATCAAAAGCGACCACGACGATCAGCCCGATTATCACCGGGTTGGTCCCTTTGAGCGCCGCCTGCAACTGGGGCAGTTTATGATAGGTGAAGTAGATCCAGGAAAGCAGTGACACCAGGAGGAATGACGGGAGGAGAAAGCCGATGGCGGCAATTACGCCGCCACGGATGCCGCGCAGGTGGTGACCGGTGAAGGTGCAGACATTGAGTGAAAACGGTCCGAGGATCTGGCCGAACGCCAGGCCGTGGAGAAATTCATCGGAGGAAATCCACTTCTTTTCGCGGACGCATATCCGTTCCACCAGCGCCACGATGGCCATGCCGCCGCCAAAACCGGTCAGGCCGATGGTGGCAAAGGTCAGGAAAATCTCGGTCAGGCTTACTTTGGCGCTCTCTGTTTGCATGGCGGAGTTATAGCAGTAAGGGGGAATCGGCGGCAAGTGAAATGGGGGAGCTCCCCCCTTGGAGTCCTGCGATTTGGCTTGAATAAATGCCGGTTGTATAGTAAACGCTGGTTAACAATATTCAATGCAGTTACCGGCGTTTCGGGGGGCATCTCACTCGGGAAACGAATAAACGGCCTGAAGCCGAACATACCAGGGGGATTTATGAAAAAGATGATGATGGGGCTCGTGGGCGTAATGGCATTTGCGATGTGCGTGCAGGCAGAAGCGGCAGAGGTGACCTGGCAAAAGGATATCAAGCCGATTTTCGACAAACAGTGTGCCGGGTGCCACGGCGCGGACTCTCCGGAATTCGAGGAATTCAACAAGGACAAAAAGAAGTGGGCCGACCAGAGCACCGGTATGAGGATGAACAGTTTCAGCCTTCTGATAAGCTATGTGGGGTGGCCGGAAAGTGGAGCGCTTATGCGGCGGCTTGATGACGGCAGCAGCAAGGCAGACAAAAAACCGGGCAATATGTATGAGAATCTGGGCGCTACTGCCGCAGAGCGAAAAGCCAATCTGGAAATATTCAAGGCCTGGGTCGGCAACTGGAACCTGAAGCGCGGGAAGGATGTTACCAAGGAGGAGTTGAACTCGCTTAAAATCAAGTACTGACCGCAGATGTTAACCATCCGGGCGTTGGTGATATGGCTTCAGGGTACTGAGCAGCTATCGCTGGCTGTTATGCCAAAAAAAGGAATGTAATGTGATGAGCATATTCCCAGAACCGATCAGCAATTTACCGGCAGCCGATATTCCGCTCCGTGGAATAAAAGCATTTTTATCACAGGCTGAAAATCACCAGATTCTTTTTATGGAATGTGAGGAAGATGTTGACCTGCCAGAGCATTCCCACTCGGCACAAGTAGGTATCGTAATCAAAGGGAAGATAGAGTTACTTTTTGATGGTGAAGTAAAAACGTATGAAAAGGGTGATATGTACTATATCCCCTCTGGAACTCAGCATTCGGGGAAAATATACGCGGGGTACTGCGACGTTACATTTTTTGATGAGCCCAATAGGTACAAACAGGCAGAGCCTTCGTGGTAATTCACAATAGAAAAGGACAACCAGCATGAAGCAAATCGGCATTATCGGCGGACTTGGCCCGGAATCGACAGTTGATTACTATAAACGCATTATCGATGCGTTTAGGGCGGAGGGGAGTTTGGCCGCCCCGGAAATGATCATCTGCAGCGTAAATATGGAGGAAGTTCTTGGACTGGTTGCCAGGCGTGAGTGGGACAGTCTTGTTTACCTGCTGGTCGCAAAGGTCAAGGCATTGCAGCGTGCCGGCGCAGATTTTGCCGTAATATCAGCCAATACCCCGCATATTGTTTTTGACCAAGTCATGGCAAAATCACCCATACCGCTATTGAGTATCGTCACCGCAACGCTGAACAAAACGAAGGAACTGAGGTTGAAAAAAGTGGGGTTGCTGGGGACAAAATTTACCATGCACACCAACTTTTTTGCGCAGCCCTTTTTGGCACAGGGCATCACCGTTGTTGTGCCTTCAGCAGATGACCAGGACTATATCCATGACAAGCTGATGACTGAAATTGAGCGTGGGATTATTAGCGATGAGACGAGGAAAGGACTGCTGTCGATTATCGAACGGATGGTTGCTGAGGACGGAATCGACGGCATAATTCTCGGCTGCACGGAACTGCCGTTGATCCTCGATAAAAGTGAATTCGGTATCCCATTCCTGAATACAACGGCCATTCATGTAGAGAGTATTGTTGACTATATGCGGCGGGGGTGACTGGTTTCTGCCTCCGATTGTTTTTAGTACAAGTGAGGTATGTCTGTCAACACCACCCTCTGGTATACTCATGCAGTTCAAATCTAACCATTCTTTGACACCCGCCACGTTACGGGGTACAGTACGCCAATGATAAAAACATTTGCTCATAAAGGCCTTGAGCGTTTCTATGAAAGCGGCAACAAAGCGGGCATACAGGCCCAGCATGAAAAGCGCATCCGCCTTATCTTGGGCCGCCTCATTGCCTCCTGTGAACCGAAAGACATGAATCTTCCCGGTCTGCGCTTACATGCTCTCCAAGGTAATCTCAACGGTTTTTGGGCTGTGGATGTCAGTGGCAACTGGAGAATGATTTTCAGGTTTGAAGGCACGAATGTTTTTGACGTCGATCTTATCGACTACCATTGAAGGAGAATAAAGAAAATGGCCACTATGTTCAACCCGCCCCATCCGGGTGAAATTATCAAGACCCTATGTTTGGAACCGCTCGGGGTTACCGTGACAGATGCAGCCAAGGCTCTGGGAGTATCCAGGAAGGCGTTGTCGGAGCTTCTGAATGGTCATTCCAGAGTTAGCCCTGAAATGGCAGTGCGCCTTTCTATTGCGCTGGATACTTCGGCGGAGAGTTGGTTGATTCAGCAGGCACAGTATGATCTTTGGCTGGTTGAACAAAATAGAGAGAACCTGCACGTGACGCTTTTAAAGGCGGCTTGACCGTACCCTGGAGGGGTCAAGTCTCAACCCCATACAATGTACCAGATGAGTCTTGACACCTGTGGCCCATCACGAAGCTGCTTTTTTACGCCGCTCTTCTTCCCAGCCAATACAGGCAAGCTGAACAGTACGCGGTATGGGGCGTGCCCCGGAACCGTATGCGCTTATTGTACGTACCGTAACACCAAGTTCACGACTTGCGGCAGAAAGAGAAAGGTTGTTTCTGATTCGCCACACCGTGAAACGGTCCGCCGCGGTTTCCGAACGCTGGTCGAGCATGTCGGCAAAGAGTGTGTCAGAACCAATCTGAATGTCACATTGGGGCCACTCAGCTTCCCAGCCGTATTCGCCCACGACGGCACCGGAGAAAGTGGCAAGATCACGAAGTGGAGCAAGACCTGGCAGGGAAAAAACCGAGTCCCTCAAGTGAACTATGCCGCTGGAACCATCGGCAAAACTAACGTTAAGACAATAATCAGCAGTTGAACTTACCGCTGTTAATCTCGGGCGAGTTATCCGTGTAGCATGTGCCATTGTGTCATCAACTCCTCTCTGTTGTCGGCTATCCATTTTACCGCATGACGCAAAATCTTTGAAGGTGCGGAACCATCCATTATTTCCAGCGTGACAAGATTTATTGCCGCCTCAAAATCCGGTCCCATGAGATGCACATGGGGAGGATTGTGATCCTTCTCCCTCAATGAAATCCTGAAATTTGCAAAGCGGTATTTTGTCGTCATGGTGGAAATATATAGAAATGGTTTCTATATAGCAAGAGAAAATAGTGGCCCTGAGGTGGGGTCAGTAGGGGCAATTCATGAATTGCCCCTACTGACATGACAGTTGTGAAAAACAAGAAATCATGGCATCGTACGCCAATCCGGGTGGCACACCTGCTGCCCCCTCCCTGAACGGGAGTACGATTTCACCAGCTGAGGAGTTCTACATGTCCTTCCGTACTATAGAATGGCGCGATGATGCTGTGATCATGATTGATCAGACCCTCCTGCCGGGGGAAGAGGTCTACAATACCTATACCGATTTTCAATCCGTTGCTGATGCCATCAAGGGGATGATCATCCGGGGAGCGCCGGCCATCGGCGTGGCAGCTGCCATGGGTGTTGCCCTGGGGGCACGCGCCATCATCGCCGATACCCACGAATCGTTTTTCCGCCAACTGGGTAATGTCTGCGACGAACTGGGGCGTACCCGCCCGACGGCGGTCAACCTGTTCTGGGGGTTGGAGCGGATGAAACGGGTTGCCGAGGCCAACCGGTCAGGCAGCCTCGATGCCATCCGCGAGGCGCTGAAAAAGGAAGCGATCCGGGTGGAGCAGGAGGATCTGACCATCTGCAAAAACATCGGCAAGTGGGGAGCTACGCTGATTCCTGAGGGGGCGACGATCCTGACCCACTGCAATGCGGGGGGACTGGCTACGGCGGGGTACGGCACCGCCCTGGGCGTTATCCGCGCCGCCCATGAAGCGGGAAAGAAAATTCAGGTGTTCGCCGACGAGACCCGCCCCTGGCTGCAGGGGGCACGTCTGACCGCCTGGGAACTGATGAAGGACGGCATTCCCGCGACGCTGATTACAGATAACATGGCCGGTTTTTTCATGAGCCGCGGCGAGATCACCTGCTGCGTCGTCGGGGCCGACCGGATCGCCGCCAACGGCGATACCGCCAACAAGATCGGCACCTATTCCGTGGCGGTGCTGGCCAAAGAAAACGGTATCCCCTTCTATGTGGCCGCCCCGGTTTCCACCCTTGACCTGAGCCTCTCCGACGGCAGTAAAATACCGATCGAAGAGCGCCCGTCGGGTGAAGTCACCCACATCAAGGGGATCGCCATTGCGCCTGAGGGGATTCGGGTCCGCAATCCGGCGTTTGATGTGACGCCGGCCCGCTATATTTCGGCAATCATCACGGAAAACGGCATCGTCTCCGGTGACTACCGGGTCGGTCTGCGCAAGGCGGCGGGAGCCTGACATGCATATTGAGCGGTTTTCACACGACGTCAGCCGTATCGTTGCTCTGCCCGACCCGGGGGAGCAGCTGCAGGAACTGGGGCTGTTCCTTGCGGGGCATGGTTTTCAGTACGGTGCCCGGACGGCGGAGAATATTCTGCTGCTCCGCCAGTATTTTACCGCTGAAACGCTGCACCGCATTGTTGTCAACGCCTTGCTGACGCCGTCACCGGATCAGGCGCTCAACTCGTTCGAACGGCTTGCCGGCGTTGTCCCCCCCGAAGATCTGACCCGGCTGGCCGGGCGGAAAAAGCGTCTGGCCCAGTGCGTTCTGCTCTGCGGCTCCTCTCCCTTTCTGGTCAATCTGATGTACAAGTGCCCGGAAACATTGACATGGCTGTTTCTGGAAGACGGCATCGACCTCTCCCGCTCTGCGGACAGCATGGAGGCGGCGGTGCAGGCCGCCGTCAAGGACGTCACCGATTTCACCGCACTGCAGAAAGCGCTGCGCTGCTTCAAGCGCCGGGAAATCGTGCGCATTGCGGCGCGGGACCTGAATGGTCTGGCACCGCTCGAAGAGGTTATGGCGGAGCTCGCCGATCTTGCCTCATCAACGCTGCAGGCCGCCTACCAGGTCTGCCGGCGCTGTCTGATCCGTGATCACGGTGTGCCGCTGGCGATGGGTGAAACTGGTGTCCCCCGTGAGGCGGAGATGACCGTCATCGGTATGGGGAAACTGGGGGGGCGGGAGCTGAATTTTTCCTCCGATATCGACATCATTTATTTCTACGAATCGGACAGCGGCGAAACAGCCGGCGTGGAGAGCGGCTCCGGGGGGCGGAAAGGGGTTATTTCCCTGCACGCTTTTTTTAACAAGCTGGGGGAGATGATCAGCAAAGCCCTGTCTCAGGTGACGGAGGACGGCTTTGTGTTCCGGGTTGATGTGGGGCTCCGGCCGGAAGGAAAGTCGGGTGATATGGCGGTTTCACTCCGCTCCGCCGAGATCTACTACGAATCCTGGGGGCAGTCATGGGAGCGGACCGCCATGCTGAAAGCACGACCGGTCGCCGGTTCACTGGCGCTGGGCGAGCAGCTCCTGAAGACCCTGCAGCCGTTTATCTACCGCAAATATCTCGATTACAACCTGATCGAGGATATGAAACAGATGAAACAGAAAATCGATGCGTCGCTGGCCCGTTCCCGTGAGGGGGAGATCAATCTCAAGCTCGGCCGGGGGGGGATTCGCGAAGTCGAATTTTTCATTCAGGCCCTGCAGTTGGTGTATGCAGGCAAGAACCCGAAACTGCGGGAGCGCAATTCTCTCCGCGCCCTGGATACGCTCATGGCGGCGAACCTGCTGGGGGGAGACGATCATGACAAACTGCGCGATGCGTATCGCTTCCTCCGTTCCGTCGAACACCGCATTCAGGTGGTGCAGGAGCGGCAGACCCACAACCTGCCTGGCAAGAATGAGGAGATGCTGGCCCTGGCACGGCGGAGCGGGTTTCTGCGCGCCACCGGGCTGGAACGTTTTTGTGAGGTGCTGGAGGGGCATCGCAGCAATGTCTCCTTCATCTACGGCACCCTTTTCCATACCCGCGATGAAAAACTGGAGCAGGAGGTTCATCCGCAGGTACTGTTCCTTCTCGATCCCAAGGCGGACCCCGATCTGGTCAAGGATATGCTGGCGGAGCGGCACTTTGAAGATGTGGACCGGGCCTATGATAATCTGGTTTCACTCCGGCGGGGGCCGGTTAAAGGGAATCTGACGGAGCGGTGCCGGCGCATTCTGGAAAAAATCTGCCCGGCCATGATCCAGGAGGTGTTCGAATCTCCCGATCCGGATCTGGCGCTGACCAATCTGGAGCGGTTCATGGCGGTTATCGCCACCCGCCCTTCCTATTACGCCCTCCTGGCGGAAAACCGTCAGACGATCAAGCTGCTGGTGTCGCTGTTCGGTATGTCGGAATTCCTGTCTAAAATTCTGATCAGCCATCCGGAGCTGCTTGACAGTCTGGTGTCCCGAGTCGGTTCAACCGTCATCAAAGCGAAGGAAACGATGCGGGAGGAGTTGGACACGCTGCTGGAACAGAGCGATTATTACGAAGATCACCTGGATATTCTGCGGCGGTACCGCAACGAGGAATTTCTCCGGATCGGCCTGAACGATATTTATGGGCAGCTGCTGCAGGGGGAGCTTACTTCGCAGCTCAGCATGCTTGGCGAAATCTGTCTTGAAGCTGCCTTCCGGCTTGCCGTTACGGAGCTGATCCGTTTCGGCACTCCGACCTGCGAGTATGAAGGGGGAAGAGCCGAGGCGCATCTGGCGATCGTCGCCCGGGGGACACTGGGGGGGGGGGAGCTGAACTACCACTCTGATCTGGACATCATTTTTGTGTACGATCACCAGGGGACTACAGACGGGGAAAAACAGATCTCAAACCACGAATATTTTGCCAAGCTGGCCCAGAAGATCATCTCGATCCTCACCATGCAGACCAGGGAGGGGTACGTCTACAAGATCGACACCCGGCTGCGGCCGTCCGGCAATGCCGGGCCGCTGGTGACGTCGCTGGAATCATTCCTGGAATACCACCGCAAAGAAGCCCAGATCTGGGAGCGGCAGGCGCTTACCAAGGCGCGGGTGGTGCTGGGTGATGAAGCGCTGGCCGGCCAGCTGGACGATATTATCCGCCATACGATTTACGGCGGCACCATAGATGATGACGGGCGGCGGGAGATTCAGCGCCTCCGGATGCGTATGGAAAACGAGCTGGCCCGGGAAAAGGAGGGGAGCTACAATATCAAGACCGGTCGGGGGGGGATGGTTGATGTGGAGTTTGCCGTTCAGTACCTGCAGCTGCGGGAAGGCTACAAGATTCCGGAGCTGCGCACCTCCAGCACGGTGGTGGCGCTTAGGGAGATCAGTTCACTCGGGCTGCTGCCGGAAGGGCACGCCCAAACGCTGCTGAGCGGGTACAAGTTCCTGCGCAAACTGGAAAACCGCCTCCGGATTATCCATGACTATTCGGCCAATGACCTTTCCGGGACAAAAATTTATCTGAACAAGCTGGCCCGCCGCATGGGGTACGATCCCAAGCTGAAGAATCCGGGTGCGGCTCTGATTTCGGATTATGAGGAGATGACGGCGAAGATTCGGGAGGTATTTGACCGGCTGTTTGCGGTTGAGGAACTGTAGCGGCTATTTGTCCAGCACCTGGCGGAGCGCCTCGTCAATCTTGTTCACATCCACAAACGTATTGAAACAGGGGCCGAAGGGGCGTTCGTTGAGAATACCGATAACCGGCAGCGGGTAGCAGTCCTTGATCCCCGAGGTCAGATCCCGTTCGCAGGCCACCGCCAGCACCAGTTTCGGCCGTTTTTCCACGATGACCTTCCGTGCCAGCGTGCCGCCGGTGGCTACGGAAATATCAATGGAATATTTTTTTCCGATATCCACCAGCCCCTTGATGCTGCAGCGCCCGCACTGAACGCATTTATGAATGTCTCCGGTGACCTTTATTTCACAATCGGACAGCTGGATGCAGTGCGGCAACAGCACCAGAATCCGGTCCGGCTTTATCTTCATGCGCTGGGATGTCACCAGACTGTTGTTCATGGCGATGAATGACTGACGAATCCGGTCTTTGTCCAGCCCGATCACCCTCCCCACAAATTCAATCACCGGCAGCAAAAACTTGATGACCACCAGCCGCATGAAGCGGGTCATCACGATATCCTTGCCCAGGGCGGTGGTCAACACCAGCAGGCCGGTGCCGAGTATGGCGATTCCGGACAGCACCACCATAATAATGCCGACAACATGCGGCAGATTGGGGTGAATATTGGCCAGGCCCCGGTTTGGTATCCACCAGGCCAGGAAGATGACGGCAACGACAATCAGGCAGGTGACACCCATCAGGGTGACAAACAGCCGTTTGCGCGGCGGTGTGGCCATTGTCTCGGTTTTGTTGGTCATGACAGGGGGCCTCCCAGAACAGTCCCTACGGAAACGGGGCAGCCGGCGAGAAAACTGGTGCAGTCAAGGCGCTTTTTGCCAGCCAGCTGCAGCTCCTGCAAAAAAAGGCTTCCTGACCGGCAGGCCACTTCAAAAGTTCCTTTGGCCGCCTGGAGCACGGTCCCCGGTTCTCCGGAGCCGTCGCCTACTTCCGTGCGGAAAATTTTCAATACCTGATTGTCCATGACGGTGCAGGCGCCGGGCCAGACCGCCAGGCCGCGCACCCGGTTGTGAATCGAGCGGGCGTCGGTCTGCCAGTCGATAACACCATCCTCCTTTTTGAGCATGGCGGCGTAACAGCTGTCGCCGTTATTCTGCGGCTGCGGCACAAGATCGCCGGCGCCGAGCCGGTCGAGGGTTTCCGCCAGCAGGTTGGCCCCCAGGGTCGCCATGCGGTTATGGAGAGAGGTGATGTCTTCATTCTCATCCAGCGCCGTTTTCCGGCTCAGCAGCATGTCGCCGGTGTCGAGGCCGACATCCATCAGCATGGTTGTGACACCGGTTTCGCTTTCGCCGTTGATGATGCACCAGTTGAGCGGTGCAGCGCCCCGGTAGCGGGGGAGCAGTGACGCGTGCACGTTGATGCAGCCGTGGGGGGGGATATCCAGCAGTGCTTTGGGGAGGATCTGGCCGAAGGCGACGACGATGATGACATCCGGGCGGAGTCCCCTGATCAGTTCAACAAACTCCGGGTCACGGACCTTGAGCGGCTGATATACCGGGATGCCGTTTTTCTCCGCCAGTTCCTTGACCGGAGGGGGCATCAGCTTCTGCCCGCGCCCCTTGGGGCGGTCCGGCTGGGTAACGACGGCCACAAGGTTTTCACCCCGGTCGAGCAGTTTCTGCAGGGTCGGGCAGGCAAAATCGGGGGTTCCCATGAAAATGGTGCGCCAGCCGGTCATCGCTTCTCCTCGGCGGCCTTGCGGGCCTTGCGCTGGAAGATCTCGCGCTTGAGGGCCGAGAGGTGGTCAACGAACAGAATCCCCTCCAGATGGTCAATCTCATGCTGGAAGGCGATTGCCAGCAGTTCCTCCGCGTGCCAGGTGCGCTCGGCACCGTCCAGGTCGAGCGCCTTGACGATCACGGCGGCATGCCGTTTGACGTTGGCGGCGTAGTCCGGCACCGAAAGGCACCCCTCTTCTTCGTAGGCCTCCCCCTCGGCATGGACAATGACCGGGTTAATGGCAACAATAAGTTCGGGCGGTTCATTCTTACCCGAGATGTCGATAACGATAACGCGCTGGAGGACGCCGATCTGGGGTGCTGCGAGGCCAACCCCCGGTGCGTCATACATGGTTTCAACCATATCCCGGACAAGCTCCCGGGTGGCCTCGGTAATAACCGTCACCGGAGCGGATTTCTTCTTGAGCAGGGGGTTCGGATAGGTGAGAATTGTGCGAATCATTATGGGACGTATCCTTCATTGGAGTTATGAGGGGGCGATGATACTATTTCAGGGCGATAAAATCAATTTTCATCTTGCAGGTGCAGGGCGGGGCAGGGATATGGCAGAGCGGCTTACCGGAGCTCTCGGGTCCACATACGGCGGCTAATAATCAGGTGCCTGCCCTAAATAATTGAAATATTGCCGGCCGGTGTGTATAATCCCGCCGCACTACTGAGAGAAACCAAGGGAACGTCTGATATGAAGATTCTGCACACATACCTGCTGCTGTTGAGCGCTGCACTCCTGTTGACAGGATTCACCTGGGGGTTCGCTACAGATCCCTGCAAGGAGGCTCTCGAAAGTGCAGCGACCCTGGACAGCGTCGGCAACGAGTCACAGATGCGTCTGCTTGAGGCGAAAATCATCTCCCAGTGCCCCGACGGTGCAGCGGGTCATTTTGTCAATGCACTCCAGCAGGAGCGGGTCGGTAACACTGACAACGCCATCGAGGAATATCGCCGCACTCTGCTGAAGGAGCCCACGTTCGGCCGGGCTAACGGCAATATGGGATTGCTCTACGCCCAGAAGGGGATGAATGACGAGGCCTCGGTTGAACTGACGCGCGGGCTTTTATCCGTTTCGAACCCGCTCTACCATAAGGCGCTGGCGCAGATTTTTGCCGCTCAGAAAGTCAATTCTCTGGCAGCTTATCATTACCATGAAGCGGGGCGGACTCTGACCCGTGACGTAACCATATTTACCGGCCTGGCCGAGATCTACACCGCCATGAACCAGCCTGAAAAAGCGCTGACGGAATACCGTAAAGCCCTGACTGCCGACCCCGGTTCGGCCAAGGCACATATCGGTATCGCGGGGGTGTATCTGCAGCGGGGCGAGCTTGATAAAGCACTTGAACAGATGAAGCGCGCTGAAACCGCCGCTCCCCAGAACCGTGATGTCCACCTGATGCTGGCCGATATTTATGGCAAGAAGGGCGATGTAAAACTGTCCGACTACCATTCGCTGCTGGGAGGCAGGAGCAAGCTTACGCCGGCCACCCAGAAATCATCATCCCCGGCCGTTGCGAGCGGGGCTGACAAGGAGCTTGAAAGCCTCAAGGCCGCCATCAGGGAACAACCTGATGCTACCCTGTCATACGAAAAGCTCGGCCATATGTACCGGGCGGCGGGTAAAGATACGGAAGCGATGGAGGCGTATCGGGAGGCGGCACATCGCAACAGCAGCAACAGCGACGTGTACCTCAACCTTGGCATCCTGCATGAGAAAAAAAACCAGGTCGATGAGGCGGTCGTCGCGTACAAACGGGCGGTCAAGGTTAACCCGGCCAGTGCCGAAGCCCATCTACGGCTGGGTGATATCCGCTTTAACCGTGGTCTTTTCCAGGAAGCGGTGGAACAGTACTCGGAGTTTCTCAAGCTGCGCCCGGAAAGTCCGGATATTCACCTGAAGCTGGCCCGGATATTCGTCAAAAGCAAGGAAGCCGGCCTGGCGATTTCTTCATACAACTCGGTACTCTCCTACAGCCCGAATGACGGGGATGCCAATCGGGAAATCGCCGCCCTGTATGCCCAAAAGGGGGATAACGATAAAGCGGTGACACATTACAAAAAAGCGCTGGCAATCCACAAGGATGACAATGAGGCGCGCACCGCACTTATCTCTATCTATGTAAAGAGCAAGCAGTACGATGAAATTACGGCTCTGCTTAAAGAAGCGGTGGAGCTGAGCCCCGATGATCCGGTCAACCACTATAAGCTGGGATTGATTTACGATTTCAAGAAGGATTATGAGAACGCCATCGCCACATATAAAAAAGCGATTGAGCTAAAGCCGGACAATGCCAGGGCGCTTAATGCCCTTGGTCGGCTGTACATGAAAACCGGGCGGCTGAGCGAGGCCAAAGAAACCCTTGAAGCGGCGAAAAAAGCGGACCCGACCATGGAAGAAACCTCTGTCCTGCTCAATAATATCCGTGATGAGTTTAACCCCGAGCCGCGCAAGATAACCAAGGGTAAAAAAGGGAAAGCGACCAAAAAGAGCAAGAGCAAAAAAGGTGCAAAAAAGACAAAAGCAACAGGCGGCGCCAAGGCGGCAGCTACAGGTGCCAAAACGCAGACCAAAAAACAGCCCTGATCAACCTGACACAGATGTAAAATAATTTCTGACATCTCCGCATTCCGCGACTGGAAACATCATGACAGCTCCGAGCGGTACAGATTCATACTTCCCGTACGATATTCAGATTTCCTCCCATCATTGGCGTTCGCTTGGCCTTGGCCCGCTTTCCAACGGCATCAAAGAGCGCGGCATTCCGCAGATACAGTTTTTCCGGCAGCTGGCGTTCAAGCTGAACGGCACTCGGCCACCCGGATCTGCGGTTGTCCATGCCGGCGAACTGAACCTGTACGCCTCACTCCAGAATGCGCTGCGCTATCTTATTGACGGTGTTGCCCACGCTCCGGCCTCTTCCCTGCTGATCAACGCGGCGAAGGCGGGGGGCTTCGACCCGGCAGGCGAAGGGTTGCGGACCACCGCCCGGCGTTTTGTCGAGCTGTTTCCGCCCGCCCCGGTTCTGGACGGAAATGCTGAACCTTCCCGCTGGGTGGCTGCGAGTCTCAACAGCCCGTTACGCACCCACCAGCTGCTGCGGGAAATGCTCATGCTGCGTCTGGCGGCGGTGAACCCGGCGATCGAAAGTTTCCGCGAGCTGGTTGATGACCGGGCCTTGGCCTCGTCGTCACACTACACGAACATCATCCAGGCCTTCGACCTCTCCCTCAAGGACGGGCCGGTTCTGGCCGAAAAAGGGTGTACCCTGATTGAAGCCCTCATGGCGGCGATCACGGCGTCCCCCGGTTCGCTGGCCGGCCAGGTCGCCTATCTCCGGGCCGAGTGGCGGGATATCCTGCCGCCGGAACTGCTGCTGGAGGTGGAAATCGCCTTTGATATTTTCCAGGAGGAGCAGAGGGAGCGCGGCGGTGGCGGCGGAGAGCCGGGACCTGCGCCGGTGCTCCAATTCCGGCGTGCCGGCCAGCATGCCGGCGATGCTGCCGCTTCCCCGGGGACAGACGCCATTTTTCACGGGTTCGACTACCCGGAGTATGAACACTTTTCACCGGATGCCGGCTGGATGTCGCATGTGGTCATGATGGCCAAGATGGTCTATGTCTGGCTCGACCAGCTGAGCCGTTCTCATGGATTTCCCATCACCCGCCTCGATCAGGTGCCGGATGCGGAACTTGACCGGCTGGCGGCAAGGGGGTTCACCGGGCTCTGGCTGATCGGGCTCTGGGAGCGTTCCCCCGCGTCGCAGAGGATCAAGCAGATCTGCGGGAATCCGGAGGCGATCGCTTCGGCCTATTCGCTCTACGATTATGAAGTTGCTGCCGATCTCGGCGGGTGGGAAGCGCTGGCAAGCCTCCGGGAACGCGCCGGACGCCGGGGCATCAGACTGGCAAGCGATATGGTGCCGAATCATACCGGTATCTACTCCCGCTGGGTGATCCAGCATCCGGACTGGTTCGTCCAGACCGATTACCCGCCGTTTCCGACCTACCAGTTCACCGGTGAAGACCTCTCTTCCGACCCTGCGGTAACGCTGCAGGTGGAGGACGGCTACTGGAACAAGAGCGATGCCGCCGTGGTCTTCAAACACTATGACCGGAGCAATGGACGTACCCGCTATATCTACCACGGCAATGACGGTACCAGCATTCCCTGGAACGATACGGCGCAGCTTAACTACCTGATACCGGAGCTGCGTGAATCGGTTATCCAGACAATTCTTCATGTTGCCCGTAATTTCCCGATCATCCGCTTCGACGCCGCCATGACACTGGCGAAAAAACATTACCAGCGCCTCTGGTTTCCGCTGCGCGGCCTCGGAGGCGGTGTGCCCTCCCGTGCCGAGCATGGCATGAGCAAGGATGAATTCAACGCTGTTTTCCCGGTAGAATTCTGGCGCGAGGTGGTGGACCGTGTTGCTGCGGAGGCCCCCGGCACCCTGCTGCTGGCGGAGGCGTTCTGGATGATGGAGGGGTATTTTGTCAGAACCCTCGGCATGCACCGCGTGTATAACAGCGCGTTTATGAACATGCTCAAGGCCGAGGAAAACGCCAAGTACCGCACGACAATCAAGAATGTCCTGGAATTCAACCACGAAATCCTCAAGCGTTTCGTCAATTTCATGAATAATCCGGATGAAAAAACGGCAGTAGCCCAGTTCGGTTCGCAGGGCAAGTATTTCGGCGCCTGCGTTCTGCTGGTGACCATGCCCGGTTTACCGATGTTCGGCCATGGCCAGATCGAGGGCTTCCACGAAAAATACGGCATGGAGTACAAGCGTGCCTATTGGGACGAACAGGTTGATGAGGGGCTGGTGCGTGGCCATGAAATGTGGGTCTTTCCGCTGATGCGCCGCCGGTGGCTTTTCTCTGAATCGGAAAATTTCGTTCTGTATGATTTCCACGCCGGCGACAGCGTTGATGAGAATGTATTTGCCTATTCCAACCGGGTCGGCGATCAAAAGGCACTGGTGCTGTATCATAACTGCCACGCAACAACTTCCGGCTGGATCAGGGAATCGGCTGCCTTCGCGGTTACCTGCGAAACCGAGGGGGGAGCGCTGGCCCGGACGTCGCTGGCGGAGGCGCTTGCCGCAGCGGATGAAGTCGATTGCTATCTTGCCTTCCGTGACCAGACCGAGGGGCTGGAGTATCTGCGCACGACGCGCGAACTGCATGAGCAGGGACTGTATGTTGAGCTGAAGGAGTATCAATTCCACGTGTTCATGGATTTCCGGGAAGTCCGCGATGATGCGGAGGGCTCGTGGCTGAAGCTGTACAGTCACCTGAACGGCGCGGGGGTCGCTTCCCTTGACGAACAACGCAAGCAGCTGCACTACGCCGGGCTCAACCGTGATTTCCGCACTCTTTTTGAGCTGCTGCGCCAGAACGGGGAAACGACAGAACAGACTGCACCTGCTGCCGGGCTGCAGGAAGCGGCAGACCTGTTTCTCCAGAGCGCCCATGCCGAGGATCAGGCGGCACTTCCGGCCAGTACTGCGCTGGGCGTCAGAGGCAAAGGTACGCGGAAGAAACCGCTGCGGCCGAGCGCCGCCCTTGATCTGCTCGCCCGTTTCTCCGCGCTTAAAGGGCATCGGACGACAGCCAGGGAGGCCTCCCTGTTTCAAGCCCGCCTGGCCGCCCGTTTTTCGGATCAGGCGGCAGAAGCGTTCCTGCTGGCATGGCTGGTTCTGCGTGAAACGCCCCTTGATCCGGTCAGCCGCGGGCTTGATGTTACGCTGCGGAGTTTTCTGCAGCAAGATGATGCCGCCGGCTTCGCTGGCCGTGCCGCCGGTCTGATGACTGCGCTGCTTGAGTGGTGGCGATCAGCGGGGGCCGATTGTGGAACCCCCGGCTTGAAGGGGCTGCAGAAGCTTTTCACCCTGGAGGCGTGCCGGAAATTTCTGCTGCATCATGAAAGCGAGGGGACCGAATGGTTCAATAAGGAGCGTTTTGAAGAGCTGAGTGAATGGGTAACGCTGCTGCTTCTCGTTGCAGGGGGGGACGTGGCGCTCACCGCCCGGTCTGTTTCCACACGGACAGGTGCCGCAGAGCGCTCTCTGGCCCTTGCAGCAACCCTGGCCCGAGACGTGGGGTACCGCAGCCGCCTTTTCTCCGAGTTGCCGGAGAAAACCCTTAAACCGCGACGATCGGTGGGTAAAAAATCGCTGGCGTAAGTTGCAGCGGCATTGGTGTACAACGTAGAAAGGCCGGCACTGCTGCCGGCCTTTCTACGTTTACGGGAAGAATGTCTGTAGCGTATCAGGCGAACGGATTCCTGATGGTTATGGTCTGGTCACGGCGCGGCCCGACCGAGACAAGAACAATCTGACAGCCGGCCAGCTCTTCCAGGCGGCGCACATAGGACTGGGCGGTTGCCGGCAGTTCGTCAAAGCTGCGGGCAGCGGTAATGTCCTGTTTCCACCCCGGGAGTTCCTCGTACACCGGCTGGCACTTTTCAAACAGCTCAAGCTGGGCCGGGAGGGTTTCAAGGGTTTTGCCGTCACAGGTGTAGCCGGTGCAGACTTTGATCGTATCAAATTCGGAGAGAACATCGAGCTTGGTCAGCGCGATGCCGGTCAGGCCGTTAACCCGAACGGCATAGCGGATTACCATGGCGTCGAACCAGCCGCACCGCCGGGGGCGGCCGGTGGTAGCGCCGAATTCGCCGCCGATCCGGCGCAACTCTTCCCCGACGTGGTCCTGCAGCTCTGTGGGGAACGGGCCGCTGCCGACGCGGGTTACATACGCCTTGGATATGCCGATGATTTCGTGAATTTCACGCGGGCTGACGCCGGAACCGGTACAGGCGCCGCCGGAGCAGGTTGATGATGAGGTGACAAAGGGATAGGTGCCGTGGTCGATATCCAGCAGGGTTCCCTGGGCTCCTTCGAAGAGCGCCTTTTTCCCTGCAGCGAGGTCCTTGTTGAGAATCAGAGCGGTATCCGCCACGTAGCGCCGCAGGACATCGGCGTACCCCTGGTATTCGGCGAAAATTTCGTCGAAGCTGCAGGGGGGCTCGCCGAGAAAATTCTCCAGCAGAAAATTCTTCTCCACCAGAAATTCTTTCAGTTTGCGGGCAAAGGTGTCGGCATCAATTAGATCCATCAGGCGGATGCCGCGACGGCCGATCTTGTCTTCATAGCAGGGGCCGATGCCCCGGCCGGTGGTGCCGATCTTTTTGTCACCGCTTTTTGCTTCGCGAGCGATATCAATCCGTTTGTGGTACGGCATGATAATGTGCATGGATTCGGACAGGAGCAGGCAGGCATCGTCCTTGATCCGGCCGGACTCTTTCAGTTTGGTGATTTCCTTGATGAATACTTCCGGGTCAAGGACAACACCGTTACCGATAATGCAGCGCTTTCCCTCGTGCAGAATACCGGAAGGAATCAGGTGCAGGACGACTTTTTCAGTGCCGACCACCAGGGTGTGCCCGGCGTTATTGCCCCCCTGGTAGCGGACGACGTCATCGGCATATTCTGTGTAAATATCGACGACCTTACCCTTGCCCTCATCGCCCCATTGGGCGCCTACTACGACTACATTTGCCATGTTCAGTTTTCTCCCCGGCTTTTTTCGATATGGTTCATAAGTCCCGGCTGCGCAATCATGCTCTGCTCAATCGGGATCGTGCATCCATCACTGCTGCGGACTGCCCGGTACGGCTGACTGTCGTCGCCGACCACAAGCATGCAGCGGATATTCATTTTCTGTGCATATTCTAAAGACTGGCCATAGTCGCGGCGAATGATGTCCCGTGATGTCGTGTACCCGAGGGAGCGCAGCTGGCGGGCGACCTGCAGCACGTTCCGCCGGTCGTGACCGGTGTTGAACAGCAGGAAATCAGTGGCAGCACATCCTTGCAGTTCGGGACGCCGTTCAACCGTTTGCAGCAAATTAAGCAGATTGAAGGTGAAACCGGTGGCGGGGGCGGCAAAACCATAGCGGCCGATCAGGCTGTCGTACCGACCGCCGCTGCAGACAGGTTCACCGAAACCGGCAACAAAACCTTCGAAGGTGATGCCGGAGTGGTAATCCAGCCCCCGTGTTTCACCAAGATCAATGGAAAGAAAGCCGGAAACGCCATGAATATCAAGAATATCCAGCACCTGCTGCAGGCTTTCAAGAGCGGCCAGCGAGCGGGGATTGGTCGCAACGCCACGGGCCGTTTTCACTACCTCCCGTCCGCCGAACAGGCGCGGCAGGGCGCTGATTTCACGGGCAGATTCGGGGGAAACCGCATGTTCCTTAAGCAGTGAGGCCACCGCAGAGCTGTCTTTGCGCGACACTGCGTCGCGCAGCTGTCGGAGCGGTTCGCCGCTCAAGCCGGAAGCCTGGAAAACCCCCTGACAAAATTCGACCTGGCCGAGATCAATGGTAAAGGTATCCAGCCCCAACACCTGCATGGCTTCAATTGCCATGACGATCATCTCGGCATCGGCTTCGGGGGAATCCAGGCCGATCAGCTCGACGCCGGTCTGGAATATCTCACGACTCTGTCCGGTCTGGATCTGGGTCTGGCGCAAGACCCGACCGCTGTAGCTGATACGGTACGGCAGCGGCAGCGACGACATGCGGGTGGCGGCAATACGCGCTATCTGGGGGGTTATGTCGGGTGGCAGCGCCAGCAGTCTGCCGGATTGGCGGTCATCAAAACGGTAGGTTTTCCCCTTGAGTTCCTCGCCCATTCCGGTGGCCAGCACCTCTTCATATTCAAGCCTGGGGGTGATGATACGCCGGAATCCCCACAATTCAAATACGCGCAGCAGGCGACTTTCAATGGAGTCTATTTTTGCGGCCGCCTCAGGGAGAAAATCACTTACGCCCCGGGGGAGTGCTATGTCGCTGGGTGAAAGATTCATGTGTCCTTTTACTGCCCCCGCCTGAACCTGTTCGGTATGTGCAGCCGAGTGCTGGATAGCCGGCAATGGCGAAGGCGCGGGATTGTCGCAAAATCCCTCTGTCATGTCAAAACAAAAGGTCTAATCTGTCCGCCAGCGGGGTGATTCGTGTCTAACGGGTGGTTCCGGTTGCCGGGACTATGTCGTTCGGGGCATCGGGTGCGCTGACAGGAACAGCGGGTGCCGGTGCTTGGGGTGGAGCTTCTGCCGCCGGCGCCGGTTTGGCTGCCTGCGGCGCGGGAGCTGGGGGCTGTGCCGCTTCACCCGCCGGTTTCACTGCGGGGTCCTGAGGGGCCGCCGGCTTGACGTCGGCCGGGTTCACTTCCGGCTTTTTCCCGGAGTGGACCACCAGTGAGGCGATCTCATCAAACAGTCTTCCGTACACTTCCGGCTCCGCTGTCTCCTGGAACTTCCAGTCGTTTTTTTTCTGCTCAAGAGTCCGGCGGATGCCATCAATCGACTTGAAGCGGAGTTCCGTTTTCCGGGACAGGTTCGCTTCCGATTCACTGAAGTCAGGATACTGGAGGTTCACCAGCGGATAGTAGGTCAGGAGGCGGGCACGGAAATTCGGGTATTCCCACAGAATAGTGCCGTCAGGGGCGATGATCTGGGCCGTCATGGTCAAAAAGTTGTAATTTGTTTCAAGTGATGTCAGCAAGTTGCCGGAATATATTTTGCTGGATTTGGTCAATCCGCTCACGACCACCACCATGAGGGCGTCCAGGCGGTTGTTCTTGATATAGGTGCTGATTTCATCATTTTTCCAGAAGTATTTATTGTACTTGATGTCGGCATCATCACGCTTTTCGCGTCGGGCAATCAGCTTGCTGAACAGCTGCTGCGGCTCATCTGCCAGTTGGGTAACCGCTAAGAAGCTGCCGGTACTCTGCAGTTTGCGCAGGAGGAACGGTTCGCTTTTCCGGTTGAGATCGGCGATGAGCGGGAGGAGGAGCTCTTTTTGGGGATAGGTGATGTCGGAATCGGCATCTACGAAAATCGGTGCGATCCCGAGCGCCTTGACTTTTTCAACGACATTATCAGCAGGGATATTGAAATAATTCTGGGCACAGCCGAACTGTGTTACCGCAACAAGAAACAAACAAGCGACGAACCGTTTCATGAGTAAACTCCGAGTAAGTGTAATGTGGGCATCACCAGCGTAATTCTGTAAGACTTATAGCAGAAAAAAGGGCTGTTTTCTACTCAATTTGAATGCCGGTTCAGCAGAAGTCACAGCGCTCTGGATGCTCAATTTTATTGACAAAATGCGGCATTTTTTCGTATCGTCTCAAAACGAAACCTGCTTATCGAGAGTGGTGGAGGGAAAAGGCCCTGCGAAGCCACAGCAACCGGTCATTACGACGTCAGGTGCTAAATCCTGCCGAAAGGCAAAGATGAGAGGCGTGCTGTGCACTATTACCAGCCCCTTCTCATATTGATGCGAAGGGCTTTTTTATGTCAGACGAGTACATCAGGGAACATTCCATAACCTTTGAATCGGGTATCCGTCTTGACAGCGGGAGGATTCTGGCGCCGATCTCCCTGGCGTATGAAACCTACGGCACGCTTAACGACTGTAAGAACAACGCCATTCTGGTCGAACATGCCTGGACCGGTGATGCCCATCTGGCCGGGAAGCATAACGAGTCGGAAACCAAGCCCGGTTGGTGGGATGCCATTGTCGGTCCGGGGCGCTTGCTTGATACCGACCGCTATTTTGTTATCTGTTCAAATGTCATCGGCTCCTGCTTCGGCTCTACCGGCCCCACCTCCATCAATCCAAAAACCGGCAAACGCTATAACCTCTCCTTTCCGGTGGTCACCATCCGCGACATGGTCCGCGCCCAGAAGCTACTGATCGATGCTCTCGGTATCAGGAAGCTGCTGACGGTCATGGGGGGGAGCATGGGCGGCATGCAGGCTCTTGAGTGGGCAACCCAGTATCCTGACCGTATCGCATCGGCTATTGTGCTGGCGACGACCCCACGCCCGTCGCCCCAGGCCATTTCGCTCAATGCAGTTGCCCGCTGGGCTATTTATAACGATCCAACCTGGCGCAAGGGGGAGTACAAGCACAACCCCAAGGACGGTCTGGCACTGGCTCGCGGTATCGGGCATATCACATTTCTTTCCGATGAATCGATGAACGCAAAATTCGGCCGGCGTTTTTCCGCACGGGACGGGCAGTTCGACTTTTTCGGCCAGTTCGAGGTCGAACGCTATCTGAATTATAACGGGTACAATTTTGTCGACCGTTTCGATGCCAACTCGTTTCTTTATCTGGCCAAGTCCCTGGACCTGTACGACGTTGCCTGGGGCTATGAATCCCTTGCGGAAGCATTCAGCCAGGTGCAGGTGCCGATTCAGTTTTATGCCTTCAGCTCGGACTGGCTCTACCCCGCCTATCAGACGGAGGAGATGGTCTCCTGCCTCAACGAACTGGGAAAACCTGCTGAATATCACCTGATTGCGTCAGCATACGGTCACGACGCGTTTCTTCTGGAACATGAAACCTTTGCCCCGCTGGTACGGGACTTTCTTGGCAGGGTCTGAAGCGGTGAACATTTCCGGACGGACAAAGCCCGCTGCCGAATTCAAGGATGATCGACTGTTCAGGGCGTTGCGGCATGGTGTCGGTAAAGCGATTGCCGACTTCGATCTTGTTGAAGAGGGGGATCGTATTGCGGTGGCGGTTTCCGGCGGCAAGGACTCCTACACGCTGCTGCTGTTGCTGGAGGATCTGCGCCGGAGGGCTCCGGTGAACTTCGAGCTGGTTGCCGTCAATATTGATTCCGGCTATCCCGGCTACCGCACTGACACTATTGAAAAATTCTTCCAGGACCACGGTTTTTCCTACCGGATGGTGCCGAGTGAACACTACGACATTATCAAGGAAAAACGCCGCCCCGGCTCTTCCTACTGCTCGATCTGCTCACGCCTGAAACGGGGAGCGCTCTACGAAACTGCCCAGACACTGGGCTGTAACAAGCTGGCGCTTGGCCATCATCAGGATGATTTCATTGAAACCCTGCTGCTGAATCAGTTTTTTGTCGGGTCGCTCAAATCCATGGCTGCATCCATGCTGGCTGACAACGGTGTAATTACCGTCATCAGGCCGCTGGTGTATCTTGCCGAGGAAGACATCATCACCTTTTCCCGCCAGGCGGAACTTCCGGTGGTCTGCTGCTGCTGTCCGGTCTGCGGCACCGCCGATATGCAGCGCAAGCGGATGAAACGGCTGCTCAAGGAACTGCAGGCGGACATTCCGCATGTCAAGAGCAGCCTCCTGAAAGCACTTTCAAATGTTCACCCCCGCCATCTGCTTGACCCGTTGCTGCACCGGAACCCGCCGGTCGTATAAATGACCGCCGTGCTTCTTCGGCACAGCAGCCCGGCTCCGTTTCCCGGCCCTGATGCCCATGTCAGCCAGCATATCAACAGTTGAATACCAGCCACCAACCACCACCACAGCAACACCTGCTATCATGATCGCTTCCATACACCCCTCCTGTATCAAGTTTATAATGGGAGCATAGCAGGACTATATGACAGAATATGTCATTCCAATATTTGCGGGGAAAAACTGTTTATGGTGGGATGAGTGCCGGTCCGGTATCAGAGCATGGCATCGATGGCATCAAAGTCGATATAGCGCTCTGCAATGGAATTGATCAGATCTATTTTTTCCAGATCCTCCGGCCCGATTTTCGAAACATGCTCCCGAAGCCGGTAAAAAATTTCCGAAGATGTTTCCTTGATACGGATATACGGGATTCTGCTGTCATCCAGAATCCGCTGGGTTATGCTGGAAACCGGCACATGGCCGGCAATGATCAGCCCCGCCAGACGGGCTTTGTATTCCGGGATGTGGTGCAGTGCCGAAGCGGTAACGAGCAGTTCATCCCGCGAACTGGTTACAATCAGCAGGGTTGATGCTTCCAGATGATCAATGACAATCTGCGAAGAAGCTGCACCAAGCTGTATGGTGTGACAGAGCCGGCTCCGCTCGGACGTGTCGGCATGAAGCGGCAGGCCGAGCAGTTCCGAAACGTGCAGCAGAGTCGGATCTGCCAGGGTCGGCAGGTAATCGAACGCGCTGGTAACCATTTTACCGCTGCCGGCAAAGGCTTTCTGCAGGTAACCCAGCGTATCCAGTCGTTTTTCTGCAACCAGCTTGTTGGCCATTATGATGCGGACATCGGCGTTTTCCCGCTGGTAAAGCGCCAGATTGAGCTCCACTGCGTCGATAACATTGCCGATTCCGCCACCGGTTACCAGCAGAACCGGCGCATTCAGTTCGGCGGCTATCCGGGCATTGTTCATACCGATTACGGAACCAACCCCGCCGTGTCCGGCCCCCTCGATAATCAGGAAGTCATATTTTTTTTCCAGTTCGGCGCAGGCGGCCTTCATTGCCCTGCATGGCGCGTCCGAGTCGATATCGCCGTCAAGAAACCGCCGCGTTGTTCCCGGAGCCAGCGTGACGGGAGACATGAGAGTTACATCCTCCTCAACACCGAAAACAGTGGAGAACATGGCGGCATCCTTGTCCACGATAACACCATTGAACTCTATCCATTTGGGGCCGAGCGGTTTCATAAAGCCGACCCGCGCGTACTTTTTACGTGCCAGATGCATCAGGGAAAGACTGATGGTCGTTTTACCGCAATGCTGTCCGGTTGCACCTATGAATATCTTTTTACACATATTCTCCGCATCCCCCCCGCCAGTTATGCCCGCACTGAGCGTTCCACGAAACTGGAAGCACAATGCCAGAAATATACAATAACTTCAATAGATAGCCGGCAGATGGTAAAAAAATGTCAGCGGCGATGGCCCTGTGCCCCGCCCAAAATTGAATTGACAGAGAAGCGGCAATCATCTACCTTGGCAAAAAGCTGGGGGAGTTTCGACTGAGAGCGGTTTATCCGCGACCCTTCGTACCTGATCCGGGTAATGCCGGCGTAGGGAAGCGCGACCGACTGATGTATCAATAAGCCGCTGCTGCGGTTTTTTTTGTTTGTGGAGGTTGACATGCGGATTGTGCTGAACGGTGATTCAGTGGAAACGGCGGACGGATGCACGGTCGGGGAGTTGCTGCAGCAGCTTGGCATCAGCCGGGAACGGGTGGCGGTGGAGCTGAATGCCGACATAGTCCCCAAGGTTGACTATGACCGGCGGCCCCTTTCAGATGGCGATAAGATCGAAATAGTACATTTCGTTGGCGGAGGATAACCGGTATGACACAGAGTGCGGACACATTAATCATCGGTGGGCGTGAGTTCACTTCACGACTCATGGTAGGCACCGGCAAGTACGCCAGCTTCGAACAGACCGCCCGGGCGCTGGAAATGTCAGGAGCACAAATTATCACGGTGGCGGTCCGACGGGTAAATCTCGATCGCAGCAAAGAGTCGCTGCTTGATTACATAGACCTGAAGAAATATACGCTGCTTCCCAATACCGCCGGTTGTTACACGGCTGATGACGCTGTGCGCACCTGCCGCCTGGCCCGCGAAGCCGGGATGTCTGATTTTGTCAAACTTGAAGTGCTGGGCGATGAGAAAACCCTGTTCCCGGATAACGAAGAGCTGCTCAAAGCGGCAAAAATACTGGTGGCCGAGGGTTTCACCGTCCTGCCGTACTGCAGTGACGATGTGATTGTCTGCAAAAAGCTTGAAGACCTGGGCTGTGCGGCGGTTATGCCGCTGGGGGCGCCGATCGGCAGCGGCCTCGGTATCCGCAACCCCTATAACATTCGTATTATTCTGGAGAATGTCAGCGTACCGGTTATCGTGGACGCCGGTGTCGGTTCAGCATCCGATGCTGCCATCGCCATGGAGCTGGGCTGCGCCGGAGTGCTCATGAACACCGCCATTGCCGGTGCGCAGGACCCGATCGCCATGGCGGAGGCGATGAAGCTGGCGGTCATTGCCGGCCGACTGTCGTACAAGGCCGGCCGGATTCCGCGCAAGCTCTACGCCAATGCCTCCAGCCCGCTGGACGGCATGATCGGCTGAATAGGGTTCTGATGCAGACCACCGATCTCAGGCTGTACCTGATTACCGACCGGATGCAGGGGGGGGGGAGGGCTCTGCCGGAGCTTGTGCGCCAGGCGCTGGAGGGAGGGGTCAGAACCGTTCAGCTGCGCGAAAAGGATCTTTCAGGAGCCGCGCTGTTCCGGCTGGCCGACGAACTGAGACGAATCACCTCGGATTTTCACGCCCGCCTCATCATCAATGACCGTCTCGATGTTGCGCTGGCGGCTGAGGCCGACGGTGTCCATCTCGGCAGCAACAGTCTGCCGGTGGCGGTTGTCCGCCGGTTGCTGGGGCGGGAAAAAATTATCGGTTACTCTGCCCATGCGGTTGACGAAGCTCTTTCTGCCCAGGTCGACGGTGCCGATTTTGTCACCTTCGGCCCGGTGTATCACACCCCCTCAAAGGCCGCCTATGGCGAACCATGCGGCATCGGGAAGCTCGCCGAAGCCGCTTCCGCCCTTGCTATTCCCGTTCTCGGCCTCGGGGGGATTTCTCCGGTAAATATCGCCGAAACACTGGCCGCCAATGTACAGGGAGTCGCTGTTATCTCTGCCATACTGGCCGCTGCCGACCCGCGTGGTGCTGCCGCATCCCTGCTGAAAAAGATCGAAGAGTATGTCCAACGCACCTGACGAACGACTCCATCCACAGCTTCACCTCAACTCCTACGGCACCTATCTGCGCCGCCGCTTCGGCAGCCGGATCAGCAAGGTTAATGTTGATGCCGGCTTTACCTGCCCGAATCGTGACGGCAGCAAGGGGACCGGCGGCTGTATTTACTGCAACAACGTATCCTTCTCACCCCGGGAGACCCTGTCGGCAGTGCCGCTGGAGGAGCAGATGGCGGCGGGAATGGCCTATCACCGCAGCCGGCTCGGCTCGGAAAAATTCATCATCTATTTCCAGAAATACACCAATACCTACGGTTCGGCTGAACTGTTGTCAGCTCTGTACCGCCGCGTTCTTGACCATCCGGATGTAATCGGTATTTCCGTTGGAACACGCCCGGACTCGCTGAGCGATGAAGCTCTCGATCTGCTGACGGATATCGCCCGGACAAAGTATGTCTGTCTTGAACTTGGTCTGCAGTCCATGGATGATGCCATTTTGAACCGCATCAACCGCGGTCATACCCTGGATGATTTCATCGGGGCGGCCACGCGCGCGGCGGGCCGGAATTTTGACATCTGCGCCCACCTGATTCATGGCTTTCCGGGGGAGAGTGCGGCAGAATTTCTGAAAACTGTACCCCTGATGGCGGAGCTTCCTATTGATTCACTCAAGCTGCACCAGCTGCATGCCGTGGAAGGAACCGAACTGGCGGAGCTGTATCACCGGGGGGAGTTCACGCCGGTAACGCTTGAGGCGTACATAACAACGGTGGCGGACTTTCTGGAGCTGCTCCCGCCCCGGATAGCAATCCAGCGGCTGTATGGTTCAGCACCACTGGAGATATGTGTTGCTCCCCGGTGGGGGTTGAAGAACAATCAAATGTGGTATGCGATTGTTAACGAGTTGACCCGGCGCGGCAGTTGGCAGGGGTGTCGATCGGTGGGTGCGTGAAAAAGATCAGGGCGGCCGAGGCCGCCCTGATCTTTTTCCGGAGTCTTTCGGTCGTGTCAGACTTAATGGCCGGTGGAGATGCTGGCCTCAACGGCAAAGCGCTTGATCTTGCGGGTCGTTGTTTTGGGAAACTCGTCTTCGCGGATCGTGAATTTGCGGACCCTCTTGTAATCGGCCAGACCGCTGCATGCTTTCAGAACCTCTTTCCGCAGCAGCGCTTCAACGTCAGCTTCACTCATCGGACAGTTACCGTCAATACGGCATTGGTTGTCGAGCGCTTCCTGGTTCGGGAAAATAATGGCGTGAATCTCTTCGGATGCGGTGCCGACCCGATGCCCATAGACCATTACTTCAGCTATGAACAGGCTTTTGAGAAGTTCATTCTCCACCTCTTCCGGATACACATTCTTGCCGTTGGGGGTGACGATCAGGTTTTTGACACGGCCGCTGATCGTTAAAAAACCGTCAGAGCTGAGATAGCCGAGGTCGCCGGTGCGATACCAGCCATCATTCAGCACCTCCAGTGTCGCCTGAGGGTTTTTGTAATACCCCTGCATAACGTTTGGCCCCTTGACGACAATCTCCCCTACCCCCTCATCATTCGGCTCGTCAATCTTCACGCTGACGCGATCCAGCGGACGGCCGATGGTGCCGAGCCTTTTGTTCCCCGGCTGTTCTGCGCTAATGATCGGCGCGGTTTCCGTAATACCGTACCCCTGATAAATGGACAAACCGAACTCTGTCATTCCTTTGGCAATAGCCGGGTCAAGCGCGGCGCCGCCGCTGATGAAAATGGTGCCGGAACCGAATGCCTGCCGCACTTTCGAGGTTACAATCGGTCGGGTAAGGGAGACGGAAAAGAGGAGTTGCGAGAGTTTTTTGGAATTAACGTTCTTTGTGATCCGGTCAAGGATCATCCGGTACACCGCCGGCACCGCCAGGAAAAACGTCGGTTTGACTTCGGAGAGATTTTCGCCCAGTTTTTTCAGCGACTCACTGAAGGAAACTTTGCCCCCCAGCGAAAGCGGCAGCAGAATGCCGCAGACCTGCTCGAAAACGTGGTTGATCGGCAGGAACGACAGGGTGTGGATACTGTTATCAAGCTGGAAGTGTGCGGCAGCCGCTTTTATGTTGGAAACAATATTGGCGTGGCTGAGCATGGCCCCTTTGGAGCGTCCGGTTGTTCCGGAGGTGTACAGGATCACGGCGGTATCGGTGCAGTCCCGTGGTTTCTCCGGGAGCGGGGCGCTGTGGCAGAGTGAATTGAGCGACAGGAACTTCCCCTCGCGGGTAAGCTTGCTGCGGAGCTGTTCCGACGCTTCAAGGGGGGTCGCCGGTGCAGGGCCTGCGTCCGCCTGTGAAGCAAAGGAGCAGAGCAGACGGTGCGCCTGGCGCGCCAGCACTTCCATGTTATTGCGGCGATCAGGCGGAACCTCCACACTGCTCAGCAGTTCCCGCCATTCTTCCACTAACGCATCCAGCACCTGCACCACCCGGGGATCTGTTGAGTCGGAAGCGGAAGGGGCGAGTGCCACAATCAGCTCCAAAGCGGGAATATCCGGAAAAAGTTCAAGCACAAGATCAAGGCAGGGGGGGGCGGTGAACACGTAACGGGCATCACAGTCGGTCAGAATGTGCCGCAGTTCAGCAGCTTTCAGCTCCTTGTCAATCGGGACGACGACTCCGCCCGCTTTGAGAATCCCCAGATAGGCGGCCACCCATTGCGGCGACGAAGGGGCCAGCAGCGCAGCGTGGTCGCCAGTGGTGAAGCCGCTCTTGAGCATACCGGCCGCAATGCGGTCCGACAGCTCCCACAGGGCACCGTAGGTCATGTTTTGCCACGCCCCGGCGAGTTTAAAGTGGAACGCCGGCTGGTCGCTGAATTTTTGGCAACTTTCCCTGATAAGGGAATCAATGGTCTGCATGCATACCCCCAAAACGCTGTTTGTGGCGCATACTACCACGACAGAACCGGGTCTTGTCAAAGTTAAAAGAGTCTCTTCCGGCCAGAAAAGACTTTTTTGGATCATGCGGGAATGGTATAGTGGCCGCGCTTGCATACGCACAGATACTGCCCAGTCTCAAGGAGTTATACATGTCTGAACTTCGTGTCCGTTTTGCCCCCAGCCCCACCGGGTACCTTCATGTCGGCGGAGCCCGTACCGCGCTATTCAATTGGCTGCTGGCCAAAAATCAGGGGGGGACGTTCATTCTGCGCATTGAAGATACGGATGTGGAGCGTTCCACCAGTGAGTCGGTTGAGGCAATTCTGGAAGGAATGAAATGGCTTGGGCTGGAGTGGGATGAGGGGCCTTTCTATCAATCGGACTCGTTTCCCCTGTACAAGGAATATGTCCAGAAACTGCTGGATGCCGGCAAAGCCTATAAATGCTACTGCAGTGCAGACGAGCTGGATGCCAAACGCAATCTGGCCATGCAGGAAGGGCGCAAGCCGAAGTATGACGGGACCTGCCGCGAACAGACCAGCCAACCGGCCGACCGGCCGTACGTTGTCCGCTTTCGGGCGCCGCAGGAGGGGGTGACCTCTTTTGACGATCTGATCAAGGGGGTTATAACCTTTCCGAATGAAGAGCTGGACGACCTGATCATCCAGCGCACCGACGGTACCCCGACCTATAATTTCTGCGTGGTGATCGATGATGCCACCATGCGGATCACCACCGTTATCCGGGGTGATGACCATGTCAACAACACGCCGCGGCAGATTCAGCTGTATCAGGCGCTCGGATTCCCGGTGCCGCAATTTGCCCATGTCCCGATGATCCTCGGGTCTGACAAGGCGCGCCTCTCCAAACGGCATGGCGCCACCAGCGTGATCGCCTACCGCGATATGGGCTTTTTGCCGGAAGCGCTGATCAACTATCTGGTCAGGCTCGGGTGGAGCAACGGGGATGACGAAATCTTCAGTCGTGCAGAAATGATTCAGAAGTTCGATATCAAGAATGTGGGGCGGTCCGCTTCCGTCTTCAATACGGAAAAACTGCTCTGGCTGAATGCCCACTATATCAAAAACAGCGATCCGGCCCGGCTGGCCGGGCTGCTGTTGCCCCATCTGTCAACGCGCCAGGTAACAACGCTTGCCGGGCCGGATCTGGTAACGGTCGTCAACACCCTGAAGGAGCGGGCCCAGACCCTGGAAGAGATGGCCGACCGGGCCGTATTTTATTACAACGCACCGGAAACCTACGACGAAGCCGCTCTGGCCAAGTTTGACAAGGAACAGCTCCAGGCGGTTTTTGCCGCAGTCATCGCAAAACTCTCCCCGGCTCCCGTGACCGAAGCCGCTGAAATTGATCTGCTTTTCAAGGAGGTCTGCAGCGAAAACGGCTGGAAAATGGGTCAGGTAGGGCAGCCGGTCCGGATTGCTCTTTCGGGGGGGACGCAGGCGCCCGGCATCGGCGAAATTGTCGCGACGCTGGGGATGGAGGAAACGATCCGGCGGATTCAGAGAGCCCGGGAGATCACGGGCGCACAATAATCTGCCGCTGTCTCGCCATCGATTTTTATGCCGATATTCAATCTTACAACCACATATTCACCGCGCGGCGACCAGCCCCAGGCCATTGCCGAGCTGGTTGCCGGCGTTGAGCGGGGTGACCGCCACCAGACCCTGCTTGGTGTCACCGGCTCGGGCAAAACCTTCACGGTTGCCAACGTCATCGCCGCTACCTCCCGCCCCGCCCTGGTTCTGGCCCCCAACAAAACACTGGCGGCCCAGCTGTACGGTGAGTTCAAGGAACTGTTCCCGGATAACGCCGTGGAGTATTTTGTTTCCTACTACGATTATTACCAGCCTGAAGCGTACATCCCGTCCAGCGATACCTTCATTGAAAAAGATTCCGCCATCAACGACGAAATCGACAAGATGCGCCATTCGGCAACGCGCAGCCTGCTGACACGGCGCGATGTCATTATTGTCGCATCGGTCTCCTGCATCTACGGCATCGGCTCCCCCGAGGCGTATCAGTCCATGCATATATTCTTCCACCAGGGGGACGAATACGGACGGGACGAACTGCTCAAAAAACTGATCGAAATCCAGTACGAACGTAACGATATGGATTTTCACCGTGGCACCTTCCGGGTGCGGGGGGACGTGATTGAAATCTTTCCGGCGTACGACAACGACCGGGCGCTCCGGATCGAGTTTTTCGGCGACGAGGTGGAGGCGATCAGCGAAATTGACCCGCTGCGCGGCGTGGTGCTGCAAAAAATCGCCAAGTGCGCCATTTACCCCGCTTCGCACTATGTTTCCACTCGCGAAACGCTGGAGCGGGCGGTGGAGCGGATCAGGACGGATCTGGCGGTGCGGCTCCGCTATTTCAACGAGCGGAACATGCTGCTGGAAGCGCAGCGTATCGAACAGCGCACCCTCTACGACATCGAAATGATGGAGGAGATGGGGTTCTGTCACGGCATTGAAAACTATTCCCGCTACTTCGACGGCCGTCAGCCGGGTGAAGCCCCCTATACGCTGATCGATTATTTCCCGGATGATTTTGTACTGTTTGTGGACGAGTCGCACATCACCATCCCCCAGACCGGCGCCATGTACCGGGGGGACCGTTCGCGCAAGGAAACGCTGGTTAATTACGGCTTTCGCCTGCCGGCGGCACTTGATAACCGCCCGCTCAATTTTCAGGAGTTTCAGACCCGCATCCGGCAGGCGGTGTATGTGTCGGCAACGCCGGCTGATTATGAACTTGAAGCGAGCGGCGGCCTGTTTGTGGAGCAGATCATCCGTCCGACCGGCCTGGTTGATCCGGTTATTGAGGTTCGGCCGGTAACAGCGGGAGAGGGCTACGGTCAGGTGGACGACCTGCTCCACGAAGTCCGCGAAACCGTTGCCCGGGGCGAGCGGGTTCTGGTGACGACCCTGACCAAACGCATGGCTGAAGAGCTGACCAATTACTACCGGGAGTTGGGGGTGCGGATCAAATATCTCCATTCGGACATCGTCACCATCGAAAGGATGCAGATCATCCGTGACCTGCGCCTGGGTGAATTCGATGTTCTGGTCGGTATCAACCTGCTGCGGGAGGGGCTGGATCTTCCGGAGGTGTCCCTGGTTGCGATCCTTGATGCCGACAAGGAGGGGTTTCTCCGTTCCCAGCGGTCGCTCATCCAGACCTGCGGCCGGGCCGCCCGCAATATCAATGGCCGGGTGCTGATGTACGGCGACAGCATAACCCGCTCCATGCAGGCCTGCATCGATGAAACCGGGCGTCGCCGGGTCAGACAGCTGGAATATAACGAAGAGAATGGCATCACCCCTGAAACGGTGAAGAAGGGATTCCGCAGCATTCTGGAATCGATCGAGGAGAAAGATTACGTTACGCAGCCGATCGGCGTTGCCGAAGCGGGCGAAGAATACATCGCCCTGAAGGATATTCCGAAGCTGGTAAAAAAACTGCGCAAGGAGATGCTGGCGGCTGCCAAAGAGCTGAATTTCGAGAAGGCGGCCGGGCTGCGCGACCGGGTGAGAACGCTTGAGGCACAGGAGTTGGCGCTGCGGTGACCCGACTGACACCGGAATATCTGACCGCATTTTTTCTCGGCCGTAACGGGCTCTCCCCGGAGGCTGTCAGCGCTTTTCGCACACTGATCTATGCCTATTACCATGCCAATCCGCGTCCCATGCCGTGGCGCGCAACCGATGACCCGTACCGGATTCTTGTGTCGGAGATTATGCTGCAGCAGACGCAGGTTGAACGGGTCAAACTCAAATATGCCGAATTCCTGGGTGCGTTTCCGACCGTCCATGCGTTGGCCGCAGCTCCCTTGCCGGAACTGCTGAGGGTCTGGCAGGGGTTGGGCTACAATCGCCGGGCGTTGTACCTGAAGCGCTGTTCCGAAACGATCGTCGCACAGTGGGGGGGAATGTTTCCCCGCACGGTCGAGGAGCTGCAGTCGCTGCCCGGCATCGGCCCCTATACCGCCCGGGCGGTGGCGGCCTTTGCCTTCGGCGTGGCTGAGCCGCTGATTGAAACCAATATCCGCACACTCTTCATTCACTTTTTCTTCCACGGCCGTGAACAGGTGGCCGACAGCGAAATCATGCCGCTGATCACGGTGACACTCGACGGCGAGCGTCCGCGCGAGTGGTATTATGCCCTGATGGATTATGGTGTCATGCTCAAGCAGAACCATCCCAATCCGGGTCGCCGCAGCAGGCATCACATGCAGCAGACACGCTTCGAAGGTTCCAACCGGCAGCTGCGCAGCCGGTTGCTGCGGGAGGTACTGGCACAACCGGGAATAACGGTGGAAGAGCTGTTAACCCAGTCGGCGGCGGGACGGGAAACGGTTGAACGGAACCTTGAGGCGCTACAGGCGGAAGGTTTTCTGATGAAACGGGGGGGCGGCTACCTGGTCGCAGATTAAAAAAAGAGGACAGCGCAACGGTGCGCTGTCCTCTTTTGTGACCGTATTCTCAGTTCAGCTTACTTCTTGTGGCAATCCTTGCATGAGGTAGGACCTTTTTTCATTTCAGTGTGGCATCCCTTGCAGGTTTTGTGAGCCCAATCTTTGCCGAGCTCGGCAATCTTGCCCGGACCTTTTTCGTGGCACTTCTTGCAATCCTTCAGCATTTCCTGATGCTTTTTATGCGGGAAGGAAATTTTACCCATTGAAGCGGGCAGGTCGATCACGTCAGCTGCGAGGGCGGCTCCGGCAAAAGCGGTTACGGCAAGCATGGCTACTACGGCACTGATTTTTTTCATCTGATTTCTCCTCATGTGGTGTTTGCTGCGTTATGACGCAGGGGGTGTTTGCTGCGGCGTTCTACTGAAGTATTGATTGTCAGTGAACTAGCATATTGGGTGCCAAACCGCAAGAGCAAATATAACCACCCGAATCCGTGAGGAAATACTTTTTCTGAGGGATGCTGCAGGGGAAAACTTTGCCGCAATTGAGGCGGCGTAACTTTCTTTTGAGGCGGCCGGAGGTTTGAAAGAGCTTGCTATACAGCCCAACTATTGAGTAGAGTTCATCAGTAATAAATTCACACAGGAGGAATCCCCCCACATGCAGCTCGTAAAAAATAACAAAGGCTTCACGTTGATTGAGATCATGGTGGTAATCGTTATCCTGGCGCTGCTGGCAGCCCTGGTCGGACCGAAACTGATGGGGCGCACTGACGATGCCAAGATGACCGATGCCCGGGTGCAGATCAAGAACATTGAAACGGCACTCAAGCTGTACAAACTTGACAGCGGTGATTATCCCTCTACGGAGCAGGGCCTGGATGCGCTGGTGGCAAAGCCGACTGTCGGCAAGATACCGAAAAGCTACAAGGACGGCGGCTATCTGGAGAGCAAGAAGGTTCCCAAGGATCCGTGGGGTAGCGACTACCTGTACGTTTCCCCCGGCGAGCATGGCGACTATGATCTTTTTTCCTACGGCTCCGATGGTGCCAAGGGGGGGGAAGGAAAGAACGCCGATATAACCAGTTGGGATACAAAATAAAATATATTTTCACAATAAGTCTTGATATTTTGCCAATCTGCGCTATAGTCTGGCTCGTCTAAACTATTATTTTCATTATGAATAAATGTTTTTAGCGACTGTAAAGCGCTTGTAATTATTCTACGGAAGAGGAGACGGAACAATGACGCAGAAGTTTGTGTATTTCTTCGGTAATGGCATGGCCGAGGGCAGGGCTGACATGAAAAACCTGCTGGGAGGCAAAGGGGCCAACCTGGCCGAAATGACCAGCATCGGTCTGCCGGTTCCCCCCGGTTTCACTCTTACCACAGAAGTCTGTACCGAATTTTACAAAAACAATAACACCTATCCCGCCACACTGGCTGCTGAAGTTGCTTCCCATCTCGCCGAAGTTGAAGCGCTGATGGATCGTAAATTCGGTGATCCGGCCAACCCCCTGCTTGTTTCGGTCCGTTCCGGTGCCCGTGCTTCCATGCCGGGCATGATGGACACCATTCTGAACCTCGGTCTCAACGATACAACCGTCCAGGGGATTATCGCCCAGAGCGGTGACGAGCGTTTTGCCTATGATGCCTACCGCCGCTTCGTCCAGATGTATTCGGATGTGGTTATGGGAATGGACAAACATTCCCTTGAGCATCTTCTGGAGCAGAAAAAAGAGGAGCGGGGCGTCCACCTGGACACCGACCTCAGTGCCACCGACTGGAAGGAACTGGTCGCCGCCTTCAAGGAGAGAATAAAGGACGAACTCGGCACCGCATTTCCGGAAGACCCCCAGGATCAGCTGTGGGGCGCCATCGGCGCTGTCTTCGGTTCATGGATGAATCCGCGCGCCATCACCTACCGCCGCCTGAACAATATCCCGGCTGAGTGGGGTACCGCTGTCAATGTACAGTCCATGGTGTACGGCAATATGGGCGATGATTGCGCCACCGGAGTTGCCTTCACCCGCGACCCTTCCACCGGTGAGAATTATTTCTACGGTGAATATCTGGTCAACGCCCAGGGGGAGGATGTTGTTGCCGGTATCCGCACGCCGCAGCCGATCAACCGCGCCAAGGCGACCAACCTGCCGCCGATGGAAGAGGTGCTGCCGGAGTGTTACCAGCAGTTGGCTGCCATCCGCTCCATCCTCGAAAAACATTACAAGGACATGCAGGATATCGAGTTTACCATCGAAAAGGGGAAACTCTTCATGCTGCAGACCCGCAACGGCAAGCGGACCGCACCGGCAGCAATCAAGATCGCGGTGGATATGGTTGCCGAGGGGCTGATCGACGAAAAAACCGCGGTGAAGCGCGTGGCTCCGGAACAGCTTGATCAGCTGCTGCACCCGTCGCTTGATCCGAAAGCGGAAAAAACCATCATCGCCAAAGGGCTGCCGGCATCGCCGGGAGCGGTGTCCGGTTCCGTCGTTTTCACCGCTGATGAAGCTGAATCGGAAGCCAAGACCGGCCGCAAGGTGATCCTGGTCCGTGTGGAAACCTCGCCGGAAGATATTCACGGAATGCACGCCGCACAGGGGATTCTGACCGCGCGTGGCGGCATGACATCCCATGCCGCCGTTGTCGCCCGTGGTATGGGCAAGTGCTGTGTCGCCGGCTGCGGTGACATCAAGGTTGATTATGCCAACCAGACCTTTACCGCACGAAACGGCGTGGTTGTCAAAAAAGGGGATATGATTACGCTGGATGGTACACAGGGTGAGGTTATGCTGGGTGCGGTGCCGACCGTATCGCCGAAGCTGACCGAAGATTTTAACACCCTGATGGTGTGGGTTGACGGCATTCGCCGCCTGAAAGTGCGCACCAATGCCGACACGCCCTACGATGCCAAGGTGGCCCGCCAGTTCGGTGCTGAAGGCATCGGCCTGTGCCGTACCGAACATATGTTCTTTGATGCCGAGCGGATCGCGGCGGTGCGTGAGATGATACTTTCCGATGACGTTGAGGGGCGTGAGCATGCCCTGGCCAAAATTCTGCCGATGCAGAAGGGTGATTTTATCGGGCTGTTCCGCGAGATGAAAGGGCTGCCGGTAACAATCCGGCTGCTTGACCCGCCGCTGCACGAGTTTCTGCCGCAGGGGGAAAAGGATATCGAGGACCTGTGCAAGACCATGAAGGTCCCGGTCAACGCCCTCAAACACAAGATAGACACACTGCACGAATTCAACCCGATGCTTGGTCATCGCGGCTGCCGTCTGGGCATAACCTACCCGGAAATCTACAATATGCAGGTCACGGCGATTATGGAAGCGGCCTGCGAACTGGTCAAAAACGAAGGGTTCAGTATCGTTCCGGAAATCATGATTCCGCTGATTGCAACGGTGAAGGAGCTGTCGGTCCTCAAGCAGAATGCGGTTGCCATCTGTGATGCAACCATCGCCCGGTACGGCGTCAAGGTTGAATACCTGATCGGCACGATGATCGAACTGCCCCGTGCCGCCCTGACGGCCGATGAAATTGCGGTCGAGGCGGAATTCTTCTCCTTCGGCACCAACGACCTGACCCAGACGACCTTTGGCCTGTCGCGTGACGATGCCGGCAAATTCCTGCCGTTCTATGTGGACAACAATATTCTCCCGGAAGACCCCTTCGTATCACTGGACCAGAAAGGGGTAGGTAAACTGGTCAAAATGGCCTGTGAACTGGGACGTGCCACCCGGCCGAACATCAAACTCGGCATCTGCGGGGAGCATGGCGGCGATCCGTCATCGGTAATCTTCTGCCATAACGTCGGTCTGGATTACGTTTCCTGTTCCCCGTTCCGGGTGCCAATTGCCCGGCTGGCAGCCGCTCACGCGGTGCTTGGCTAGAATCGGGCTGTAAGGTCTTGTACTTAAAAGTCCGTTCAATCGCGAGGTTGAACGGACTTTTTTGTGTTCGGTGTGGCCGATGAAATCGGTGGTAAATTCGGATCGATTCTGTTAGATAGTTCCGGAATTATGCAGCCTAAAGCTGAATAACTATTGGGTGACGAGGTGAGCCAGAGCCGCTGGAAAGGAAAGTAATGGACTATCTATCATTGTTTAGAATGCCAACACCGATGAAAATTACGGGAAGGTCATCGAGTATTACAAACGCTTTTATTAATTCAATTATTCCTGTTATTGCGCCAACAAATGAGCAGGTAAAAAATGCCTTAGAAATTCTTGGCATGGATCACGATTCCTTCCAATGCTCATACTGTGGTGTGGCTGCAACTGAATGGGACCATTTGCGTCCACTAGTATTAGGAAAAAAACCAACGGGCTATATTTCAGAAATTCATAATCTTGTCCCTGCTTGTGGGAAATGCAATCAGTCAAAAGGTAATAAGCAATGGGCAACTTGGATGGAAAGCGATGCCCCATTATCTCCGAAAAAGAGAAAAGTAAAAGACCTTGAGTATCGGATGCAGCGTTTAGCTGATTATGAAAAGTGGGTAGAACCAACAAAAATGGATTTTGAGATGATTCTTGGACGTGAAAAATGGGGCAAGCATTGGGAAAATTGTGACAAAGTGCAACTAATTATGAAACAAGCACAGGTGCTTGCTAATGAAATAAACAAGACAGTTGCGGAGGCATATAAAAAACTATAATCAGCACGTGTATCGGGGGACATAATATAGATTAAATAATGCCATCGCCAACACTGATGCACAGTTGATGGTTGGAATTTCCCCCTTCTCCCCCTCATCCGGCCTTCGGCCACCTTCTCCCTCAGGGAGAAGGAATCGGCGGTAGATCAGTACTTATTAGATTTCCAAAGCACTCAAACAGGTTTGATAATCATCAGGGACAGGTAGTCAGGGGTGTGGGCGGCTATTTCGTCGATGGAGGTCAGAACCTTCTGGCGGGGGCTGCCGACGCGTTCGACAAAGACGGCGCTCCGGCTATCTTTGAGGCTGCGGAGAAGCTCCACAATCGCCGGGAAAAGCGGCTTTACTTTCAGAAGGACAACGGTTTCGCAGGTTTCCAGTGCCGCCCGGATCTGCTCTATCCCGGCAGTGGCCGGAATGACGATCATTTTTTCATCCCCCTCAACCAGCGGAAGGGCGGCCTGGGCTGCTGCGGCATTGATGCTCGATATGCCTGGCACGATTTCGATCGGGATCTGCGGCCACTGTTCGCGGAAGATGCGCAGCAGGTAAATAAAAGTCGAATAAAAAAGCGGATCACCGATGGTGATGAAGGCGACCGACCGCCCCGCCTCGGCGTGGGCGGCAATGATGGCAGCCGCCTCCTGCCAGGCCGGAACCAGGCGTGACCGGTCGGAGGTCATGGGGAACTGGTGGACAACGATTTCCTGCCGGCTGGTATCAATGAACTGGCGGACCGTTTCCAGCGCTACACTCGCCTCGGCCGGATTCGAGACCGGGGCCAGGATAACATCGGCACTCCTCAGAATCCGCTCGGCCTTGCGGGTCAGCAGTTCCGGATCGCCCGGCCCGACGCCGACGGCATAGACGACAGACACTATTCCCCCCCTTTACGGGCAGAAATCACATACACCGGATTCTGGGCTTCAAACATCTTGTATTCGGTGAGGTTGCGTGTCTTGGCGACATTGATGCAGGTCGCTTCAACCGTAAAGCCCTGATCTTCAAGAAACTCCACCGCCCGGGTAAGCGTATCAAGCGTTACGGCATTGATAACCACCACCCCGTCCGGCCGCAGCCGCTGGGAAACGCAGTCGATGATCTCGTCCAGCTTTCCCCCGGCACCGCCGATGAACACGCGATCGGGATCGGGCAGGTCATCCAGGCCGTCCGGCGCGTAGGACTCGATCAGTTTTATATTGCGGGCGCAAAACTTCTTCAGATTTTCCGTAATGAAGCCGATGCACTGCTGGTTCTTCTCCACGGCAAAAATGCGTCCGCCCGGCATCAGGTTGGAAGCTTCAATGGAGACGGAGCAGCTGCCGGCACCGATATCCCAGAGGACCAGATCATCCTGAAGCTGGAGTTTCGCCAGGGTAACGGCGCGCACCTCAAGCTTGGTGATCAGCTTTTTCGAGGTGTGAAATTCGTCGTCATCAATGCCGATCAGCGGATAGTGGACAAGGTTCGGCTCGTATGTGCGGACCAGAATCAGGATATTCAGCTCGGATGCCGCCATCCCCACCAGCCCGCGTACCGTGGTTTTGGTGAATTTTTCGGTCGCCATCCCCAGGTCTTCGCAGAGCCAGGCTTCGTACCCTTCCGCGCCGCGTTCGATAAGCTCGGCGGCTATGGCGGCGGGAGTGTTGATTTTGTCCGTCAGCACGCAGGCTTTTTCGGCGGCGATGATCTTGTCGATCGCCTGGTGCATGCCGCGGCCATGGACCGAGACAAAAATACCGTCGTCCCACGGCTCCTTGATCCTGGCAAACGCATACTGCATGCTGGTGACGTTGGGGAAAATCTCGATGCGCTCTTTGGGGAGGTTGCGCAGCAGAAAGCGGGAAATGCCGAAAAAGGTCGGATCGCCGGAAGCGAGCAGAGCCACGCGCTGTTCGGTTTTCTTGAGGAAATCGATCAGTGCGGGGAGTTCGCCCAGTTCACGCTTCTCACCGGTGAAGTCGGGAAAAATCGCCAGGTGGCGCTGATGACCGATCAGGACGTCGGCCGTGCCGATAATCTCCAGTGCCTTGGCCGGGAAACCGTCCCAGCCGGTGAAACCTGCCCCTATCAGATAGATCATTTGCTGTGCCATAATGTGTGCCCCGCCCCGTAATTTGAATCTTTCCGGCGAACTATAGCACCCGGACGCCTAAAAATCACCTGATTATTCCAGCGGAAAAACAAAACGGGCCGGGAAAAAATCCCGGCCCGCATTACGTGTATTTCTCTGTTCCTACAGTTTACCGGATCGTTTCCGGCGGGTGGGATCAAGTTCCTTCTTGCGCAGGCGGACCGAGTTGGGGGTAACCTCGACAAGTTCGTCGTCCTCGATGAATTCCAGCGCCTGCTCCAGCGTCATTAAGCGCGGCGGCGTCAGTTTGATGGCGTCGTCCGTACCGGACGCGCGGACGTTGGTCAGCTTTTTCCCTTTGCAGGGGTTGATCTCCAGGTCGTTGTCCTTGTTGTTCTGGCCGATGATCATGCCGCCGTACACTTCAACTCCGGCACCGATGAACAGTGTGCCGCGCGGCTGCAGGGCATCCAGCGAGTAGGCGGTTGTTTCGCCATGATCCATGGCAATCAGGGCACCGTTTTTACGCCCCGGAATGTCACCCTTGTAGGGGGCATATTCGTGGAACGTATGGGTCATAACGGCGGTGCCGCGGGTATCGGTGAGAACTTCGCCGCGCAGACCGATCAGGCCGCGTGCCGGGATGATGAACTCAAGACGGACCATCTCACCCATGGGTGCCATGGCGACCATCTCGCCCTTGCGGGGGCCCATTTTTTCGATAATTGCACCCTGGAATTCCGAAGCCACATCGACCACCAGATACTCCATCGGCTCCATTTTGACGCCGTCTTTCAGGCGGACGATGACTTCCGGTTTGGAGACCGCCAGTTCAAAGCCTTCGCGGCGCATGGTTTCAATAAGGATCGACAGGTGCAGTTCGCCTCGGCCGGAAACCATGAAGGTATCGGGGCTGGCTGTGTCATCCACCCGGAGGGAAACGTTGGTACGGAGTTCTTTGGTAAGGCGCTCGCGGATGTTGCGCGAAGTGACCCATTTCCCTTCCCGACCGGCAAAGGGGGAGGTGTTGACAATGAAGTTCATGGACAGGGTCGGCTCGTCGATGGAGACGTACGGAACCGCGACGGGGGTCTCGGCCGAGGCCAGGGTCTCGCCGATGCTGACATCTTCAAAGCCTGCCACGGTGACGATATCGCCCGTTCCGGCCTCTTCGATGTCGATCTGCTTCAGCCCTTCGTAGCCGAGCAGTTTGGTGATGCGTCCCTTGGTGATCGATCCGTCCTTCTTGATCATGGCGACGGTTTCACCTGCCCGGACCTTGCCGTTGAAAATACGGCCGGTGGCCATGCGGCCGATGTAGTCGTTGTAATCGATGTTGGCGATCAGCATCTGGAACGGGGCGTTGGCATCTCCCTTGGGGGGGCGGACGTTGGCCTCTACCACTGCAAAGAGCGGTTCCATGCTGTTTGATTCGATGGTGATGTCAAGTTTCGCGTAGCCCATCTTGGCGCTGGTGTAGACCACCGGAAAATCCAACTGGTCGTCGGAAGCGTTCAGTTCGCAGAAAAGATCGAAGACCATGTTGAGGACTTCTTCCGGACGGCTGCCGGGACGGTCGATCTTGTTGATGACGACGATCGGTTTCAAGCCGAGGTCGAGGGATTTTTTCAGTACGAAACGGGTCTGGGGCATGGGGCCGTCCAGGGCGTCCACCAGCAGCAGTACGGAGTCAACCATTTTAAGCACCCGCTCAACTTCGCCGCCGAAGTCGGCGTGGCCGGGGGTATCAACGATATTGATCTTATAGGGGCCGTGGTGGATAGAGAGGCTTTTGGCCAGAATGGTGATGCCGCGTTCCTTCTCAAGGTCATTCGAGTCCATGACCCGCTCGGTGATAGCCTCATTGGCGCGGTACACTCCGGCGTGTTTCAGCATGGCATCAACCAGGGTGGTTTTACCGTGGTCTACGTGGGCGATAATGGCGATGTTTCTGATTCGTTCCTGCATGGGTACAACTCCTCAATGACGCAAAAATAAATCGACGGGCATTGCTGCCCGCCGAAGATGCCGTACTATGTCAGGTTTTTGTTGATCTGACAAGCGTTTATACTGCGTTCAGCAAAATGTACCGTATTCGTTATGTCCTAGTGCTCATGATACCCCAGGACCACCAGCACACAGCTGCCGTCGGCGATCACGTTGACCCCCTGCTGCCGGCAGAGCGCCACCGCTTCGGGATGTTCCGCTCCCGGCTGCATCCAGATATTTTGTATCCCCTTGTCAATTGCCAGCGGCACGAGTTTCGCGGTAACCGCCGGCGGGGTGATCATGGAGATACTTGTCACCTCCGGTGGCAGGTCGTTGATCGTGGCGGCGCAGGGAATTCCTTCGATGGCGGCTTCATTGGGGTTGACCGGTATGACCGTTCTGCCGCTCTGCTGGTAACAGCGGAGCACCTTGTTGCCGTATTTGTCCCGGTTGGCGGAAGCGCCGACAACGCCGAAAGCCGGTGCTGCGAGGAATTGCTGAATCTGTTCCTGGATGGTCATGGGGGCTCTCCTGTGTTGTACTGTTTTATCGTGAACAGTAGATAGTTCAATAAAGGAAATAAATCAACTGACTTAACTACGTTCTCTTAAGCCTCCGAAGTTGATTCATACAGTTTAACCTTTCAAGTAAAATCGATTTACAGCTTATCAAAGGTATTGGTATAGTTCTGGAAAACTATTACTCACCAATGTCACTTGCAGGCTAGACAAGACAAACAGATAGTAGAACAAAATTGGTAGCAAATTATGCGAGAACTGCCATGACTAAAGAAAAAAACCTCCGCATCAGAAACAGCACCGCTGAGTTTCTGATTTTTTCCAAGCAGGCCGGGGAAAACAGTATTGAAGTCCGTGTTGAGGATGAGACCGTTTGGCTGACGCAAAAACTGATTGCCGTGCTATTTGAAGTGGATGTGCGAACGATCAATGAGCATTTGGGCAATATGTACCAATCCGGTGAATTGAATCGGGAGGCAACTATCCGGAAATTCCGGATAGTTCAAAAAGAGGGAAATAGAGAGGTTGCTAGAGATGTTGACTGCTACAGCCTCTCACAAGAAAGAGCGAATGGGACTGACTACCTGGAAGAACGCCCCTGACGGCAAGATTATCAAAACCGATGTCGTGATCGCCAAGAATTACCTGACTGAAAAAGAGCTGAGGTCGCTGGATCGTTTCGTCACCATGTATCTTGACTACGCCGAAGACCAGGCAGAGCGAACCATCCCCATGACCATGGAAGATTGGGCCGGTAAGCTGAATGCCTTTTTACAGTTCAATGAACGGGAAATTCTTGACAGCCCCGGCAAAGTCACCCAGGAAATCGCCAGGGCCTGTGCGGAAAGTGAATTTGAAAGATATCGGGTTGTGCAGGATAGGTTGTTTGAATCGGACTTTGACAAGCAGATCAAGCGGTTGCTGGAAGAGGACTGAAGTAAAGAAGCTGGACTTTAGACTTCTGTAGTGATCT
>CAIOXL010000182.1 GCA_903862245.1 uncultured Geobacteraceae bacterium | reverse complement strand
TGAAAAAAAAACCTTTTCAGTTCCTGTTTGACAAGGGAATCAGGCGCAGAAAAATTGATAACAGGGCTCTTTTGACGTTCAACCAGGAGATGCTTGTACTGATCAAGGCTGGCATGCCGATCATGCAGGTTCTTGATGCGATTCTTGAGCGCCATGATTCGGGTCCCTTATTTGAAGTTCTCGTGCAGGTGCGTGAAGACGTTAAAGCAGGGGCGTCATTGTCGGTGGCGATGGAAAAGCATGGCCGGGCATTTCCCTTTCTCTATGTTGCCTCTATTAGAGCCGGTGAGCGAACCGGGGATCTCCCGCAGACAATCCGCCGCTATATCGAATATTTAAAGAGAGTTGGCCTGCTGCGGAAAAAAATAGTAGCAGCTGTTTTTTATCCGGCCATCCTCGTTGTTTTTGCATTTATGGCGATCATACTGCTACTGCTGTATGTTGTTCCGACCTTCAGCCAGGTGTATGCCGACTCCGGAGCGCAGCTTCCCGCCCTGACTCAGCTGTTAATTTCGCTTACCACACTGCTCAGGCGCTATTTTGTATTCGGGATTATTCTCTTTGTCGGTCTTCTTGCGGCATTCAGGTCCTGGAAGAGTACGGAAGCGGGCCGTTACACGATCGACCGATTCAAGCTGACCTTGCCGGTGTTCGGTGATGTCTTTACCAAGTACTCAGTTTCTGCGTTTACCCGTACACTTGCCACTGTGCTCGGGAGCGGCATACCGATTATTGAATCTATGCGCATGTCCATCGGAACTCTGAATAACGTATTCATGGAAAAGCGCCTTTTCGAAGCGGTCCGTTTCATAGAGGAGGGGGGACGGCTTTCGGTTGCGCTGGAACGGATTGACATCATGCCGCCACTGGCACTGCGCATGCTTGGTGTTGGTGAAACTACCGGGGCGCTTGAGGATATGCTTGGTGACATTTCCAACTATCTGGAAGATGAGCTTGAGGAACGGATGCATCTTCTGACTACAGCAATTGAACCGGCTATCATGCTGATTATGGGTGTTATCATCGGCGTAATCATTGTTGCAATGTACCTCCCGATATTCAAAATAGCCGGCACGGTGGGATAGGATGGCGATGCAATCATTCAAACGAAAAAAAATCGGTACAATTCTTGTTGAGCGGGGAAGCCTTCTGCCTGACCAGATGCCGATAATCTATGAAAAGATGACGACCACCCGGAAACGCTTTGGGGAAATTGCCGTAGAAGAAGGGCTCGTAACTGATGAAGATCTTGCACGGGCTCTGGCTGAGCAGTTCGGTCTTGAGTATATTGATCTGTGCAATTTTAAAATGGATTCGGAACTGCTGAACCAACTGCCGCCGGATGCTATTTACCGGTTTCATTTTGTGCCGTTGGATATCCAGCCGGATGTGATTGTGGTTGCGGTGTCTGACCCGACCGACGTAGTCAAGCTGGATGAACTTGAACTTATGCTCGACCGGCAGATTCAGATTCGTGTTGCCTCCGATTCCGCGATAAGTGCGGTAACCAAAGCCGGAGAAGGGACGCGCAGGGTTCTGCGTGATGTTTCTGAAGATTTCATGCTCCAACTGGTCAAGGAGACTGATCGCGGCGAAGAGGTCCTGTCCGTTGAAACGCTTTCAGAAGATACCAGCCCGATCATTAAACTGATTAACACGACTATTCTGGACGCGCTGGGCCGCAGAGCCAGTGATATACACATAGAGACAGGACAAGACGGAGTCGATATCAAATATCGTATCGATGGTGTTCTGTACAAGGCGAACGACACGATTGATCAGCATTTTCAGTCACCGATCATCTCGCGCCTGAAGGTTATGAGCGAGCTGGACATTTCCGAGAGGCGTATTCCTCAGGATGGCCGATTTAAAATCCGTTTTGGCGAAAAATCGATTGATTTCCGTGTTTCTATTATGCCAAGTTCCCAGGGCGAAGATGCGGTTATCCGTATTCTAGACAAAGAGAGCATCGCCAGTGATCTGAAGGGGTTGACCCTTGAAAATCTTGGCGTAAGCGAACATGAGATCAAGCGCCTGCGGAGAAAAATCCGTGAACCGTACGGCATGGTGCTGGTCACCGGCCCGACAGGTTCCGGTAAGACAACCACCCTCTACGCCTGCCTGACCGAGATCCATACCGGTGAGGATAAAATAATCACGATCGAAGACCCGGTTGAATATATGCTGCGCGGTGTACTGCAGATACCGGTCAATGAAAAGAAAGGGTTGACCTTTGCCAAGGGATTACGCTCCATCCTGCGCCACGACCCGGACAAGATCATGATTGGTGAAATACGGGACTCTGAAACCGCACAGATAGCGGTGCAGTCTGCTCTTACCGGTCATCTGGTGTTTACGACTGTTCATGCCAACAACGTTTTTGACGTTATCGGCCGCTTCATCCATATGGGTATAGATCCGTATAATTTTGTATCGTGCCTTAACTGTGTTATGGCGCAAAGGCTGGTGAGAAAGGTCTGCACCGCCTGTCGGCGTCCAATCACGTACAGTGACGAGGAACTGACTGATGGTGGTGTTGATCCTGAACGTTTTCGCGGCCTGACGCTGTATGAAGCTCAAGGATGTGACGAGTGCCATGGCACTGGGTATCGGGGACGTGTTGCCATAGTAGAATTGCTGGAGTTGACTGACCAGATCCGCGACCTCATTATCGCCAAAGTCCCGGCAAGCCAGCTGAAAAAATCCGCACGTGAAGCCGGTGTCATGTTTTTGCGTGATTCTGCCGAAGAGAAGCTGGCTGCCGGCATAACGACCCTCAAGGAGATAAACCGCGTCACGTTTGTGGAATGACCGGAACAGGATACGCCATGTTGTTTGCCAGTAACCCAATAGGAGTTGAAATCAGCCCGCAGGGCGTGGTGTGTGCCCTGGTGGGCGGCTCTGCTGCGTCACCGCGTGTTGACAGGGTTGCTCACGCATCCTTTCCCTCGCAGACTCTTCAGGTCTCACTGCGGGATCAGAATATTCTCGCTCCTGAGACATTTAAAAACGTCCTTACATCGGCATGTAACCAACTAATGTGTCGATCAACACGGGTGGCGGTGTCTCTGCCCGATGCAGTGAGCAGAATCATGCTGCTTGACTTTGAAGGACGTTTCAAAAGCCGTGCGGAAGGTCTGGATCTGATCCGCTGGAAGCTGAAGAAAAACATACCGCTCGACAGTGCCGATACTCTTATTGATTTTCAGCATCTGGCGGTTCGGGAAAATGGCGATATGGCCCTGTTGGTAGCAATTGCGTCGCGCACAGTCATTTCACAATATGAAGATCTTATTACGGAGGCGGGGTTTTCTCCGGCTCGCATTGACTGCAATACATTTAATATCTGCCGGCTCTTTGATCGTCGTCTGTCGCTCCAGAATGATTGCGTTCTCATTTCATATTACGGCGGTACCCTGTCAATTGTAGCTTTTGCGCAGGGGATACCGGAATTCATACGGAGTAAGGAACTATCCGGGGCTCAGGTGACTGACAACCGGATGTACATGGAAATAAACAGTTCTCTACTGATTTACAAGGAACGCTTTCCCGATCGACCGGTTCAGACGGTGTTTTGTGTGGCATCGCCGGAAACGGCATATGGTTTTCGGGATACGATTGCCGAGGCGACCGAGTTAACAGCGACGCTCCTTGAGACAAAAGGTGTGGTTACACCCGGAAACTTTGCGCCGGGCAGCCAGGGTCATCTGTTTTCCTGCACAGCCGCTATTGGCGCAGCGTTGAGGGGTTTCTGATGAATTTTACCATCAATCTTGCGACGCGCACGTACCTTGACCATCGTCTGCTCAACAGGATCGCATATTGCGCCATTGCAGTGCTGCTTATCGCTGCTGTTTGGAACATCAATCGGGTCTCTTCAGCTTTGGGTGAGCAGAGCCGCCTTGGATCTGAAATCGCAACGGTGCAAAACAGGCTTGCCGCAAAACCGGGTGGTATATCTGATGCGGATTTCACCCGCCAGAAGGGGCGTGTCCGCTTCTACAACACAATTATCGAGCGCAAAAGCAGAAACTGGCTTTCTGTACTTGAGTTGTTTGAAAACGCCACGCCGGAGGGGATCTCACTGTCATCACTTGCCACGGGCAAGAACCTTGACGAATGGAAGCTGGAAGGGCATGCCGGAAGTTTTAAAACGGTCCGGCAGTATCTTGAAAAACTGGAAGCTTCGAAAAGCTTTTCAGATATCATGCTGTTGTCGCATAAGAATTTGACTGTCGGTGACAAAGTGCGTGGTGTTCAATTTGCAATCTCCTGTAAGGTGCTTCGCTGATGAAAGCATATATGTGGGAAATAGTCCGCCAGAAATGGGTACTGCTTTGCATAATACTGGTCCTGCTGCTGGTCAATCTGGCCTTCGGGATTGTGTATTCTTCGTATCAGCTCCCGGCACTGGCAGAAGCGCAGACAAAGTGGAGTGATCTGCGCCGGAAGGCTGCCACTGCCGGTCAGGTTGATGCCACAGCCCTCTATAAACAGGCTTCTGCTGATCTTGATACGCTAAAGGCAAGGATACCTGAAAAGCGGCATTATGCCAGAGTTCTGGGTGATTTGTATGAAGCAGCGGCAACCAGTGCCGTCGAAGTCGGTACGGTCAGCTATAAACCGCTGCAGGGCAAAGAAGAACCGCTGCTTTCCTATCAGCTGTCATTTTCTGTTACCGGGGGCTATGCGGCAGTGAAAAGTTATCTCGCTGATCTTCAGAATAATCCGGAACTGATCGTTATTGATATGGTTGCTTTCTCAAAAAACGACCTATTTGTCGAAAAAGTAACCATGGAACTGCGCATTACGGTGTATCTCCGGGAGTGGACATGAACCGTCAGCGCCTGATATTGTTCATTCTGGTGATACTTTTCGGATGTGCTGTCGTGTGGAGTTACAGCGCAATGCCAAAAGCTAAAACGGTCAGTACCTTGACCTTCACGCCGGGTCAGCAGCGAAAACCTGTTGCCGCTGCAGCAGTAAGAACTCCTACCACTGTTGAAACCAAACCTGCCAATGCAGCTGTGGATGACGGCACCACACTGAAACTCGGTCTCCTTGAGCAGAAAACTGACGGATTCAAAGGGTATCGGCGTAATCTGTTCAAGCCGGTGTTTGTTGATGAGACGAAGATCGTGACAAAGAAAGTCGTTGCGCCTCCGCCTCCGGTCAAAGTGGCACCGGTGAAGCCGGCAGAACCGGTGAAAGCTCAGCCGGAATCTGCTCCGCTGGCTCGTTTTACGTTTCTGGGCTTTTTAAAAAAAGGGTCGGCGCGAACCATTTTTCTTGAAAAAGATAAAGAAATTATCCTGGTAAAAAAGGGTGACAAGATTGCCGGCCGGTATGAAGCAACTGATATTACTGATCAATCATTGCGGCTTACGGTTTCCGATACCGGTGATGTCATTGTTATCCCGTTACTCGAAAACCGGCCGCTGAACGCCGCACGGTAACCAAATTTACTCCGAGGAGACGCACTCAATGCGCTACCTGAACCTGACTTTACATAGCTTTCTGTTATTAGCTTTCGGCCTCCTTTCGGCCTGTGCCTCTCCGGCTGCGCGCTCCTTTAGTGCTGCAGAAAAGTTTGAGGAGGAAGGAAAGTTTGAAGAGGCGATGTACAGCTATGCAGACTCCTTTAAAAGCGACCCCACATCCAATGACACCAGAATCCGTTTTCTGAAGACCCGCCAGAAGGCAGCAGATCAGCGTTTCAAACAGGGTGTGGCGTTAGCGGCCAAAGGAAACCATGCCGATGCGCTGACGGAATTTCAGGCCGCGCAAGGTATGGACCCGACTCAGGACCGTTTCAGGCAGCATATTGAGGTGTCTATCCGCCACAAGGAGGCGCAGGTTGCATTCCAGGAAGGACGGGATTTTGAGAAGGCAAACAAGCTGAAGGATGCCCATCGCCAATACATACGGGCTGTAGAGCTTCTCCCCAAGAACATGGAGTACCAGACGGCCCTTGATCGAATTGTGCAGCTTCGAAAAAGTAAGGTTGAGGGCTTTGAGTTGCGCGTGAAATCCAGTAAGCCGATAACCCTGAAGTTCAAGGATGCAAAGATAAAGGACGTGTTCAATATTCTGACACAGCTTTCGGGAATCAATTTTGTGTTTGATGACGGTATCAAGGATACGCCGATTTCGATTTATCTCGATAATGCCACTTTTCAGCAGGCGCTTGATCTGCTCAGCACCATGAATAAGCTGAACACCAGAAATCTGAATGAAACCACAGTGCTTGTTTATACGAATTCTCCTGAGAAGAGCAAGCAGTACGAGGACATGGTGCTGCGTACGTTCCATCTCAACTACATGGATGCAAAAAAAGCCATCAACCTGATCCGCACTATGATTCAGGTGCGTAAAGCGTACGTGAATGAGGATTCAAACTCGATCGTCGTGCGTGATACTGAGGATGTTGTCGGGGTGGTTGAAAAAATTCTTGATGCCAACGACATGCCGGAAGCTGAAGTCGTTCTTGATGTGGAAGTTATTGAAGTATCGGATAAAAATGCTGAAAACGTCGGGTTACTGCTGAGTAATTACAATGTTCAACTGGGGGCCTTCTCGCCTCCACCAGACAATAAACTGCTTTCTACGACACTTTCGGGAGTAACGACGACTGTGCCGACCGGTTCAACCACTACAACAGGCGGTGGTGATATTACAAATCTGGTTCGTGCGTTCACCATGCAGGGATTTGGCGGCTATGTGACCGTGCCGAATGCAACGTTCAATCTTGGTAAAAGCCTTGCCAAGGGGGAAACACTTTCTAATCCGAAAATCCGGGTAAAAAATAAGGAAAAAGCGAAATTCAATGTCGGCACCAGGCAGCCGATAACAACGACAACCCTGAACGGCACCGTGTCACAGGTCAACGTCCAATATGTGGACGTGGGGGTAAAAGTTAATGCCGAGCCGACTATCCAGCTTAACAACGAAATATCCATCAAGCTCAGTCTCGAGGTCAGTAATATTCTCACCAAAGAGACAGTCGGGTCTGACAAAAGTACGACCGTTGTGACCATCGGCACTCGCAACCTTGAAACAGTACTCAGCTTGAAAGACAATGAAACCAGCGTCATTGGCGGCCTTATTTCAAGGGAAGAAGGCAATGATAAATCAAAAGTATATCTGCTAAGTGACCTGCCTCTGATTGGTAATTTATTTACCAGTTCCTACACATCTAAAAACAAGAGCGAACTTATGTTGGCAATCACTCCCCGTTTGGTTAGAGGTATCCCGGTTCCGCTCCCCGGTCTTTCTTCGTTTGGTTCCGGCAAGGAGGATCACCCGTCGCTTATCCGGCCGATGTCTTCTTTTGATCAGGAAGCGGTATTTGAAGGAGATGTGGCCGCGCCGAAAAAGAGCGAGAAAAAGGATGCTGTTCCAGCTCCCGCCGCTTCCAAGCCGGCTCCACCACGCCCTGACCCCGCTGCTTCCGCACCCCAGCCTAAACCGCCACTTGCTGCACAGGGCGCAGCGCCTCAGCGCAGTCTGCTGCAGCTTGCTGCCCCTTCAACTGCAACGGTAGGTCAGCAGTTTAGTCTTGATATCAAGATCAGTGATGTGAAGGACCTTGCCAACGCTCCGTTTGTACTTACCTATGATCCTGTTTTTGTTGATTTTGTCGCGTTGAATGAAGGGGTGTTTTTAAAGAAGGATGGTAAGGCGACGGTGTTTTCCAGCAGGGCAGATCCTGCTACCGGTACGGTTACCGTTCTGTTGGCCCGGGCAACAGACAGCGGCAGTGTCACCGGCGGGGGAACGCTTGCGACAGCACAGTTCAAAGCCAAGAACAAGGGGCCAGCAAGTTTCGCCTTCAGAAATGCCATGTTTACCGCGCCGGACGGCTCAGCGCTGAACATTCTTCCCTTCAGTACGGCGGTGGAAATTCGCTGATGAAAACTTTGGCCAACCAGAATGGTTTCACCTATATTCTGGCCCTGACGGTACTTATGATTATGGGAGTCATGCTGGGGATGGTGGGGCAGTCATGGAAAACCTTGAAACAGCGGGATCTTGAAGATGAGATGATCTACCGGGGGGATCAGGTTGCCGAGATCATTTACCAGAAACTTCTCTGCAATAATAAAGCGAACCTTACCCAGAATGCAGTTATCCCTTTTTTATGGACGATTAACTCACCCAATGGAACGGTTCTTGACGATCTGGTAATTGGGAAAGATGAGCGGTGCACGAACAACCCTTCCCAAAAGTTTCGGCTTAGAAAATCAGCAACTATTGATCCTCTGACAAACAAACAGTGGCAGATTATCAAGCCTGTTGGTGATCCGACCCGTTTTGCCGGCGTTATGAGTGAAAGCACTACCGAGCCATTCAGAAAAAGTTTTAAATCTCTATACGATTCGGCTCTGCTGGATGACAAAAAACAGTACAGTGACTGGCAGTTTACAGTCGAGTTGAAGCAGATTCAGAATCAAACCCAAACGCAAACCCAGAATCAGACCCAGAATCAGAATCAGAATCGAAATCCTTCGAGGTGATATGTTTGGAGCCTTACGAGCCCGCAGAGGGCTTTCGCTCATAGAGTTGGTTGTAACCATGACGATTCTCGGTATTCTTGCTGCCGGCGTTATTCCGTTGACGCGCATGACTGCCCAGCGCACCAAAGAAGTTGAGCTGCGGCGGAATCTGCGCACAATCAGAACCGCTCTGGATGACTACAAGAAAAAATTTGATAAGATGCCGGCTGGTCCACTTAAAACCGGCTACGGTTACCCGAAAGATCTGCAGGAATTGCTTGATGGTCGTGATTTCGGTGATGCAAAAACGGGAAAAATAAAGTTTCTCCGGAGAAAAATCTTTGATCCATTTCACCCACCGGAAAAAGTAGATGACGATATGTGGGGCTGGAATCTGCGCTCTTCTGTGGATAAAGCCGATTCTACAACCTGGGGCAAGGAAGATGTTTTTGATGTGTACTCGATGAGCGAAGGAACTTCACTTGATGGCAAAACAAAATATAATGAATGGTAGCGACCTGACTCAGTGTACCGGTGATGGACGTAAACTCGGCCGTCGCGGTTTTACGCTCATTGAACTTATGATCGTTGTTTCGATTATCGGAATACTGGCTGCTATCGCGGTGCCGAATTACCAATGGGGCATCGTAAAAGCAAAAGAAGCGGTGTTGCGTGAAGATCTGTACAACTTCAGGTCTGTCATCGATCAATTCCATGCCGACCAGGGAAAATATCCTGATTCGATTGCTGAGCTGAAAGAAAAGAAATATATGCGGGATATCCCAAAGGACCCTTTCACCAAATCAAGTGACACTTGGGTGGTTATTGCACCGCCACCGGAGACGGCACCCGCCTCAACCGGGACGTCAACTACGCCAACATCTGGCGGGGGTGGGGGCACCACCTCTCCCGGGAACGTGTATGACGTACAGAGCGGTTCTAACCAGGTTGGTACGGACGGGAAGCCATATAATGAGTGGTGATCTATGATCCAGCTGCATAATGTGACACTCGCCTATCAGCAGGGTGCCTCGGCGCTTACCAATATCAATCTCTCCATCGGCAAGGGGGAATTCGTTTTTCTGACCGGTCCGTCCGGAGCGGGGAAAACGTCGCTGCTGCGCCTGTTGTACAGAGCACTTGATCCAAGTCGCGGCCAGGTGCTGATTGACGGGCAGAACATTACCAATATTCCGGCATTTCAGATTCCGTATCTGCGCCGCTCCATAGGTGTGGTTTTCCAGGATTTCAAACTTCTGCCGAATCGTACCGTATTTGAAAATGTTGCCATAACGCTGGAAGTTATGGGGTGGGGCAGGGGGGATATCGGCAAAAAAACCATGCACATCCTCAAACAGATGGGAATTGAATCAAAGTACGATCATATGATACAGCGCCTGTCAGGTGGTGAGCAGCAGCGCGTGGCTCTTGCCCGTGCTTTGGTGAATGATCCGAAAATACTGCTTGCTGATGAACCGACCGGGAATCTTGACGATGCAAATAAAAACCAGATTCTTTCCATTTTCAAGGATGCAAATTGTCGCGGCACAACAGTTGTAGTTGCAACACACGACCGTCGATTGATCGAGCAGAGCCATATGCGACTCGTCACATTGATAAAAGGGGAAATTGTTGAACAAATGGAAAAAGAAACAACAGGCTCCGACCAAGCCCTTTAAGCGCCCATCGCTTGCGGGAGACGGCTTTGGCGGAAGGGCCCGGTTTTTCCTGACACGGGCTCTGACAAACATACGTCAAAATGTTTTTGTCAATGTCGTAACAATCGGGACGATCACGCTGGCACTGCTGATCGTCTCCCTGTTTCTGCTTGTGTTCGTCAACCTTGAGGGTGCAGCTGAAAACTGGAGCGAGCGGGTTCAGGTGACAGTATATTTTGACAAGGAACTGTCCCCCCAGGAACAGAACTCAGTTCGCACGAAAATTACCGCAGTTCCCGGTGTATCACGTATTACCTACATTACAAGAGAAGCAGCTCTCAGCCGGTTTAAAAGCCGTTTGCGCGGCCAGGAGACTCTCCTGGAGGGAGTTCGAGCCGAGGTGCTTCCTGCGTCGTTCGAAATTGCTTTGAAACGCTCTCAGCGCGACACCGCTTCTGTTGAGAGCTTTGTAACGGCGATAAAGAAAATCCCCGGCATTACCGAAGTCCAGTACGGTGAAGAGTGGGTGCGGCGCTTTAATTCATTTCTGAATTTCATGCGTCTTGTCGGGGCACTTCTCGGCGGATTTATGGTTGTTGCGGTTGTGTTTATTATTTCTAATACCATAAAACTTACGATCTACGCCCGGCGCGATGAACTTGAGGTGATGGCGCTTGTCGGAGCCACCCGTTTTTTTATCAAAGCTCCTTTTCTTCTGGAAGGGCTGATTCAGGGGCTGGCAGGTTCACTCATCTCTGTTGCGTTGCTGTTTGCCGTTTATGAAGGCTTTCTGCATGGTGCCAGCAGTTTTATTGTTTTCAACCAGGCAAATGCCGGGATGATCTTTCTCCCGATAGAGTATATTGCCGGACTGATTCTGGCCGGTGCACTGCTCGGTTTCATTGGCAGTCTTACCTCGCTGAAGCGCTTTATTTCTGTGTAACGGATGAAAGTCACCGTACGTATATTTTTTCTTATAGTATTGTCAGCCTCTGCGGCTTTGGCCCAGAACCCCAAAGACGAACTGAGCGGGGTTAAGCGTGAGATTAAGGCGCAGAAGCAGCTTATCACCAAGACCCGCAAGGTTGAGGCGGTTGTCTCCGTTGAACTTCAGGGGGTTCTGCGCAACCTTGAACGGAAAGCTGCTGATCTTGCCAGACTGGGTCAGGAACTGCGGGTCGTCGAAGCGAATCTTGGCCGCACCGGGCAAGAAATTCAAAGGGTTTCCGAAGAGGCGAATAAAAAACGGCTGGAGATTGAACGGCGCCTCTCGTCATTGTATAAAGCCGGTGAACTTGGCGCTGTGCGGATGTTCTTCTCAGCCGAATCATTTCCGCAGCTGACTGAAAATGTGCGATACATGCGGTCCATTCTTGAGAATGATAAGCGGATTTTTGTTGAATATAACCAGAAGATTGACCAGCTCAAGGTTCTTAAAGCTGATCTGGAACGCGATGCCGTAAAAAAGGAACGCATCAAGGTCAGTATCGAAGAGAAGAAACGTGAAATAGAAGCAGAGAAAAGCAAAAAAGCTGCGTATCTCGGCAAGGTCCGTCAGGATCGCAAGAGTTATGAATCATCCCTGAAAGAGTTACAGGCAAATGCCGGCCGTTTGCAGGCTATGATTACCCGTCTTGAGGCCCAAAGTCGCCGTAAGCTTTCTCCACGCCATGAAAAACCGGGGACCAGGCAGAAACCGCTTGAAGAGTTGCCGCCAGTGCCTGATCGCGGCTTCAGCACTCAAAAAGGGCGAATGACTATTCCGGTTCGGGGCACCATAATTGAGTCATATGGTAAGCATAAACATCCGGAATTCAATTCATTTACCTTCAGCAAAGGAGTGTCGATCTCAGCAGCCTCCGGCACTGATATCAAAGCAATATATGATGGCACCGTTATTTTCTCCGATTATTTCAAAGGTTTTGGTAATATGGCAATTGTTGATCACGGCGGTGGATATTTTTCCCTGTATGCTCATGCCTCACGGTTGACAAAGAAGGTTGGTTCTGAAGTAAAACGGCATGAAACAGTCGGGGCGGTTGGTGATGTTGATTCAAGTAAGGGGAGCATTCTCTATTTTGAAATCCGCCATCAGGGTAAACCGGTTGATCCGGCTGAGTGGGTTCGCTGATAACTAAATACAAATATAGGTATTCACAAAATATCCGGAGGAATCAAATGCGAGTAACAGGCAGTAAAAAAACGAGGGTTGTGGCTGGTTTTGCAGTTATTGCAGCGTTTCTGTGTATTTTTATTCTCAGCTCTCAGCGGCACAGTATGGCAGATGCGAAGGGAAATGATTACGAGTCGATCGAGCTGTTCACTGATGTCATGTCGATCATAAAGAAGAGCTATGTCGAAGAGGTAGACACGAAAAAGCTGATTTACGGAGCAATCAACGGCATGCTTTCGTCTCTCGATCCCCATAGTTCTTTCATGCCGCCCGATACCTATAAAGAGATGAAAATCGATACCAAAGGTGCGTTTGGCGGTCTTGGTATTGAGATTTCCATCAAGGACGGTGTTTTGACCGTCATTTCCCCCATAGAGGATACTCCGGCGTTCAAAGCGGGGATCAAGTCCGGCGATATGATTCTCAAAATAGACGATAAATTTACCAAAGACCTGAACATTAATGATGCTGTCAAACGCATGCGGGGCCAGAAAGGCTCCAAAGTGACCCTGACCATCATGCGTGAGGGATTTGAAAAACCGAAAGAGTTTCCGCTTATCCGGGATATCATTCAGGTCAGGAGCGTTCGGTTCCACCTGATGGATGACGGTTACGGGTACGTGCGGATCGCACAGTTCCAGGAAAAAACAGATGAGGATTTGACCAAGGCCCTTAAGACCATGAGAGATGAGTATAAAAGTGAGCTAAAGGGGCTTGTTCTTGATATGCGCAATGATCCTGGTGGGTTACTTGATCAGGCTGTCAGGGTTGCTGACCACTTTGTGCCCGAAGGCCAAATGATCGTGTACACCGAAGGGCGTGAAAAAGATTCAAAAATGCAGTTTACCGCCAAAAGAGGCGGCAAAGAATTCAATTACCCGATTGTTGTTCTGATAAACGGCGGCAGTGCCAGTGCCTCCGAGATCGTTGCCGGAGCTCTGCAGGACCATAAGCGGGCAATTATTCTCGGGACTCAGAGTTTCGGCAAGGGATCGGTACAGACAATCATTCCTCTGTCCGATGATTCGGGTCTGCGCTTGACCACGGCACGTTATTATACGCCTAAGGGTAGGTCAATCCAGGCCAAGGGCATCACTCCAGATATTGTTGTCGAAGCGGTTGAACTGCCGAAAACGACGGCAAAGAAAGATGCTCTGCATCTGCGGGAAAAAGACCTTGAGAACCATTTTGAAAGTGAAGACAAGTCGGCTGCAGGTGATGTAAAAAAAGATGATAAAAAAGCAGATAAGAAGGATGACAACAAGGATGACAAGGGTGAAAAAACACCCACCAAGCTGGAGGATAATCTGAAAAATGATTATCAGGTACTCAGGGCATTTGATCTGCTCAAAGGGTGGGAACTGATTAAGTCCATGAACAGTATAAAATAATCTACCTGCGAACGGTCACGCAGCACTAGGAGTCTGTCGGACTTAGGAAATCGTAGCGAAAATTCGGCTGGGCGAGGACAGATTTAGTCGCTTTTGCAGGTCAATAGTTAGTCTATTGACCAAGAAATCGGCTAAATCTGGGCCGTCCAGACGGATTTGCAGTAGATTTGTCCTAAGTCCGACAGGCTCCTAGGCACTGACAGCAAAGGTGCTGGTAATATCAAGCATTGTCGGTTGTGTTGCTGCCGCCGTGCTGTTCGAACCATGATGTATTCCCTGCCCGTTGCCACTGCCGTCCATTTTGCGTTTCTGTGTTTGTTGCATCTGCCCTGCCGATTGATCTTGTCCTGCCGGTTGAATCTGCATATTTCCCACCTTTATTTGTTGTATTTTGTTTAATCAGGCTCTTGTTTATTGCTGAAATTCCTATGGCGTTGTCAAAGGCGGACACTATGATGCCGGTTGCCGACTGTTGGCGTAAAGTACCCATCTGAACCATCTTATCGCTGAAATTTATAAACCAAGTATTGCGTCATAAAATTCCTGGCTGATGAACTGCGGTGTATAGATAACACCTTGGGCAGAGAGTGCTTTTACATAAGCGTTTAGATGGTTTTTGGAACCTTCCAATAGATTCTGGTACGAGTTAATTACGTCTATATGTGTTGTAACGTCTATGGCATGCTGGATATCTGTTGATTGTAAAAATGTATGGACTTAGATTCCTTGATTATTTTGGCATGATGCCAAGATGTTCACATACGCTGAGACTGATGAACTTTGGGGCCGATCTTTTCGGCCCCAAAGTTT
>CAIOXL010000181.1 GCA_903862245.1 uncultured Geobacteraceae bacterium | reverse complement strand
GGATATCACCAGAAAGCAGTTCAGGCATGCTTTCAGAGTCGAGCATTATTACGCTGAATAACTCGGTATTTTCGATAAATCCCGTTTGGGTCAGATTACCACTTCCTACAAGCAGCACTGTCTTGCTGCCTTCCGTCAGCAGCCAGACCTTAGGATGGAAGCTCCCTTTGCAATTCACCGGCATTGCCATGTAACTTGTACTTGCATGGCGTAGACTTGCCGCCTCAAACATCGCTTGACGATACCCAAACTGGTCGCAAAGGATTAGGCATCGTTTCAACTTGCTCTTGTCGATATATGGCCACACGACTGATTCAAAAAAAGTCAGACTCAACGTGTATGTTGTGCCCAGAACGTGAGTAGGCTTCAGAGCAGAAAACACTTCTGAAAGCTTCATGCTGTCAATAAATTCAGATGTCATCCACTACCCCTGCTTCGACAAGGATTTTGCTCCGATGATCAGGCTATCGATAATCTTCATTCTGGAAGTATCCCACGGGTAACTCTCCTGCTGGGTCATCCAGCTGTCAGCAAGGGTCTTGAAGGAATCTGCCTTCGATACCGGAATGAAAAAACCGGAAATTATCTCTCTCATCATTGTCCACTCCGACTCAAGATCATTCCTGATGGTGCCATTCCCTTTAAGGAACCAAAGCGTGTATTCACGATCTATTGGCGGAACGATATTGGGCAACAGGTGGTGCATGACCTTTGAGTTCCCAACAATGGTCGTTCCACTGGCCATCACATTGATGCTGATGAAAATCTCCTTGAGACACCCCCATTCCCTTTCCGTCATTTCCTCTGGCTTGAAATCTTTGGCAGTACGAATACTCTTCCGTAGGGGCTCGACGCTGAGACGGAATGTTTCGAAATCCTGCATTTTCGATCCACCTGAGCCCATTCGGTGCATCCCCCAGGATGTCAATACGGCATAGATGTATTCCAGATACTTGGTGAACGATTCACCGGATGCCGCCTCAAGAGCCCGCCGATGGAAATACAGGCTTGGCCCTTTAAAGGTGTCAGCTGCATAAAAAGCATCGTGATACTCCACGGCATGCCGGAGAATATCCTCAACCTTGCCGGAAAAATCTTCATTTCTACGTCGCACACCCTGAGAATTGGCTATTGTAGTTGTCGGTCTCTGAGAAACTTGAGGTGGAGGGTTGATTGAATATGACAGCAGCATCGGAGAAACGCTAGTGTCGCGAACTATCCAGGATGCTGTCCTGCTTAATGTGTATATTTGAGCAAGCAGGGCGTGATCAAGGTCCTGATAGTTCCCGTTTCTGACGTTCCTTTGATGCGATTCAGTGCCATAACACTCTGGGATTTGGTTCTTGACAGCATCACGTAATTCCTGGGGTGATAATGGTCTCGAAGCATTTCGTAAGATATTTTTTACTGCCGCCGCCAGAGACATCGGGAACTCCTTGCCAATTTCAACTGTACCAGCCCCAACTTTTCTTCACGAATTTGCTGCTAACGTTGCTAAACCGCACTTACATTGACTCCACAGCCGTCATTAGCCAGTAGTTATCCGCATAAAGTGCTTCTGCCTGCTGCATGATCCGGATCATGAAGGGCTCGAAGTCTTCTTCCTTCACGCCTCTCCGCCGCAGCACCCTCTTTACCGCTGCCCGTACTGCTGCCTTCACGTCTTCGCGGTGCGGTTCGGTCCAATCTACCTTGAGGTTTTTCTTGATGGTCACGACCACGTCATGGATCAAGTCACACAGGAACTGCTGGTCATAGATAGAGGCGTAGTTTTCGGCCACGGCATCGTAGAAAGCCAACTCGTCATCCTCCAGGTGCATCTCTTTGGCCCGCTCCTGGTCAGCATCCATCTCCTTCTTGATCTCCAGCATGGCCTTGACCACTGCAGCCGCATCAATCAGCCGGTTGTGGTACCGCTGCAGGGTCTCTTCCAACATCTTCCGGAATGACTTGGCCTTGGCGATGTTCCGGCGCTGATGCTGACGGATGGCGTCATCAAGCAGCTTGTTCAGGAGTTTCAGCCGCAAGTCTTCATGGGGGCGATCCTTGAAAGTCATAAGGAATCGATCGTCTATAATGGAGATGTCGGCCTTTTCGAGCCCGGCAGCTGCGAAAATATCCACTACCCCTTCTGATTCCACGCTGTCGTCTACCAGGTCCCGCACGGCCTTGTCCAGATCGTGCCCCTTCTTCTTTCCGCCCGGTGTCAGTTTCTTGATCTGCTTCCGAACCCGCTGGCAGAAAATAACCTCATCGGCAAAGGGGCGGCAGTCGTCAAGCTGCTTGACCAGCAGGAAGGCTGTGGTAAGGCGCAGCTCGGCCTGAAGGAACTGCTCGCAGCGTTCATCATCGTCGGTCAGTGCTCCGTATACCAGCGAATACATATCCTCCATTTCGATATGGGACATGCGCCGCCAGCCAACGTAATTCTGATCTTCGGGGAGTATCCCCCTGATATCGTCAAGACACTCGAAAAAGAGCGGTTTTGCAGCCTCTTCTATGCCGGGGGCAGGTTCTCCCCTGCCGCCGCCTTGACTATACTTGGCAGTTGCCGCCCGCAGCTCGTCGCCTATGCCGATGTAGTCCACAATCAAACCGTGGGGTTTGTCGCTGAATACCCGGTTCACGCGGGAAATGGCCTGGATCATGGTATGCCCCTGCATCGGCTTGTCCACGTACAGGGTATGCAGACAGGGGATGTCGGTGCCGGTCAGCCACATATCGCAGACGATGACAATTTTCAGCGGATCGTCCGGGTCTACCATCCGCTTCTTGATTGTGTCCCGTTTCCCTTTGGTGGTCAAATGTCCGGCCAGGTTCCACTCGGGAGGATCATCCGAGAGATTGCCAGTCATGACGATCTTAACTTCCGGGCAGCCGGGAAGTGCTGTCAGTTCATCATACAGTCGAACGCAGTTTTCCCGCGTCATGCAGACCGCCATCGCCTTGCCGGCAAGAGTGGCCGTTCTGTCCAGGAAGTGTTCCAGCAGATCCTTTGCCAACGCCTCCATCCTTCCCTTGGCTCCGGCGGCTGCGGCCAGCGCGGCCCAGCGGCTCTTGCGGCGCTCCAGTTCGGTCGGATCTGCACTTTCGGCGATCTCCAGCAGGGCGGCATCGATGTCAGCTTGGGAGAGGTGCAGCTTTACCTGACGCGGAGCATAGTAGATCGGCACCGTGGCACGGTCTTCCTGGGACTGGCGAATGTCATAGGTATGAATCAGGTTGCCGAACACACTAACGGTGTCAGCGCTGGAGAAACTGACGGGTGTACCGGTAAAGCCGATTCTCCGGGCATTAGGCAGTGCCTCGGCAAGGTTGCGGGCGAAGCCATCGTCGAAACCGTACTGAGAGCGGTGGGCCTCGTCGGCAATGATGATGACATTTGACCGTAGAGAAAGGACTGGATGCTCCCGCTCACCGGCATCCCTGTTATTTTTGTCCTTCTTGAGCCGGAATTTCTCGATAGTGGTGAAGATCACCTCGCCCCCTTCAGTTTTCAGGAGGTTGCGCAGATCGTCCACGCTCTCGGCTTGTTGAACGTCGCCTACCAGTGATCGAGCCACGACAAACTGGTCATGCAGTTGGTCGTCCAGGTCGGTACGGTCCACCTGGATGACGAATGAGGGGTTCTCCAGCTCAGGTACGCGGCGGAGAATGCCTACCAGAAACGCCATCGACAGGGACTTGCCCGAACCGGTGGTGTGCCAGATGACACCGATCCGCTTCTCATCTCCAGCCAGTATTGTCGCGACTGTTTTGTCTGTAGCAAGACGGACGGCAAAGAATTGGTGATACTTGGCCCCCTTCTTGGTGATCTTGTCGTTGGCTTCCTCGAAAAGGATGAAATCACGGACGTACTGCAGCAGCCGGTCTTTCGGAAAGAGCCCTTCCACTATAACTTTCATGCTGCCGACAGTGTTGGGCTCGACATCGAAACCGTTGATCGACTTCCAGGGAGCATACCACTCCGCGTCGGCACTCCACATGCCGTGCTGAGTGTTGACGCCGTCGGAAACCACGACAAATGCGTTGTAGTCGAAGAGCTGGCTGATGTCATGGACGTAGTGCTGAATCTGATTCAGAGCATCGTCCACGGTCGGCTTGATGGAGTAGGGATTCTTAAGCTCGAACACTACCAGCGGTAAGCCGTTTACATAAATAATGATATCCGGGCGGCGGTCGTTTTTGCCCTTGATCGGCAGCTGGTTGACCACCCGAAAGTCGTTGCTGATCGCATTGCCCCAAGCTACTGGATGGATGTGAAAATGCTCCACCCTGCCGTCGGGATGCTCGACCTTCTGCTCGAAACCACGCGTGAGGAGCTGGTGGAAAGCTTTGTTGCGACGGATAGTGTCTACGCCGTCAGGGCGACAGATGCGGCTGACCGATTCGTCCAGCGCAGATGAAGGCAGTGTGGGGTAGCGTTCAGCCAGATTGGCCCGCAGCAGGTCTTTCAGCACCACCTCGTCATGCTGTCGTTCCAGCTCCAGGCCGAGTAGGTACTTGTACCCCTGCTGCTCCAGGCGCTCAATAGTTGTCAGCTCGAATGTTGTCTCGGTCCCCCGGTGTCCAGCCATTAGCTATACCTCCCGGCATTATCTCTACAGTGCTGTTCTACGACATCGACCCATCGCTTGTACCAGAACCATTGGCCTTCAACCAACACACCATGTCCCTTGCCGGGGCTCTTCGCATCAAGCTCCTGCCAGAGCCTTGTATGCCAGGTCATCCCGAATTTCGGATAACCGTTATTTTTCATCATCTGAACAATGGTGCTTGGCTTGAACTTCTCCCGTTCGGTTTCCTTGAAAGTGGCATACGTGATGTTTAATTCCTTGGCCTGGTCACTTCCCGGCTTGATGAACTCGATCACCTTGTCGGCTTGGCCTTTATGATTTACGAGCTTTGGAACGAATATTACCCTGTAGGAATACTTGCTATCATTGAACTCATCATCTCCCAGCAATCCATCGAAGCCTTCGATAAAGGTAGCGATATTTTTTGGCAGGTCCTTGCGTGCACTGAGTTGCTCGATCTGTTCGTCCTGCAGCGCGGAGAACTGGAGACTAAAGGCCAAGTGCTGATCGATTCCGTACTTTTCACCGAAGAAACTTCGAATCGCGTCATTATAATTGAGGCAGCAGGCCTGGAAACGGGCACTCAGTAGATCATCGATCTTTGTTGTCATCTGATGTTCAATCTCGTGCCTCAGGCCGATGAGAAACTTGAGATTCAGTATGACTTTGGGGTCCAAAGGACAAGCACCATCATTCAGGCAACGCTCAAGCTCCCAATGCTTGTATGCTCCCTTTGATGTACGGTCATACTTTCTCTTGCCGCCTACCTGACGACAATATCGGTATTCGATATTTTGACCTCGGTAGTATGCATGCATCAGATAAGTCCAGGCGATGACCATCATCACGATGAAAATCTCGGACTTGAAGGTGATGTTGGGATTATTGAAAACCTGCACGGCGGCCAAAGCTGCCTCTCGGGACTTCCGGATAAGTTCATCTTTCACTGAAAACAGCTTGCGCTTACGCTTGTCAGGCATTGTACCCCCACCATCATCTAGTGTTGACTACTCCCACCCTGTAAAAATCCAAATTGAGACATGCTACAACCACCACCTCGCGCCAACCTGTTTCATGAATTCTTGGAATGGAACTAATGCTTCTTTGCAGCTACTGGCAGAGTTGCCAAATATTCCACTCGTAACATACGCTGATTGATCCCCATCTTTTGCAATAGACTCCTCAATCTCAGCGATGACCCGATAGCAATTATCCCGACGATATCCGAAGGCTCCCAGCGGGACCCAGTAATTATCAGCTGGTCGCTTGTCATGATACGCAAATCCAAGGGCGATCAATACTTCAAGCTTATCGAAGATCAGTGTGTAGCGTCCGGCATTCGGGATAAGATGCATTAGGCATTCACGAAAGAGATCGTGGAGCCAATCATTTAACGGTGCGTAGTTCTTATCCTTGCCTTCAAGAATATTCCAGTTGCACCCTGACCTCCCAAATATGCAGAAGGGTGGCAAGATTTGCACGGCTGCTTTATCTTCTCTGTTTTCTCTAAAAACTGAAGTTGCAAAAATACGTCCCAAGAAATGAAGGTTGTTTGCTTCTACCGCTCCAAAGCCAAGAGAGTACATAAGTAACATTCCGGGGTATCTCTGCATCTCAATATAGGCGAGAGTTCCCGCCTGTTCCTTTAAGCCAGCAAGCTGCTCTATTGCCCGCTGCCAGATGGAGAAGTGCTGCGCTTCGGCCCAATATCCTCCGACAGGGCCAAGCGCCATAAGTGTTGAGCATATGGCCTCGTATGCCTTGACTCGCGAAGTCACATTCGCACTATCCAGGCTTACCCCATTCACTGGAAACCTTCCGTCAGATGTTGCCGCCACTATACGAGTGACTTCCTCGTTCACAAGTTCAGCAAGCTGTATGCGGAATTTCGATTCGCTCAGATAGCGCTTCAGGCTTGCCACTGCAGCTTCTGTAGAGAGAGGATGAGGACGTGAGAACTCCTCCAGTGACATAACCTGTTGCTGCACTGTCTGGAAGAACGTATCTGCGTTTTCAATCGGGATGACCTCTGCCCCCCTCTGTGTTATCAGCTTCTTTGCTGACTCGCTCGGCTCGCCACGTACCGCCCAGTAGGTTGCGAAGCGACGGGATGGTGCACGTAGCATCGCATTGCGCAGGGACTCGTCCCAGTCCGATGACCAGCCACAGATAATGAGACCGAACTCGTCGAAGATGCGATCAAGAAGGGCATCGAACTCTGGGGGGTAGCTGGACAGTTCTTCTGGAGTATTCTTTATCCGGGTGTCGAGGTAATCACCGTGCACCTTGAAAACACAGCAGCGTGTATGGATAAGCGGCAGAGCCCCGTGCACCAGGTCAGGAGAGCTTAGAACCGTTGGAGTTATACCCACGTCTGCCAGGGCAATCTCCATGAGTCGGTCGAAGTTCGTGGTAATGATGACCTTGACGAAGCCTTGCTCAGCCAGAGAAGCGATGGCCCGATGTGCTGACGTCGGCTGTTTGGCCCCTTCTTCCCGCTCTTGCTCGGTAGGTTCCCAGTAGGATCGGAGGAGCTGTTGCCGTTCCGCTGGCCTCTTGGCGATTGCTGCCAGAATCTCGGAGTAATCCGGCTCACGGCCATACTTCGATTGATACCACTCTTCGGGCGTTGGCTCGCATGGTTCTCCGGAAATCTCTGCAAGCTTGCGGACTAGGTCAAGCGTTACTTCCCATCCAGTAGGAATTTTCGCCGACCGCGACACGCCTGATCCCAGTAGTACTGCATAGACGCCGCGATTGGCCTGAACCGAGAATGCAAGTGAGTGGATAGGGTCTATCATGGGATCATATCCTCCGCCTGTCCGACCTTCAGTTCTCCGGAGAGCAGTTGTGGAAGTAAAGCGTCACGTTGGGCTGCAAGTGTTCGAAGTTGTTGCTTATTCTTAACAATACGATCGTAGCAAGGTTGGCAAACACTGTTGAAGGCTTTCAGCACATCTTCGTCGGGAACAATAGCCTTGAAACGATCTATGTCGTTCTTGCCGAGGTGAATTACGGTGGTTGCTGTCTCAGTCGCCTCAATTTCAGCGAGAAGCGGATTGATATTACATCGAACGAATGGAGACGAGAAGGGAGGCTTGGGCGCGAATACACAAACTCGCTGATTAAGCCATGAGGGGATGCCTCCCCACAGGTATGCTCTGAACTCACCATCCATTCCGACCACTATGTCACCTGGTTGAACCATATAGCCTTTGGCGTGGGCCTCAGGTGTGTATACCGATGGGCTCTCATTAACTAAATCACGGATACGAATTAATGGCTTGCCATCAGCATTCAAATTAAATAATGCAGATGCGAAAGGGGCTCCATATATGACTTCTGCTACATCGTATATGGAGGTAATCCGCCACCCTACCGGGATTGGCCCCATATCAGTCTCCTGGAAATGCTCAGGGAAAAGCGCAGCGGTGGCCTCATTCATGCCGACGGGCTTGCGTCCCTCACGCTTGGCGCTGACCGGCTCAAAGTCCACGAACCACGACTGGAAGAGGGCTTGGACCATTGACTCTAGGGTGCGGTTCATACGACGGTTCAGATCGATCTTGTCGTCCAGTGCCCCAAGGATGCGAACGATGGCGCGTTGTTCATCGAGGGGCGGTTTCAGTAGCTTTAGAGTCTTCGCAGAACCGACATTGAAATGCTGCTGCACTGCGCCTACAGTATGAGCATAAACATGATGCTGTGCTGCCGAGTTGATGTAGTAGGCAAGGAACTTTGAATCAAGCTGAGGACCTGGGCGTACTATTACTAAATCAGAGCAGTTAGCGATAGGCAGGGTGTCTGGTATGACCGCAGCGGTACCAGGCTTCCCAGTACGCACAATAACTACGTCTCCTGGAGTAAGAGTAGATTTCTTGATCCTTTGATGGAATGACTCTGATACATACATGAGGTCAGCATGGTTGATCCGAAAAGGCTCCACATTCAGTGAACGTAAGAATGGTATGCCTTTAGGGACATATTCCGAAGCCATAGGTCCGACGAAGCCGACAGTTATTTCCTTAGCCAAGTCTTGAAGTGCAATTTCTTGCCACTCATTTGTAATACTCATGTCAAAGACTCCCAGCAAGTTGCTGTGCGAAACCGATCTCTGCAAGGTTACGCCGTATTTGCTCATCTAGCCGTGCCGACTCGAACATTTCCTTGCCTAGCTGACCTACCAGTCTGTGCATCTTCTCCTCGAATCCTTCGTCATCCTCTTCTGCCTCTTCTGCACCGACATAACGACCAGGAGTCAGAACATACTTGTGCTCCCGGACCTCGTCCAATGAGGCGACCTTGCAGAATCCCGGCACCTCTACTGGTACGCCGTTATGTCGGTACTCCCGATAGACAGCGGCGATCCGCTCCACATCTTCAGCGGAAAGCTGTTTTTGCTTGCGGGAACCGGGAATAAGGGAGCCAAGCTTACGGCCATCGATGAAGAGAATCTCGCCTTCACGCTTGCGAAATCCTCCTTTACCATTACGGTTCTTGGAGAGGAACCAGAGGGCGCAAGGAATTTGGGTGTTGGCAAAGAGCTGGCCGGAAAGCTGTACGATGCAGTCCACGTTATCGCTCTCTACCAAAGTCTTTCGAACCTCAACTCGTGCGGTTTCACCATTGGAAAGTTCGCCTGATGCCATGACGAAGCCAGCGGTACCGGTTTCGGACAGATGGTAGAGAAAGTGCATGATCCACATGCTGTTGGCGTTGCGGGTTGACAAAGGCATCTTCTGGCCGCCCACCACCAGGCGCGGATCTTTGTCGGGAATCTTGTCGGCCCCCCAGCCATCCTCTCCCTTGGAACCGTCGTTGAACGGGGGATTGGCGATGATATAGTCTGCCTTGATGGTGGCGTGCTTGTCGTCGGTGTATGAGTTGCCCATCTGAATGTTGCCGTCGATGCCGTGGATAAACAGGTTCATCCGGCAGAGACGATAGGTGAAGTCCTTACTCTCCTGGCCGACAAATGAGAGCTGTCGGTTGTGCTTGGTGAACATGTCTGACTGGACGAACATGCCACCCGACCCGCAGCAAGGGTCGTACACTACGCCACGATCCGGCTCCAGCATGGCGACCAGTGTCCGAACGATGCTCCCCGGCGTGAAGTACTCTCCGCCGCGTTTCCCCTCGGAGGAGGCGAACTCACCGATGAAATACTCATAGACTCTGCCGATCAGGTCCTCGCCGTCATGATCCAGACGGAATACATCCTTGGAAAAAAGGTTTATCAGACCGGTGACACTCTCCCGCTCCAGGTTGGACCCGGCATAGATGCGGGGGAGCAGACCTCGCAACTTGTCCGGGTAGGTCTTCTCCAGCAGCTCCAGGATATTGTCCAGCCGCACCTTGATGTCATCGGCCTGAGCCTGCTTGAGGATGTTCTCCCAGCGGGCATCTTCGGGAATGATGAATGCTCCGGCTGCCCGGAACTCATCCGGGTCAGTGATGGCACCCTTGTCGCCGTGGTATTCGCTCTGAGGGTCGGCTATCATGAACTCCAGTTCGGCCCGGCGCTTCTCGTAACGCAGAGACAGGAAGCGGAGAAAAATGATCGGCAGTACATAGCGTTTATAGTCGGCTGGTTCGATGGAGCCCCGCAGTGTGACCGCCGCCTGCCATAGCTCCTTGGTCAGATCAACGATGCCGTTTCCGTTCCCGTTGGTGTTTACTTCAGTTTTCTTCTTTCTCGGTGGCATGTGATTTCCTTTATCTGTTTGGATGAATAATAGGTGTTATTCCAATGTCCAGACTGTTTTCGCCAACTCAGCTTGGTGTGATCTCAGCTCATATATCTCGCTTTGTATCTTGGCCTGCTCGTCCAGGATGCCGCCGATCCTTTTTGCTTCCTGCATCGGCGGCACGATGACCGGCAGTTTCTGGAGCTCTCGCAGCTGAATCATCGGTATGGTGGCACCTTGCACCGATATCGATTCGAGCAGTTTCTGGCCAAGTTCTGACCGGAGATAAACAACTAGCGCCTTTGGGTCAACTTCTTTCGAGTTATTTACCCGTAGTACGACTGAGGACTGTCCCGCAATCCACCCGCCTTCTCCTGGCTCAGGAACGGTTTCAGGAATGATCCCCACTTTGCCGATGCTCCCCTTAAAGACCAGCAGCACATCGTAAGGGCGGAGGAACAGTTTCCTCCTGATAGCGTTGTTCTTGTCGATCTGCACTTCCTTCGACGGCATTGGGATGTATCCCATCTCCGGGAGGTCAGAAGTCATCACCTCCAAAGCATTTATCGTCTCGCTGCTTGCAGTCGGGGGCATAGGGCGAATAATAGTTACAATTTCTTCGAGCAATCGCGTGTGATCCTTCTCAAGCAAGGATTGTATTTTGCGCTGCCATTCCGGGAGGACATAACGGTTGACCTGGAGAATATAGCCGTTTTTGACAACTTCTCCGTTAGTTACTTCTGCCACAAGATCATCCGTGATCTCGCCGGAAACTCGCGCAACTATCTCATCTATATCCACAAGCCGTGCCCGTGCCCGTGCCCGAGGGATCGGCTCTCGAAATCGATCCGATTCGGCATTGACGAACCGGATTGATGTGCGAGGCTCTTTTGTGTTCAGCACGAGGAGCGCAAAGGAGATTGTCGGATTGGCCAGCAACCCCGACGGCATGGAAATAACCGCCTCAATTACCCCCAGCTTCACTAGATCCTCACGGAGGGCCAGCTCCCCACCAGGACTGAACAGCAAGCTGTAAGGTACTGCGATTACCGCTCTGCCGTTTGTTTGTGCCACTATGTGCCGAACCGCCAGCACAGCTCCTGACCCACTGCGGTCGCGGAACCTGTTGTACCAGTCCCTACTGATCACGTCGGCTGTATAACGAAGGCCAAGCGGAGGGAAGGCCACGCAAGCGTCAAATTTAAGCAGTTTCCCACCCTCAACTGCCGATGGTTCACGGATCGGGTCGCAATGAAAGATAGTAATCCCCTCAGGGGCAAACATGCTGACCAATGCAGGAAGCATAGAATCCTGCATCGTTTCAATATATGCAGAGGCTCTGAGCTTCACCACTCTTGTTGCCAATTGGGCACTGTTGTCCCATGGTACATACACACTGGTCTCGGGTTTTACGCCTCCCAGTGCAATCATTACTTCTACCAACTCACCGGGAAGACAGAACTCCATGGCATCCCTTCCAAGGATCTGGGGGAAGCTGTCCGAAGAATCGAAACTGTCGAGCACTCCCGTCTCCGCAAGATGCATACAAAGTTCTATAGCCGCTCCCAATCTGGAAGGCTCCAATCGGGTCGGAAATTTTCCACCTGTATAGGCTGCGCCAATGATTCCTGGGCGTCTGCCGAGCTCTTCCCAAACGTCACGGACCCAATGGGGATCAGCAAAGGATTTCGCCTGAATCTTCAATCCTTCAGGCATCTGCTCGTCCTTGGACAATTTTGCCCAGCACAACAGCTGAAGTGAGATCACCAAGGCTTCATGAGGTGTCAATGGCCCCCGAAAGAGATCCATTACCTGCTGGAGAATTTTTTCACTTGTCGAGTCTTTCATAACCATCTCCCGTATTGGTCAGTGCGCTCTTCGCTGACTGTTGTAAGTCGTAATTACCCTGTCGCCATTGGCCACAACAACCACTCCGCCCTTGTCCAGGATCTTCATCAGGATACGCTGCTGCTCCTGGAGAGAATCGAGAAGCTGAAGTGCATCCTTGCGTCCCATGATGATCCGATCGCACTCTGGCGTTCCGTGTTCCATGACATATTCAACCATGGCTCGACTGATCCCTCGTTGCGACATCCGTTCTTGAGCGTGAACCGTTGAGTTCATAACCACCTCCTTGATCGTTGAATTCAATTTACACGACAAGGATTGTTCTGTCAATAAAAATAATGACATTATTTTTTGTGGTTGCAATAAACTTGTTTGGTGTACGGTCGTACTAATACATGAATGATTGGTAATAGTCAAGAAGCGGACAAGATGAAAATTTCAGAAAACCGCTGGGTTGCATGATCGTCAAGGCAGGATCACAACTACAATATCGACAAGACCCATAAGAGTCTGTGGTTTTGCAGCTAGTAGCCGAGTACCATACTTTGCCTCCACACATCTGAATAAACGGCTGTAAATTCAGGTGCGGAGAGCTTCAAGGCGGCAATGGTTCATTTGTCAGTGTTTTTTCTGAAAACTATAGCAAAGGACAACAGAGGTTACACGAAAGGTTACACGAAAGAAAAAAGGGGCCAGGCAAATTGCCTAACCCCTTGATATTATGGAGCGGGAAACGGGATTCGAACCCGCGACCTTCAGCTTGGGAAGCTGACACTCTACCACTGAGTTATTCCCGCATTTGATTGAAAAAAACAAGTCCGATTACCCGGTACAAGATAATCAGACTTGTTTAATTGGCTCCCCTTCGCGGACTCGAACCACGGACAAGGTGATTAACAGTCACCTGCTCTACCAACTGAGCTAAAGGGGAATATAACCACAAAACAGCACGTTGTTGATTTGTGGAAAATGAACTAGCAGGTCAAACCGCTGAAATGAATCGAATCAGGACTGATACGGCCATAAAAAGCGTCCTGCTGTTTATCATGCATGGTGCAATAAAGTCAACCACAAATTGTACATCAGTGCGGCTCCCGCCAACTTTTACACCCCGCTGGCAACCGTCCCCTGCCGCTCCTGCAGTGCGGCGTCCTGCTGCTCCAGCTCAGCATCCATCTCCGCCCGGTAGCGGACAAGTGACTCCGCAAGATGCGGCTGCGACAGCGCCAGAATCTGTATGGCAAACAGACCGGCATTTTTCGCCCCCGCTTTACCGATCGCCATGGTTGCAACCGGAATGCCGCCCGGCATCTGTACCGTGGCATAGAGCGCATCCACACCATTCAACGCACCACCCGGCATCGGCACGCCAATAACCGGCAGGGTGGTTTTCGACGCCACGACCCCGGCCAGATGTGCCGCCATTCCGGCACCGGCAATAATGACCTTGATCCCCCGTCCCTCCGCTTCCGAAGCAAGCGCCAATGTGCGTACCGGTGAACGGTGCGCAGATGAGATCCGAATCTCATACGGTACGTTAAACGTACGGAGGATATCGGCCGCTTCCTGCATTATCGGAAGATCGGTGTTACTTCCCATCACCAGGAGTACAAGCGGGGCAGTTTTCATCGTGTCACCTCCGGAGTTACCATTCTTTTCATTGTGTACGCTCAAGTGCTTTTTTACCGATATCACTGCGATACTGGACGCCGGGCCAGGTAATCTGCGAAACCCCCTGATAGGCGGAAGCTATGGCATCTTTTACCGTTGTGCCAAGCGCCGTAACCCCCAGGACCCTGCCGCCGTTGGTGACGCAGGCACCCTCTTTTTCCGCAGTGCCGGCATGAAATACGTAGAGATCGTCAAGCCCTGCCGCACGATCCAGGCCGGCGATGACATCGCCCTTCCGGTAATCGCCCGGATACCCTTCAGCCGCCATAACGACGCAGACAGCCGCCTTATCGTGCCACTCAATGCCGACCGCAGAGAGATCACCATCAGCAACGGCACAGAGTACCGGCACGATGTCGGATTTCATCCTCATGAGCAGCGGCTGGCACTCCGGATCACCAAAGCGGGCGTTAAACTCCAGGGTTTTAACTTCGCCACCCTTCACCATCAAACCGGCATAGAGCACGCCGCGATACGGGCGCCCTTCCATAGCCATCCCCTCGACGGTCGGACGAATTACCTGCTGCATAGCCTTTTCATGAATATCCGGCGTAACCACCGGAGCAGGAGAGTAGGCCCCCATCCCCCCGGTGTTCGGCCCCAGATCGCCGTCAAAAATCGCCTTGTGATCCTGGGCGCTGGCAAGCGGGATGATATTTTTTCCATCGGTGATGACCAAAAACGATGCTTCTTCGCCGGTCAGGAATTCCTCGATAACAACACGCGAACCGGCACTGCCGAAGGCGTTGCCGCTGAGCATGTCACGTACGGCCGTAACCGCTTCCTCACACGTTTGGGCGATGATGACCCCCTTGCCCGCCGCCAGACCATCGGCCTTGACCACGATCGGTGCCCCGGTACGGTTGATAAACGCTTCAGCCTCAACTAGATCGGTAAATACGCCGTACGCTGCGGTCGGCACATTGTACTTCTGCATCAGATCCTTCGAAAACGCCTTGCTCCCCTCGATAAACGCAGCCTTTTGCGACGGGCCGAATACTTTAAGTCCGTGCGACTCGAACAGGTCAACGATGCCGAGTGACAGCGGCTGCTCCGGTCCGACCACCGTCAGATCGATGCCGTTTTCGTAGGCAAATGCCAGCAGCTTATCCAGCTGATCGACCGCTATCGGAAGGTTTTCTGCAAGTGCGGCGGTTCCGGGATTCCCCGGAGCGCAATAGATTTTCGTTACGAGCGGTGACTGGGCAATTTTCCAGACCAGTGCATGTTCGCGGCCGCCGCCGCCGATTACCAGTATTTTCATAATAGCCCCTGTCCTTTAGTGCCGGAAATGACGCATGCCGGTAAAGAGCATGGCGATGCCGTGTTCGTTGGCGGCTTTGATGACCTCTTCATCACGGACACTGCCGCCGGTCTGGATAATGGCCGTTACCCCCGCTTCAGCTGCGGCATCAACCCCGTCGCGGAAGGGGAAAAACGCATCGGAAGCCAGCACGGTGCCCTGGGTCGGGAGCAGCGCTTTCTGCACAGCGATCTTGGATGAATCAACACGGGACATCTGCCCGGCACCGATCCCGACCGTCTGATCACGGGTGCAGAAAACAATGGCATTGGATTTAACATGCTTGCAGACCCGCCAGGCAAAATCAAGCGCCTCGTATTCAGAAGCGGTCGGTGTGCGCTCGGTGACCACACGGCAGTCACGGGCATTGACCATCCCCAGGTCGCGCCCCTGCAGCAGCAGGCCGCCGGTCACGCGCTTCAGGTCTGAGCCGCCGGCAGCATAGCTGTCAAGGAGCGGCACCTGCATGACCCGCACATTCTTTTTCGCCGTGAAAATGGCCAGAGCCTCTTCACTGTAACCGGGGGCGATAACCGCTTCCAGAAAGGTGGAGGTCAGCTCATTGGCCGTTGCGGCATCAACCGTGCGATTAAAGCCGACGATGCCGCCAAAAGCAGACACCGGATCACATTCCCGCGCCTTGAGGTAGGCGTCCAGCGGCGAATCCGCCAGGGCGACGCCGCAGGGGTTGGTGTGCTTGATAATAACCGCCGCACTCTGTTCGAACTCCTTGACGGTTTCAATAGCGGCATCCAGATCGATAATATTGTTGAAGGAGAGTTCCTTCCCCTGAAGCTGCAGGGCATTGGAAACACACGGCTCGGTGATGCGCCCCTCAACGTAGAACGCCGCTGTCTGGTGGGGATTTTCGCCGTAGCGGAGGTCCTGGGCCTTTTTGACCTGCAGGGTAAATGTGGGGGGATACTCCGCAACCGTGTCGGTCAGTCGTGCTCCCAGATAGTTTGATATCGCCCCGTCATAGGCGGCGGTGTGCTGAAACACCTTCACCGCAAGGGCAAAGTTGGTGGCGGCGGAAACCGCACCATCAGCCGCCTTCATCTCGTCCAGCACCTGCGCGTAATCGGCGCTGTCAACCAGCACGGTAACATCGGGATAGTTCTTGGCGGCAGAGCGCAGCATGGTCGGGCCACCGATGTCGATATTTTCTATGGCGTCTTCCAGGTGGCACCCTTCCTTGGCGGTGGTGGCTTCAAAGGGATACAGATTCACAACCACCATATCAATATTCTCAATGCCATGTTCCTTCATTTTGGCCACATGCTCCGGGTTCGAACGCATGCCGAGCAGACCACCATGCACCTTGGGGTGCAGGGTCTTGACCCGTCCGTCAAGCATTTCCGGAAAACCGGTGAACTCCGAAACATCCTTGACGGCAAGGCCGGCTTCACGCAGCAGCTTGGCGGTGCCGCCGGTGGAAAGCAGTTCCACCCCGTAACCGGCCAGTTGCCGGGAAAACTCAATAATACCGCTTTTGTCAGAGACGCTGATCAGCGCCCTGGTAATTTTTGCCATGCCCGTACTCCTTACTGTAGATGGTCTATCCGATCAATCGATATACTGCGGGGGTCATCGCTCTGCTATTGTTCAGGTGTAAAGCGGGACGTTTGTACCATGCTTTGAGCAAAAATTCCAACCGTTTTACGCCATTCAGGACGCGCAACAGCCCAAAAGACCGGCCAAAATGATTGTTATACGATGAACTACTTGAGATACACCCTCGGTACCCGCTTGCTGATGCCGCAGAATATCGTATAGGGGATGGTGTCTGCCCAGACCGCCAGCTCTTCCGCATGGATGCAGTGACCACTGCCGTCAGGGCCCATGAGGGTAACGGGATCTCCCACGGCAACGCCTTCTATCCCGGTGACATCCAGCATGATCCAGTCCATGCAGACGGTACCGGCCACCCTCGCCCGCTGTCCGCGAATCAGCGCTTCACCCCGGTTGGTCAGAGCGCGGGGATAGCCGTCGGCATACCCGACCGGCACACTGGCAATCAGCGTTCGCCGGTCGGCGGTGAAACGACGGGCATAGCTGACTGTGCTGCCCGGCTCGACCCATTTGAGCATGGCGATTCGGCTTTTCAGGCGCATCACCGGCCGGAGATCAAGCTTACCCTGGAAATCACTGGAGGGCAGCGCCCCGTACAAGGCGATTCCCGGCCTGATCAGATTACAGTCCGGAATATCGTTCAGCAGCGCCGCCGCACTGTTGGCTATATGAATGTAGCGAGGCGTGAAACCGGCCGCACGGATCTCTGACAGCGCCCACGCAAAGCGTTCCCGCTGCAGACGGGTGAATGACTCGCCCGATTCATCCAGCTCGTCAGCACTGGCAAAATGGGAGATCACCCCCTCAAGGGCGATATTCTGCAGTTTCTTCAGTTCGGCAAGGAACTGGGGCACGTCACTGTACGGCACGCCCAAACGCCCCATACCGGTGTCGATCTTGAGATGTACCTGGGCCCTGCGGAAGAGCTTGCCGCCGGATGCCGCCTGATTGAGCGCCTGCGCCTGTTCAAGAGTGAAAACCGTTGTCGACAGGTTGAACCCGATACACTTTCGCTCCTGCCCCGGGTAAATCCCCCCCAGCAGGAGGATCGGCTTATCGCTGCCGCTTTTGCGCAACTGGATCCCCTCGGCAAGGAACGCGACACCAAACGCATCAACCCCGAAGAGCTCAAGTTCGCGGCTGATATCCATGAACCCGTGCCCATAGGCATCCGCTTTGACAACCGCAAGAATCTCGGTCCGCTGCGGAATTGACGAACGGATCAACTGGTAGTTATGTTTGAGCGCCGCAAGGTCTATCTCGGCAAATGTGGGACGGCCATCGTACAAAACGGTATCTCCTCAAATAGGTACTATTACAGAATCAGTTTTTTTCTGGCAGCAGCCAGACAGCGCCCCATATCAGCACTGTTTCGGCAGGCCAAAGCCGCCCGCGCCAGCCGCCGGCACGCCTCGAAACTATTACTGCGCAACACCTGTTTCACCACCGGAATACTCGGCGCCGAAAGACTGAATTCACGGATTCCCAAGCCGGTCAACAGCAGCGCACACAACGGATCGGCAGCCATTTCACCGCAGACCGACGCTTTTTTTCCGGCTTTATTGGCGGCATCGGCAACCCGCTTGATGGAGTGCAGAATGGCCGGATGATACGGGTCATAATACTGCCTGACACTGGCGTTGTTCCGGTCGGCGGCCAGGGTGTACTGGATCAGGTCATTGGTACCGATACTGACGTAATCCACCTCCTGAATCAGGTAATCAATGATCTGCACCGCCGCCGGCACTTCGATCATGATCCCCAGAGGAATATATCCGGGCACGTCATGACCTTCACGCAGCAGCTCATTTCTGACCGATGTCAGAATCTCCCTGATCTGCCGTATTTCATCAAGGCTGCTGATGAGTGGAAACATGATCGTCACGTTACCCGCAGCTGCGGCGAGCAGAATGCCGGCCAACTGTTCCTTGAAAATATCCTGACGGTCCAGAGAGACCCGGATTGAACGCCACCCCAGAAACGGATTGTCCTCATGTGGGCAGGGAAAATAGGAAAGCCCCTTGTCGCCGCCGATATCCAGGGTACGGATATTGACCGTCTGTCCCGGAAAACCCTCCAGAACTTTGCGGTAGGTAGCCGCCTGATCTTCACGGCCGGGAAACGAGGAACGTGCCATGTAGGGGAGATCGGAAGAGCGTCGTGT
>CAIOXL010000180.1 GCA_903862245.1 uncultured Geobacteraceae bacterium | reverse complement strand
ATCGGCTCCTCAACGTACTATCTTGTACGCCTACGTCCCCGATCTCCTCGCTGCCTTGAGATCATCTTTGAACTGGAATTGGAATAATATATCTTTTGCAAAATAAAGGGCCACAGCAGTGCGCTGCAGCCCTTTTATTGTCTGGACGGTTGCCGGTTACATTTTCAGACCGCTCTGTTTTTACCCCTTCAGCCATATATCCAGTTTGGCAAGCAGATCAGCCAGCAGCAGCGGTTTGGACAGGTGGTCATCCATCCCGGCGGCGAGGCAGCGCTCCCGATCCTGTTTCATGGCATTTCCGGTCAGGGCAATCACCGGGATATCATGGCGCCGGACTGCCGAGGACGGATCGCGGATCAGAGCAGTAACTTCATAGCCGCTCATCTCCGGCATCATGCAGTCCATCAGCACCAATGCATAGTCGGTGCTCTCCAGGGCCTGCAGTGCCTCTCTGCCGTTACCTGCCACATCCACCTGGTAGCCGTAGCTTTGCAGCAGCCGTGGCAGTATCTTCTGGGCGTTTGGATCATCCTCGGTCAGCAGGATGCGGATCGGGGGTGCGGAAAGCGGGCCCATCCCCCGCTCTCCATACAGAGCCGATGGTTGTGAGGGCTCTTCAAGCTCCGCAACATGGGGGAGGGAGGGAGTTACCTGCTTCTCAAAGACAACCGTAAACCAGAATGTTGAACCCTCCCCCTCGACGCTGTCAACACCGATACTTCCCCCCATCATCTCCACCAGGCGTTTACAGATGGTCAGGCCGAGTCCGGTGCCGCCGAACCTGCGCGTGGTGGAACCATCCCCCTGGGTGAACGGCTTGAATATATGTTCCCGTTTGTCGGCCGCTATGCCGATTCCGGTATCGTGCACCAGCAGTCGGAGCGTGGCTGAATGTTCATCTTCGGCATCAGTGCTGACCTGAAGGGATATGGAGCCTTCGGGGGTGAATTTGATGGCGTTGCCAACGAGATTGGTAATGACCTGGCGCAGTCGCCCCGGGTCACCCCTTAAGGCTGCCGGGACATCGGCATCAACTGAACAGGTAAGCTGCACCTCTTTTTCATGGGCATGGAGCGACAGGAGTTTGATTGCCTTCGAAATTTCCATGTTCAGGTTGAAATCTGCTGATTCCAGCTCGACTTTGTCGGCTTCGATCTTTGAAAGGTCAAGGATGTCGTTAAGCAGGCGGAGCAGATCATTGCCGGACCGCGCGGCGATATCTGCGTAGTCCCTCTGCTCCTGGGTAAGCCCGGAGTGCAGCAGCAGTTCCAGCGCACCGATGACCCCGTTCATGGGGGTGCGTATTTCGTGGCTCATGGTCGCCAGGAACTGGCTCTTGGCTATGTTGGCAGTTTCCGCCTCCTCGGTCCGTTTAGCCAATTCAAGCTGCGTCTCTTTCAGTTCGGTGATGTCGCTTACCAGCACGAAGAACCCCACGACCATCCCCGCTTCAAAGGAGGGGATGTAGAAGGCCCATGTATAGCCGATGCTGCCGTCGGCCTTGGTCAGGGTCCGTTCAAACTTCTGTTGTTCTCCCCGCAGTGCGGCGCAGATAAAGGGCTCGTTCTTGCGAAACAGTTCCTCCCCCATCATGTCCCGGATGTGAATACCCTGCATCTGCTTCTGCGTTTTGCCGAACCACTCCTCATAGGCATTATTTGAATACACGCAGCGCAAATCACTGGTCCAGTATGCGACCATGCCGGGTATGGTGTCAGTAACCACCCGCATAAAACGCTCATTAGCTGCCAATTCATGTTCGGCCTGCCTGCGCCCGGTTATGTCCTGAAGCATCCAAATGGAACCTTCATCCGGTTTTTCCGGATTTACCGCCTGGCCAAGGATGTCGCACCATATCCGGGCGCCGTCTTTCTTTTTCATCTCGACTTCTCCGGAGTAAATCCCGCCGGCGAGGATTGCCGGATAGGCCTCCTTTCCGGTCCGTTCGTATGTTACGTCGTCGGCGTAGAATGCAGAGGTTTTCATGCCTTTCACTGTGTCCTGCTCATAACCGAAAATAGTCAGAAAGGCTGGATTAACAAATCGCAGCTCCCGTTTTTTAACAAAACAGAATGCAATCGGCATGGTGTTTATGACAATCCGGAGATCAGTTTCGAGCTTCGTAGTCTGCCGGATACGCTCGTTCATTTGCTGTTCCAGAGATTCATTGAACTGCTGCAATTCCTTGAACCTTGCCGTCAGGGCATCCCCCATCTCCCTGAAATTGCAAATAAGGTGACTCGTTTCCTTGATGCTGCTTTCAGGCCAGACGACAGTCGCAGCTGTATCCAATCTGCGCGGGAGGTTATGCGTTGCCAGTCGCAGCTTCTCCAGTGAGGCGGTGGGCATCCGACTCAATAGCTCTGCCAGAAACAGCGATAGAAGCAGGATAATGAATAGCTGTGCCAGCTCTTTCGAAAATCGGGCGTACAGAGTATTTATGAAGGGTGCCATCGGTTGATCCAGAATCAGCTTCCAGCCTCCCGGTGTGGCTATTTCAGATTCCGCACGGTAGTATGCTCCCCTCCATCGCTCAAAATATGGCGTGTTAGGCGGCGATTCCGGTACCCACCGGCTGATGTCTTTATCAATTTTCGTAACCGTTCCTCTGCCACGGGCAAACGGAGTGTTTGCCGTTTGATCGGGGCGATTACTCATAATGACGACGCCGTTTTTGTCAAGCAGGGTGTAACTATGGCGATGTGAAGCTTCACTGTTGTCAAAGAACTCCCGTATGGGGTCAAGGTCAATGATGCCGCTGACATAGCCTCCATATGCTCCGTGGGAATCCACCGGCGCCAGTATGGCAACTATCGGGGTGGGGGTGTCAAATCTGCTTATGACCACTTTTGAACGTACCGGCGGCACGGTCTGTTTAAGGTGAACACTGTATCGGCCAGAATAGTTGTTGCCGATGCTGCTCTTTCCTGATGCCGCGACGGGAGGAAATGCGGCAGTGGTCCTTTCACTTCTGTCCTGAAGCTCAATCTGTAGAAGAAAGTTGTCCGACTTGACGGCCTGTTCCAAGGAACATTGCATTTGCTCCGGGGAGCGCACTGCCGCCATCTCCGCCAGGTGGACAAGCAAATTTTCTTTCTGTGCTATCAGGGAGGACAAATAGTGCGCTGAAAAATTGCGGTCGTGCAGCAATCCGTTGCGAGTATTCTGGTCCGCTTCGACGAAGTCAGTTCTGCTGCCGGATGAGAGTAAATACAGCGCCGGGCATAGCACGAAAAGGGCCAGCAGATTGTAGACAATCTCGCGGAATGAAATTAGTTCAGTCCGTGACCAAAGTACGTATGCGACAAAGATACAACGGGCGATCACTGCATTGGCGATGCCGTTTATCGCATGCTTGTGTATGATTATCATGGTGCCGCCCAGCGGGATGTTCATGGCAATATGAAAAAAGAGATACGTCAACGGCATGCCGATAATGAGCCAGTACAGAGTGTCGGCAACCACCATTCCGATCTTTCGCTGCGTCATCAGCCAGCCGACAACCGCCACCTCAGCGGTCATGATAATCATGGTATACGGATGATTCCAGATGATGACGGTGGATCCCGCAATGACGGCAGCCGCCAGTGTACCCCTGGTACGTCCGAAAAACTGCAGTGCAAGCAGCCCGAAGATGCTGCCGAAGATGAAATCTATGTTGGGGAATATCTGAATCTTTAAAAAGTTGACGGCAAGACCGGCGGCAATCACAGCGAGAAAAAATGGCAGGTTGTATTTGGCAGGGATTGCGGAGTGTCGCGGGGTAGGGTGCTGAGTGGCAGTCATAAAAGGCCCCTTATTTTGGTGGACTCACCCGGCATGAGGATCTTTGACTCTGACAAAGGAATAATCTAATGACAGTCAGGTAACTCTTTGCATGTAATTCCCCGTGATGTCAATAATTACTTGCGGATTACAGGGTAAAACCCATCTGGTGAGGCGGCGGGCAGAGTGGAAGTTGTTTCCCCATTATACCAATGTGGAGTATACTTGACCCAAATGGTGTAATACAGGACCCGGATTCAAGGGAAATACAATGAGTGATCAAGAGGATAAAAAAATTAGCGAAAAGAAGTGCAGCTGCGGGGAACTGCACCGGGGGCATATCTGCTGGCTGTCGCATATGGGACTGCTGAACGAGGTGCAGCATCTGAACTGCGCCCCGACGGTGGTCTGTGCCAAATGCGGCGCGAAAGCCAATTTACCGCACAATGTCTGTTTTCCGGGGTCTTCTCTGGTGCCCTGACGTTCACCGCTCCTGCCGGTCCGGTTAACCGGGGCAGCAGGAACGGATTCGCCGCTAGTCCACATCGCCGACGTTTCGCCTGACTCCCATCAGATACGCCACTACGAAGTCCTCCAGATTACCGTCCAGCACAGAATCCGGATTGCCTGACTCCACGCCGGTACGCAAATCCTTGACCATCTTGTAGGGGTGCAGCACATAGGAGCGGATCTGGCTCCCCCAACCGATTTCCTTCTTTTCCGCAGCGATTTCCGAAGCCTTGTCCTTGCGCTCTTCCACTTCCCGCTCATACAGCTTGGCGCGCAATACCTTCATGGCCGTGCCCCGGTTGGAGATCTGGCTCCGCTCGGACTGACAGGCGACGATTATGCCGGACGGGATATGGGTGATACGGACGGCCGAGTCGGTGGTGTTGACGTGCTGGCCGCCGGCGCCGCCGGAGCGGAAGGTGTCAACCTTCAGATCGCTGTCGCTGATTTTTATTTCGATATCTTCCTCTTCAATTTCCGGGAAGGCGTACATGGAGGCAAAGGATGTGTGACGACGGGCGTTGCTGTCAAAGGGTGAAATGCGGACCAGACGGTGAATACCGGCTTCCGCCCTGAGATACCCGTAGGCATATTCGCCGCTGACGTTGAAGGTGGCGGATTTGAGCCCCGCTTCATCGCCCGCCTGATATTCGGTAATGACGGTCTTCCACCCTTTCTTTTCGCAGTAGCGCAGGTACATGCGCAGGATCATCTCGGCCCAGTCCTGGGACTCGGTGCCGCCCGCTCCCGGATTGATGGTGATGAAGCAGGAGTTGCGGTCATGGGGGCCGGAGAGCATGCGCTGGAACTCGGCGGCCCCGACCGCATCCATCAGCCGCCCGGCCATGTCATGGACTTCCGCCAGCGTCCCGGCATCCTGGGCTTCCTCGCCCAGTTCGATCATGATCCTGACGTCTTCCGCCTGCCGTACCAGTCCGTCCCACAGCTGAACAACCTTTTCCAGGGTCGTCCGTTTTTTGATGATTTCCCGCGATGTTCCGGAGTCGTCCCAGAAACCGGGCTGAGACATGATCGATTCCATCTCCATAATCGCTTCGCGTTTGGCATCTATGTCAAAGAGACCCCCGAAGCTTGGCGATTCTCTCTTCACAATCTTTTACAGCTGCTATTTCTTCACGGTACATGGCGGTTACTCCTTGGAAGTGATGTTTTTTCGTTTGATCCCTGCCGCCAGGGCTATGCCGGCGGTGAGGAACACGCAGAACCAGGCCGGCAGGTCACCGATGGTCAGATAGAGTGATGAGCCGCTCCCCGGCTGGATTTCGCCGGTGCGGTACGCTTCGGTAAACAGGCCGGTCATGGTTTTGATATGGCCGTTCTGGTCAACAATTGCGGTTATTCCGGTATTTGCCGCACGTATCAGCGGGGTGCGGGTTTCGATGGCGCGGAAGATCGAGATGGCCAGGTGCTGATACGGGGCGGAGGAGCGGCCGAACCAGGCATCGTTGGTAATTGCCACCAGTACCCGGGCGCCCCCCTGCACATACTGCCGGGCCAGTTCCGGAAAGATGATTTCGTAACAGACCTGAACACCCAGTTTTGTGGCGCCCATATCCAGCGTCACCGCCCGCTCGCCGGGGGCAAAATCGCCGATGCCGACAACGATCTTGTTGATGAAGGTCAGGATGTTGCCCAGAGGGACGTACTCGCCGAACGGCACCAGATGCAGTTTGTCAGCGCGGCCGATCGTTTCGCCGCCGGGTGAGACCATAAAGGCGCTGTTCAGAAAGGTGCTTCTGCCGTTGCGCAGTTCGTGGGCCGGACTTCCGAACAGCAGGCAGGCATTCATTTCCCGCGCCAGGTTCCTGATCCGCTCTGCCTGGAGCGGCTCATCCTGAAAAAAGAACGGCACGGCGCTTTCCGGCCAGACCACCAGGTCGACCCCCCCCTTGGCGGCATCCCGGCTGAGGCGCTCGTAGGTGTCCACCGTCCGCTGGCGGAACGCCGGGCTCCATTTGACGTCCTGTGGAATATTGCCCTGAATCAGGGCCACCCGGAGCGGCTTTGAGGACGCGGTCTCCAGATCATTCAAACGGCTGAAACCGTAGAAGAGGGTGGCAATAAGCAGGAGCAGCAGCAGTACAGCACTTTTTACCGGGTAGGGGACACCGGCACCGAAAACCGCGCGCAGGGCTCGGTACAGAACAATGTTGGTCAGGACGATCAGCAGCGTAATACCGTAGACACCGGCCAGATCGGCGACCTGGATCAGCGGCAGTGTACGGAACTGCGAGTGCCCCAGCATGGCCCAGGCAAAGCCGGAAAAAAGGAACGAGCGGATAAAGTCAAAGGCGACCCAGGCGACCGGCAGGGTAAAGGCCGCTTTGATGCCGATCCGTTCCCCCATGCGGGTAACGAGGGTGCTCAGGGCGTAGAACAGTGCCAGCCAGAGCACCAGCAGCAGATATGCCGGGATGCTGACAGCCCAGGGGAGGTGGCCGTACTGGGTAAAGACGATGTTGAGCCAGTAGAGGATGGCGGCGTACGCGGTGATGCCGCAGGTCAGGCCGACGCGAAAGGCTTCCTGCGGGGTGCTGTCTTCCAGGGCGGTCAGCAGGGGAATCAGGGCGACCCAGGCCAGGAAGGAGAGGCCGGGGCTCGGAAAGGAGAGGGCGATCAGAATGCCGCTGGCGATGGCAAGCCCCCCCCGGCGGTCGAACAGCTGGCTGAGTTTTGATAATGCGGTCGAAGTGTTCACTCATGCCCCGGATCTTCTGCCGGAACGCTGCGTATGCGGCTGATGGCAACCTTTTTTACCCGCCGGAGATCGGCGTCGAGGATTTTCAGTATCAGTCCGTCCCCCTTGATGGTGTCTCCGATTGACGGAATCTTTCCGGACAGGTGGAAGGCGAGCCCGCCGACGGAGTCGAACTTGTCGCGCTCTATCTGCAGGTCGAAATGTTCTTCAAGTTCTTCAACCGGGAGCCGCCCGTCAGCTGTGATGCTGCCGTCAGGGTTGATCGTCAGAAGGGACTCCTCACGATCATATTCGTCCTGGATGTCCCCCACGATCTGTTCCAGCAGGTCCTCGATCGTGATCAGACCGGAGGTGCCGCCGTACTCATCAATGACAATCGCCAGATGAATCCGCTTGCGCTTGAACTCCTGCAGCAGCTGCTCAAGGTTTTTTGATTCGGGAATGAAATAGGGGGGACGCATGATGTGACGGACTGAAAGGCGCGCTTCATCGGTGCCCCACTCTTTAAGGAGATCCTTGGCGTACAGCAGGCCGATGATGTTATCAATTGAATCTTCGTACACCGGAATACGGGAGTGTCCACAGGCAATAATGGTGTCCAGCAGTTCCCGCACGGTGGCATCCACGGTGACGCAGGCCATTTCAGTGCGGGTAACCATGACCTCCCGCACAATGGTTGAGCCGAGGGAGAAAATCGAGCGGATCATCTCGCTTTCTTCTTCGTT
>CAIOXL010000179.1 GCA_903862245.1 uncultured Geobacteraceae bacterium | reverse complement strand
GCCAAGCGTTGTTTGATCTGCCGGGCGAACATAACCGCCTCGACATCATCCCGAGGTTCGGGTTTTTTTAGGGTGATGCGACGACGCTTACCATCAGCGGTGACTTGCAGCACATAGGCCGTGCTGATGGGGTATTGAATGCGCCGTAATCCCGGTTCGCCAAGGACAGCAGATTCCACCTGCTTTAGCCGCGTGGGCGGTTCGATGTCGGTACTACTTTCTGGGGCTAGTTTCATGATTCGGTTCTGTGTTGGCTGTTAACGGAGCCCATTTAACCCAGTGTTCCGCTGCAAAGCAACGCATGTAAACCTATGAATGCACGGATAAAATTATGATCCAGCCTTTAAAAAGCGTGAGCAGCCAATATCCCTCAGAAAATCATTTCCGGCGCCACGATTGTGTTCACAGATAGTGACAAACTTAGGCTAGAGTGATGAATTCCAAACATCACTGCCCAATCCCTTGACACCATCAGGATTCAACTCTTCCCACAAGACAAAGCTCCTTAAAGGGCTCCAGGAACCAACCCCGCCAGATTGCAAGGTCATCCTGACGAGTCGATCGGTTAAAGAGCTGGTAAAAGAGGTTGAGGACAAGCTAGGTCTGAAAATTACTGAGCGCGGCCTCCGGTACCGCATTAAGTCGATTGCGGAGGAACACCCTGAAGTGAAGTTGCGACCATTTCACAAAGGGCCACCCATCAAGTCAGAACTGACACCGAGTGAGCAGTTGCTCAAGGAACTATCGGAATATCTGCTGCAGCTGACAGGACTTTCCGAAAGAGCGCTGTATACGTTGTTGCGTACAGCAACTGATCAGAAGTTGCCGCCAATGGGGAAGGGGACCTATCACAAACTATTCAAGGACACGCGCAAATCGTGCGCTGTTCAGGACGTCCCAAAGTCAGAGAATTGCTGCATCGTGCTGGGACAGGTATTGATTCCACCAGGAGATCAACACGACCAATGGCTGGTGTTGTGGGGAATGGAGGTGAAAACCCGATACGTCAATATTCAGATCGTAAATCTGATCCCTAAAAAACCACTAGGAAAGCGGCCAATAGGTCGGCCGAAGACAATCAAACAAACGGATTCAGCGTACTGGATCGATAACAACGAGGAGCGTCGCGAGATCAGGTTACCAGAGAGCGTTTTATTGACTTTCCTAGAGGATTTTCAGCGCAAGTTAGGGCTCCCAATTTATCAACTCATTTTGCCTCACGGCTATCCAGTCGATTCAGTTAAATGTTTCCAAAAGCCATTAACAATGCTAGAACAAATTGATATGGGGGTGGCAGAGCTGTCTTTTTCTGATACGGCATTAAAAGCGTTGCCGCCTATTATGGCGCTAAAAAGAATATTAGAGGAAACAGCGTTTAGACATTACGAGGAAATGGCCGAAGCCAAAATTTTTCAGTTGCGTCAGCAACATTCGACAAAGCGTAAAGAATTACAAGTGAAGCTTCGTACGTTCCTGTTTCGGAAATCACGTGAGAAAGAGATGTCTGAAATTATCAAGCTGGATTCCTTTTACCGAAATAAGCCACAGTTCAAAACTAAGAGTGTTAAACGAAAATTAGCCTCACTCAAATTATTTGTACAAAAAAAGCCCGAAGAATCGGGCAATACAGCTTGATCTAACTTGCTGCAATGTTTATTCCAGCGCCCTCCCTCAGATATCGAACGTCGCTGCCCTACGCTAAACGGAAGCAGCTATTCCCGAATCGCCAGCACTGACGGCACCACTCACCACACTGCCAACGACATCCCCTGCTTGACGCAAGGAAGCATCGCAAAGGTGCGAGTACCGTACAGTCATGTTCGGACTGCTGTGCCCCAAGCAGGTCTGGATCGTGTAGAGCGACACTCCGTTATTCGCCAGAATACTGGCGTGGGTGTGTCGCAGATCATGAACTCTCATCCTCGATACCCCCGCTTGAATCAGCAAACGCCGGAAGCACTTATCCACGTTATCGACCGGTCCAGAAAACCGCCCCGGAAAAATCCACTCACTGACACCTCGACTTGGCAGGCTATGCAACAATTTCATCGCCTCCTGACTGAGCGTAACGGTTCTCGGCTTCCCCGCTTTCGTGAGCGGCAAATGGAGCAACCCCCGCTCATCGAACTGATCCCATCGTGCCTTTAAGACCTCATTCTTCCGCAACCCAGTGAGTAACAGTAGCTTGAGCGCCGCGACCACCGTCTGATTCTTATCGGCATCCATGGCACGGAACAGGCGACCGATTTCCTCATTCGTCAAATAGCGCTCCTTAACGCGGGCTTCCCGAGACTTCGTGATTCCCACACAAGGATTCCGCTCAATGAGCCCCCACACCGTTGCCAGTTTCAGCATCCGCGAGATCAGCGACAGCACCCGGTTGGAGGTGGCTGGCGTGAGACTCTTCGCAATTTCACCCACACAACTCTGGATCTCACGTGTCGTGATGTCCGACAATTTCTTGTGACCAAATCGGGGAAGAAGGTGATGCCGCAGACGGGAATCGTCGTCCATAAATGAGCGCTTGGTTTGACGCGCCAGCGGCATGTAATCTCGTTCCGCGAATTCCAGGAAGGTCGGCATTTCGCGATACTGATCACGTTCCTCTTGTGGATCGATACCGCGATCGAGCTGCCCGCGTATTTCCAGCGCACGCTTTCGAGCCCCCACGACATCCAACGCAGGAAACTCGCCAAGCTTTATTGCGCGCTTGCGGCCATTGACGGTGTAGCGCAACAACCAGAACTTACGCCCTACCTTATTGACAGTAATACGCAATCCGGTGACATCAGTATCACTGTATTCGTCCGCTTTAGAACTGGAACCCTCGGGACAAGGCGAAAGCCGCTCAATATCGCGATGCGTAAAGCGAAACTGCTTGCCTCTAATTTCCATAAATAGTTCTCCTAATCAATTACATAGAAAGCGCCCGCCGGAACAACGGATTCGAAATCCTTGAAACCGCCGTCGGCAAAATGCGTAACCCCTGCATGGAACCTGGCTACGCGTGACCTCATGGAGCGTCACCACACGATGCAGCCTCACCCCGGACAACCGTCCGGTCCATTTACGGTAGTTCTACCGGTCGCACCTCACCCCACTAGCCAAGGTGACAAAGCATTGCCACTTCGCCGTATCGCTCATGGATCACGTCGCTCAAATTGACCTCGGCAACCACCAGAGCACCAATATCGACGAGGTAATCCCGAGCGGTAGCAGGACTTGCCGTCAACACCCAGTTCGTCGCACCATCCATATCAATCTGAAAAGCCGTGACGCCAATCAATAGCGAGGGATAGCACTTCAGTATGTTGAGCAAAGCCAGACACTCGGCATGCGCACGCGAAATGCCAGCATCAAACTCAATGATGGCGCTTCGCTCTTCAAAGTCCTCACGCCGTACGTCATCAAGCCCATTGACCATTACCGCAACCAAAGAATCAGAAGGCGGCGTGTATTTCAGCTGATTCATGATCAATACTCTGAGGGCAGTAGGCAGCAGGTTGAACTGCGGTCAGCCTCGGTGATGACCCATATCACCGAATTCCGGGATTCACAGCCCAATGCGTAAAACGACAGCAACCGTTCCCCCCGATGGACGGCAACATCGTTCAATTTGCCATCCTCGGCGCAGACATCACCCCAATCGCCTCGGACATGCCGGTTCAATAAATCAACGAAATTCACACGCGACTCCGCTAATAACGAAAGCGCGCCAGGCGTGGCAACGACTCGACCCAGGTCGAACAATGGTGCGGAAACAACAACACGTTCCTTTGACATATCAGCTCCTGAAAACAAAAAACGCCGCCCGGTCAAAGACTCGGGCAGCGCAATGGGTGGGACAGCGATAGGGGTGGTTAGTTGGAACTCGCTTACAAATCAACCGCAGGTGTAGGGCTCGGCGGCGGCGTGACGTAGGCGGCACACATGGACAGTAGCCGGGAATCCATACCGGCCTGCTTGGGTATAAACAGGTCAATGCCGAAACCGCCATCCGAAAGGATGAACACCATTTCGTAAAAACCGGCATGCTCTTCAACCCACTCGAAATTAGGCGAAAAACCTTCCTCCCCATACCGAGCACCCGTGAACAAGCAACTCAGGATCAAGCATCCCGCTTCACGTTCCAAGTCGGCAACAAGATCACCAGGCTCAGCCACAATGAAGTACCCGAGCTCTTCCGGGTCATAAGAATCGAACGTAGCAAGCTCCTGTATCCGCGTCTGGATCAGATGCCGTAGCCCCGCATCCACCAGTCCGGCGACAGCCACCGGGTCACGCAGGATGAGCATCACCATCTCCTCTGTTCGATTTATCGGCACGCCCCTTACGACCCTTACGCGGCGCTGGACGCTCCACCGTCTCGGCGTCGCCCGGTATGTCCTCTCGGGAAATATCAGCAGCGAGATCTTCTTCCGTCACCGTATCGGCAGCGACCGGATCACAGACTTCACCCTCCATTGCCAGCAGGGTTTCCTTCCACGTCACCCAATCTCCGGTAACGCAATG
>CAIOXL010000178.1 GCA_903862245.1 uncultured Geobacteraceae bacterium | reverse complement strand
TGTCAAAGATCGTATTTTGCAGAGTATGAGATATTTTCAGAAAATATCTGGGGATTTCCCCGATAATTTTCAAGCCGACGATTTCATGCCCCAAGTGGCGTGAGTAGTTTTCGCGAGGGCATCAAATATAGCTTCGGAAAACTGTACCGCAGTTAACACTAATGTCAATCATGGCAGGGAATTATTTCGCAATTGTAATCCCAAGGCCTGAGACATAAAATTGTACTATGGTTCCAATGTTCATTACCGTTAAGACTATGTGGTCAAGTCGGTTAATGTTCACTGTCATCTCCCATTTTACATAAATATGGTTTACGTCACTGACAAGAGCCGGGATCTCTCGTTTTAGCGGATGGCTCAAGACTGTAACTGGCTTTGACACAACTAGGTAATGACGAAATTTAGCTTCAGTCCGGTCGTAGGGATGATTGCGAACTTTATAAATTGTAACAGCAGGATCCTGCCACGGCGTCGGTAACTCATCCGGAGTTACCAGTTTGAAGGTTTAGTAGCCGTGTGGCTAACCCGTTGTTGTTATCTGGTCAGATTGTCTTTATCCCGAGTCTGCACCCGGTACTGCAGCAAACTATTTATTTTTCCAGGCGTCGTTAACGGCTTTCAGGATAATACTGGTTAAATCCTGAACATCAGTACCACTGCCGGTATAAAGAATATTTTTTTTGATGCTGATGACGGCAAAATCATTGGCCTTACCATACTCGGAAACGGTCTTTTCGATCAGGGAGAAAATTTTGCCGGTTTCGCTTTCCTGTTCTTTCATGAGTGATTCTTCCGAATCACGTACAAGACTCTGAAAAGATTCAACCTTTTTCTGGAATTCCTTTGATTTTGCCTCACGCTGTTTTGGCGTATAGGTTGCTATTTTGGACTCGATTGATGCTTTCAGCGTGTCGAGTTTTTTCCGTTCGGCAAGGATTTTTACCTCAAGCTTGTTTTTATTTTCGGACAGTTGTGCTTTAAGAGATACGCCGTAGTCCGACTCCGTGCCGATGTAGGTAATGTCAATCGAGCCGATTTTAGAAGGTTTGGCGGTAACGGGAGGGACCGCTGGCACGGATGCTTTATCTTCTTTGGTAGCGGCTGGGACCACTGTATCAGCAGCCATGACCAGTGCAGGGACGAGAACGAGGCATGCTGCCAGCATGCTTTTAGCAATCAAGCGTTTCATAGAACCTCTTTTATTAGCAAGTTAGGTAGGGGGTGATTGGATTGGGTGACTGATTCAGGCAGGATTGGCAATCAGCTCTTTCAGTTCCTTGCCAACCTTGAAAAACGGGCGTTTCTTCGCCGCTACTGTGACTTCACTGCCGGTCTTGGGATTCCTGCCGGAGCGCCCCTCATACTCCCGAATCTCAAAACTGCCAAAGCCTCTGATTTCGATCCTGTTACCGGCGATGAGTGTATCTGCCATACTGCCGAAAATCTCCAAAACCACCGCTTCAGCAGTCGTGATGCTGATGCCCTTCCGTTCAGCCAGCAGTTCAATCATATCAGAACGTGTCATATATCCCTCTCAGTACAAAGTAGATTCTCTTCAAGTGGTGCTGCCGCACACTCTGCTAAAACCGGTACAATCCTCTATCACAATCGATTCATTTAAGTCCATGACTTTATTCGGAAATGAGCAGTAGAGCTGAGACTGATTCCGTGCCTGCCGGGATCAGATCTCCTACACGGTGATTATTTCAGGCTGAGAGCTGATTCTCCCTGAACCGCAACCTGAACCGACAGGCGGTCAGCAGCTACGGTTGCCTCCCCAAGCGACAAGGACCTAACGGTGCCGGAAAGCTCAGCGTGGTCAGCAAGCTTGATTTTTGCTAACGCGGCAGACGCTTTGACACGGGCACTTTCAAGCTGGTCGGTAATGGTCGTATTGAGTTTTTCTTTGATAATTGAGCGGATTGTGCCGTTGAACAACCAGCTGCCGACACCAACCAGGAATCCTGCCTGCTTGGTGTCAAAGTCAATATTTTCGAACCTGAGGGTGTTGTCCTGCGGGTTGTACACCGGCTTTGCAACGAGCGTCAGTCCCCCTTCGAAGTCTCCGGTTGAAGTCAAATCGATCACAAGTTTACCGTCATCACCTTTCAGGCTGAAGCTGCGGACCGTAATTTTCTTGTCGTCGCCAAAGGTTTTGTCGATCAGAATCGGGTTCAGTGCAGTGACAAGATCGGTAAAGAAAATATTTGCAGCCAACTGGATATGGAACTGATTGTCAAAATTTGTGAGCTGCTGAATCTGCGGCAATGGTCGCGGCGGTTCCGGGGCCGGTTTTGGCCCAATGACGATTTCAGCCGATGTTACAAGTCCAATTGACACACTGAGGCGGTTATTGGTCGCCACCATCGGGCTCATGACGATTTTTTCCGGAGACAGTTTCAGCCAGGCGCTGAAGTTTTTATCGACCAGTACCGGAGTAAATGCGTTTTGCCAGAGCGGCGCAATTTTGTCGCGGAGCTTGACCGTGTCGTTGAGTTTGGCATCAATGATCGGGGCGAGCAGTTTCTGCACCGGCAGGGTGACGCCCTCCACCAGGCTTTTTGGCTTTATGGTGATCATGCCGAGTCGAAGAGAATCCGTCAGCCCGTCAGAGAGCCCGGTGTAGTACAGTTCCGTCTTCAGACGCCAGTCAGCAGTGACAGATACTTTGGCCTTAAAACGAAGATCGGTCTTGAGTGGGCCGGTTGTAAACATGCCATAGCCGAATGTCAGCTGAACAGGTATTGAAAGGTTCACGAAATCATTTGCCGCCGTTACGGCTATCGCCCCGGTACGTAAAATTTCGACAGAAGTTCCGTATGCCCCTTGTCCTTTGAACAGATTAGTATTGATAGACTTATTCAGGATAGTGGCTATATCGACTGCCGAGGCGTCAACCCGGATGTTGATTGTCGAGGGGGGCACTCCGTTACCGGCAGCTTCGCAGAGTGACGTGGTCAACAGTAAGAGGGATAGTACGCAGATAAAAAAACGAATTGGGTGCATATTTGCTGAACCTCCGGGAACATGGTGAACTGTATTTTTTCATCATTTTTTTTGTCATCATAACAAGCAGCATCCTCCTAGGGAGAAATCATTTTCTTCAATTTGTCCAGTGCCGCATTGACTGTTGTCTCAAATATCCCGTCTCCGGAGATGCGAAGACCTTTCTGCAGGGCATGTATATCAGATTGCCGAACATACTCGCTGACCTGTTTACCTTTAGCTTCAATGCGCAAAAGGCAATCTTCCAGAGGACCGGACGAAAGCTCTGTTTGCAGTGTCACTTTTATATCCAGAATTCTTTTTTTCAGCGCAAGAGCGGCAACATATTCGTACAGCATTTAAAATACCTCACACCAGAAATGGTGCTGATCGTACCCACGATTGAAGCAAAACGCAAGAATTCTATGAATTTAGTTCTTAGATACCTGAGCCGGCAGGAAAGGTGATATAGTGTAGTACAGTTACACTGTGCATAGTGCATGTACTAGACGTTCACGCAGGTCAACCATTTATCCAACAGATTTAAGGAGGACATCATGCTGGCACTGTACAATCTGATCTTCGGTTTTGCGCCATTTATTGTAATCGCATTCATCTGGCTCGTGAGCTGCCTTAAGGTGGTAAACGAATACGAACGGCTGGTGGTGTTCACACTGGGTAAGGTAAACAGAAGCCCGAAAGGGCCCGGCCTCGTCTTCGTGTTCCGCCCCTTTCAGACCGCCGTACGCATCAGTCTGCGTACGGTCGTGCTGGATGTGCCGAGTCAGGACATCATCACCCGTGATAACGTGAGTCTGAAGGTCAGCGCCGTTGTGTATTTCAAGGTCATGGATGCCACCCAGGCTATCCTTGGCGTGGAGGACTACAACTACGCCACGAGCCAGATTGCACAAACGACACTGCGCTCAATTCTTGGTGAGGTAACCCTGGATGAACTGCTTGCCGATCGCGAAAAACTGAGCCTGAGGCTGCGGGAAATCATCGATTCCTCCACCGAACCCTGGGGTATTCAAGTGTCTGCAGTGGAACTGAAAAGTGTCGATCTGCCCGAGCAGATCCAGCGCGCCATGGGTAAACAGGCAGAAGCTGAACGGGAAAAACGGGCCAAGGTTATCGCCGCCGAAGGTGAGCTTCTGGCCAGCCAGCAGTTGCTGGAAGCGGCCAATACCCTCAGCCAGAACCCCGCCGCCATGCAGATGCGCTACCTGCAGACCCTCACCGAGATTGCCGTGGAAAAGAACAGCACCATTGTCTTCCCGCTGCCAATTGAATTGATGAAGGTGTTTGATAAACTCGGGGAAAAGCCGTAGATTAGTGCGTGTGGGGTCGCCGGTCTGCTAGCGGTTCATGAACGGCAGAAATCCTCTGATAAAATCCATGATGAAATTTACCCCGGCAAAAGCTCAATAACAGATGGTGCTCATGGCCAACCGGAATATCGTACTGCTTTTCACCACCCGCACCCTCAGGCTCTTCGGCTACGGCTTTCTGTCGGTCGTCCTCGGCCTCTACCTCTCTGAATCCGGCTTTGGCGACTATCTCATGGGGGTGCTGTTCTCGCTGACGCTTATCGGTGACGCGGGGATATCGTTTCTTCTCACCACAACGGCCGATCGGTTCGGCCGGAGGAAAACCCTTGTCATCGGCGCCCTTCTCATGCTGGCGGCCGGGGTGGTCTTCATTCTGACAAGCAATCCCCTGCTGCTCATTATCGCTGCCATTCTTGGGGTGATAAGCCCGAGCGGCAACGAAATAGGGCCGTTTCTTCCCGTGGAGCAGGCGGCGCTCTCGCAGCTTGTCACAAAAGAGCAGCGCACGTCACTCTTCGCCTGGTATAACCTGATCGGCTCGCTGGCAACGGCATTCGGGGCGCTGGCCGGAGGTTTTCTGGCCAAAATGCTGCAGACCGGCGGCATGAGCCCGCTGGATTCCTACCGGGTTGTCCTGCTGGGCTATGCCCTTATCGGCGGCCTTCTTGCGCTTGTTTTTGCGCAGCTTTCCGGGGAGTGCGAGGCGCCCCGGTATGCTCCCCCTGCCGGACTGCAAAGCCGTTTCGGCCTGCATAAGTCACGGGGAGTGATCGTCAGACTCTCTCTGCTCTTCTCACTGGATGCCTTTGCGGGGGGCTTCGTGCTCCAGAGCTTTATGGCGTACTGGTTTCATGTCCGCTACGGGGCAGATGAAGCTGCGCTGGGGAGTATCTTCTTCGGAGCCAATCTGCTCGCCGGTGTTTCGGCGCTCCTTGCCGTGCCGCTGGCAAAAAAAATCGGGCTCATCCGCACCATGGTATTTACCCACCTGCCGTCAAATATTCTTCTTATCCTGGTCCCGCTCATGCCGAATTTTGCCCTTGCGATCACCGTTCTGCTCCTGCGCTTCAGCATCTCGCAGATGGACGTGCCGACGCGCCAGGCCTACACCATGGCCGTGGTTGACCCGGATGAACGCTCTGCCGCTGCCGGCATAACCGGTATCGCCCGCTCCATTGGTGCATCCCTTTCCCCGGCGGTTGCCGGGGCCCTGTTTACCCTGTTTCCGGGCAGCTCATTCATAATTGCCGGTGGCCTGAAGGTGGTGTATGATCTGCTCCTGTTCAGAAGTTTCAAGGCATCCAACGTCTCCGATGAGCTGTAGCCCGGATGGCGGCGCTGCATGATGCATCAATCAACGCTTTTACCGGATGGAGGAACGTATGGAACAACGGATTAACGAACTGGAGCTGCGCTATATGCAGCAGGAAATGACAATTCAGGAACTGAATGATATTGTCTGTCGTCAGGAGTTGGAGATTGAAGCGTTGAAGCACGGCTTTGCGGCGCTGAAGGAGCAGTTTCTGGTCATGTCTCCGTCAGTTTCCCGCGACCCTGATCAGGAAGAGCCGCCGCCACATTATTGATACAGCACGTTGCGTAGTTCACTCTACTTCAGGCATCAACCGTACAGGAGGCTTCTCGTATGAAAAAACCAGACAGGTCTGTAGAGTACAATCCCAACAGGCGGGCATTTCTCAATTCAGGTCTTTTGTTAGTTTCAAGCCTTGCCCTGCCGCGTTTTGCCGGTGGTGAGTCGCTGTCCGCCTCAGTCCTTGCCTTGACCAGGGCACCGCGTGAAGCGTCGCAGAACTTCGCCGATCCGGCCTGGACACGGGAGAGTATCCGCCTCATGTGGTCGGAACGGAAACGATCAGGCGTGACACCTCTGCTGTACCTGAAAGCCCCCTTCAACAAGAATCTGCACATCTATCTGAAGAACGAGGCCAAGTCCCCCACCGGGAGCCTCAAACACCGGGTGGCATGGGGGCTTATCATGAGTGCACTCGTGAACGGCGCCATCGGTCCCAAGACCCATCTTTTCGAGGCAACCAGTGGCAATACGGCTATCGGTGAGGCCTATTTTGCTTCGATACTCGGCCTGAAGTTCACGGCGGTCATGCGCCCCGGCATCAGCGAGTTGAAGATCAAGGCGATCAGGCAATATGGCGGCGAAGCAGCCTTTGCCCCTCCCGGTATGTCGCCTGCCGCGTATATCGAGCAGCTGCTGGTCACTGATACTCAGGGGTACAACCTGAACCAGTTTGCCAACACGGAAAAGGTGCTTGATTTCTTCGATGCGGAACCGGACAGAAGCATGAATATGGCAGCAGAGGTGTATCGCCAGCTGGAGATGGAAGCCATGCCCTGTCCTGAATGGTTTGTCGCAGGCGCCGGTTCGGGCGGGACGGCCACCAGTATTGCTCGATACCTCCGTAAATGGGCTGATTTCAATGGCAGGAACTGCCCGGCAAAACTCGCCGTTGTTGATCCGGAGGATTCAGTCCTCTTTGACTGGTACACAACCGGCGATGAGACACTTCGCATTCCCACCGGTTCCCGTATCGAGGGGATCGGCTCAAGCGGTCCCGTGGTATTTGGTAAAACGTTCAGCCTTCTGCGCCAGGGGGTATCCCACATGATCAAGGTTCCGGATAATGCATCTCTTGCGGCGATGCAGCTGGTTTCAGAGCTTGTGGGTTTTGAAGTCGGTCCCTCGACCGGGACCAATTTCTACGGGGCGCTGCGTCTCATGGAGCGGATGCAGAGAGAGGGGCGCGGCGGTTCCATTGTGAGCATCATCTGTGACGAAGGGAGCCGGTATAAGGACAAATACTACAACCCGGCCTGGATCAAGGAGTCAGGGCTGAACCCTGAACCCTGGAAGAATTCTTTGACAAAATTCTGGAAAACGGGGAACTGGCAGGAAGCATGACAGGATGGTCTGCTGTCCTGTTTAGGGGGGACTGTCACCCTATCAGTAACCTGCTGATCCGGGCGGAGTAATTTCTTTGACATTGGTCTCCCCTCTCTGCTACACACATCAACACAATTGTTGAACCACACGGTTTTGGTGCCGTGCTTAGCCGCACGGGTAAAAGGGAAGAAGGTTTGAATCCTTCGCTGTCCCGCAACTGTAACAGGCGATGAACACCGCACAATGCCACTGGAGTTTTCCGGGAAGGCGCGGCTAGTAAGATGACCCTGAAGCCAGGAAACCTGCCATTCCGATTCTGTTTTGGGACCTCCGTGGAACGAGGGGCCGAAGCCTGATCGTATCTGATTACCCGGTTTTCGAGCCCCTGTCCCTTTCACGGACCGGGGCTTTTTTATTTAATTCCAATTCCATTTCAAAGCCCTCTCTTCGTTGGCTCGTCATCGGCTCCTCAACGTACTATCTTGTACGCCTACGTCGCCGATCTCTTCGCCGCCTTGAGATCATCTTTGAACTGGAATTGGAATAAGGAGGCGGTATGGCACGGATTATCTTCATCACCGGCGGAGCACGCAGCGGCAAAAGCCTGTGTGCCGAGAAACGGGCGCGGGAGTTCGGCGCACCACTTGGCTATCTGGCAACGGCTCAGGCACTTGATGGCGAGATGGACGAACGGGTCAGACGGCACCGGGAACGGCGCGGTGCTGAATGGTGCACGATCGAGGAACCGATCCATCTGTCACAGGCTCTGGCCCGCTGTGATGGTCAGTATCAGGCCATTCTGGTGGACTGCCTGACGCTCTGGCTGTCCAACCTGCTGTTCAGATATGAAGAGAGCGGGGAGCGGGTTGAAGAGATGATTCACGAGGATCTGCAGCGTTTGCAGAGTACGCTTCAGGGGATGGTGACGCCGGTTATTCTGGTCAGCAGTGAAGTCGGCATGGGGATCGTGCCGGACAACAGGCTGTCGCGCATCTTCCGTGACATTGCCGGCAGCACGAATCAGACTCTGGCTGCGGCGGCGGATGAGGTTCATGTTGTCATCAGTGGAATTCCATTGAAATTGAAATAGCAGATAAAAAGGAGATATCCCATGGACATCATCACAGAAACACTTTCCCGCATCAAACCGGTCAGCCCGGAACTGTTGCAGCAGGCGCAGACACGGCTTGACAACAAAACCAAACCGCTTGGTTCTCTGGGCCGTCTGGAAGAATTCGCCCGGCGCATCGTGGCCATCAGCGGCAATCCAAACCCGGATATATCCCGGAAGGTTGTCTTTACCTTCGCCGGTGACCATGGTGTGACGGAGGAAGGGGTATCGCTCTTCCCCCGTGAAGTGACTCCCCAGATGGTACTTAACTTTCTCTCCGGCGGCGCAGGGATTAACGTACTGGCCCGGCATGTGGGGGCTGAGGTACGGGTTGTGGATGTGGGTGTCGATTATGACTTTGCGGGCATTCAGGGCCTGATCCATAAAAAAGTTGCCCGGGGCACGAACAACTTTGCCAAAGGGCCGGCCATGACGCGGGACGAAACCATCGCCGCCCTCTCCGTCGGCATCGAGCTGGCTGATCAGTGCCGCGCCGAAGGGATCGGTGTGGTCGGCACCGGTGAAATGGGGATCGGCAATACGACGCCGTCATCGGCGATCATCGCGGCCTTCTCCGGCAAAACGGTGGCGGAAGTGACCCATCGCGGCACCGGCATCGGCGACGAAGCGTTGATCAACAAGATCCGCGTTATCGAGCAGGGTCTGGCGCTCAACACGCCTGATCCCCGTGATCCGCTGGATGTGCTGGCCAAAGTCGGCGGTCTGGAAATCGCGGCAATTGCCGGCCTGGTGCTTGGCTGCGCCGCCAATTCGATCCCGGTTGTCATCGACGGTTTTATCTCCACTGCCGGGGCGCTGATCGCCTCGGAGCTTCATCCCCACGTGCGGGACTATATCTTTGCCGCCCACGAATCAGTGGAAATCGGTCACCGCTTCATGCTGGAGCGAATCGGTACCGAACCGATTCTTGACCTCGGCTTCCGCCTGGGGGAGGGGACCGGTGCCGCACTGGCAATGACGCTGATCGAAGCCGGGGTAAAGGTGTTGAAGGAAATGGCGACCTTTGAACAGGCCGGCGTATCCCAAGGATAAGAACGTATCCTACCAATCGAAAAGGATGTAGCCAATGTCGACTCAGATTGAAAATGCCCGGCAGGGCATCATCACCCCCCAGATGCAGACCGTGGCTGGTAACGAACAGCTTGAGGGGGAATACATCCGCCGGATGGTGGCCGAAGGGAAAATAGTCATCCCCTGGAACCACAACCGCAAACCATCGCGCATTGCCGGCATCGGCAGGGGACTTTCCACCAAAGTCAACGCGTCCATCGGCACCTCCTCGGACATCATCGATTACGATGCGGAAATCAGGAAGGCGCTGGCGGCACAGGAAGCGGGCGCCGACACCCTGATGGAACTCTCCGTCGGCGGTGACCTGGATCGAGTGCGGCGCGAGGTGATCGCCGCCGTGGATCTGCCGGTCGGTAATGTGCCGCTGTATCAGGCCTTCTGTGAGGCGGCCCGCAGGTACGGCGATCCCAATAAACTGGACGAAGAGTTGCTCTTCGATATCATGGAGCAGCAGTGTGCCGACGGCATGGCATTCATGGCGGTGCATTGCGGCATCAACCTCTGCACCATCGAACGGCTGCGCAAGCAGGGGTACCGCTACGGCGGCCTGGTCTCCAAGGGGGGCGTTTCCATGGTTGCCTGGATGATTGCCAACGGGCGCGAAAACCCTCTTTACGAGAAGTTCGACCGGGTGGTGTCGATCCTGAAAAAATACGACACGGTTCTTTCCCTCGGCAACGGCCTGCGCGCCGGGGCGATCCATGATTCCTCGGACCGTGCCCAGATTCAGGAGCTGATCTTCAACTGCGAACTGGCCGAAATCGGCCGCGACATGGGGTGCCAGATGCTGGTGGAAGGGCCGGGACATGTGCCGCTTGACGAGATAGAGGGAAATATCCAACTGCAGAAGCGGATGAGCGGCGGAGCGCCGTACTACATGCTCGGGCCGATCGCCACCGACGTCGCCCCCGGTTTCGACCATATCACCGCCGCCATCGGTGCAGCCCAGTCCAGCCGCTTCGGCGCCGACCTGATCTGCTACATCACCCCGGCTGAGCACCTGGCGCTCCCCAATGAAGAGGATGTGCGCATGGGGGTCAAGGCGGCCAAGATTGCGGCCTATATCGGTGACATGAACAAATACCCGGAAAAAGGACGCGAGCGGGACAAGGAAATGTCCAAGGCGCGCCGCGACCTGAACTGGGAGAAACAGTTCCAGCTGGCTCTCTACCCGGAGGATGCCCGCGCTATCCGCGCCAGCCGCACCCCGGAGGATGAAGCCACCTGCACCATGTGCGGTGATTTCTGCGCTTCGCGCGGGGCGGGCAAGCTGTTTGCCTCTGATCTGAAGGGTGATAAGATCTGACCGGAATATTGGGCACTTCGTATGAAACTTCCCCCAGGGCGATTCTTGTGGTAGTAAACACCATGATTATGCAGCATTGCTGCCCCCTCAACCGGCCTTCGGCCACCTTCTCCCCCAGGGAGAAGGAACGTGTGGTAGATAAGTGATAAACAGATCAGTTTATAATCTCAATAATTTCAAGGTGTTCTCTGTGCCTCTGGTACGCCAGGCCAAGCCTGGTTGATCTATCTGACTGAAAAGTGTCAGACATATAAATTGCTCGTTCAATATGTAGTCGCGGTCTGTCACGGGAGGGTAACCAAACGTGGGGAGTAAGACCGGTTCTTTGTAAGTAAGAAGGGCGAAGGGGTTTAACCCCTTGACGACGAAGACGCGAGCCCAGCGTAAGCGAACCCGTTTCGGCCTCGTTACACTTAAATAACAGTGGCCAACCTTCCAGAATTGGTGAAGCCTGCCATCCACCGGCGATAAACGAGCGAAAGAACCGGTGGGACTGTTCGGGGTGATTGGGGAGGGCGCGTGTCGAAAGATCAGCCGAGGAACCTGGGAGGTCCGACGTAATGCCCAAAGCGAAAGGGTTTCGCCGAAGGGAAAATGTTGGCGGGGAATCAATAACCCGTTCATCGTTTACGGTCGGAATTCGGAGCGGTTCGTAGTAGCGTGGAAGCGGAGTAATTCCCGTGGAGCCAAGGAGCCGCACTTCAGTCATGTTAACACGGAAAGAGAGGAGACCCGCTTGAGCGACAGACGCTCCATAACGGAATGGATGGCCGAAGGATTTGTACCTGAACCCGGACTGCCGGTAAAAGTCTCCCTTCTGCGGTGGAAACTGAGCAGCAAGGCCAAACGAGAACCTGAGTTTCGGTTCTATGCCCTTTACGACCGAATCCATCGCCGCGACGTACTTGAAACGGCCTGGTCGCGCGTAAAGGCGAACAAGGGAGCACCGGGAATCGATGGAATCAGCATTGAAGACATCGAGGCACTGGCTGGCGGGATATCCGGCTATCTTGACGAAATTCAAGGAAGCCTGATAGCCAAAAGCTACAAACCCTCCCCGGTGAAACGCGTCTACATAACCAAAGCCAATGGCAAGCTGCGCCCGCTGGGCATACCCTGTGTGCGGGACAGAATTGTTCAGGCTGCGGCACTTCTGGTACTCGAACCGATCTTTGAGGTCGACTTTCTCGATTGCTCCCATGGATTCCGCCCTAAACGGCGCGCCCACGGTGCCCTTGACCAAGTCAGTAGCAACCTCCAACTCGGGCGACTCGAAGTATATGACGCCGATCTTTCGAGCTACTTTGACAGCATCCCCCATGAGCAGTTGATGGTAGAACTCCAACGGCGCATAGCCGACCGGAGTGTTCTCAGGCTCATCCGGCTCTGGCTTCAGAGTTCGGTAGTTGAAGGAAACGGCAGTATCAGCCGTCCCAAGCAAGGAACTCCGCAGGGCGGGGTAATATCTCCCCTCCTTGCCAACATCTACCTTCATCGGCTTGACCGGGCATTTCATGAAGAAGCCGACAGCCCCTACCACTTCGCCAGAGCGCGAATGGTGCGGTTTGCCGATGACTTCGTGGTTATGGCCAGATTCATGGGTAAACGCATCACCGGATGGCTGGAAGAGAAAATCGAAAGCGAACTTGGACTCAGCATAAACCGGGACAAAACCGGAATTGTCAGAATGAACAAGAAAGAGACTCTGAATTTTCTTGGCTTCACCCTCCGCTATGACCGTGACCTGCAAGGTAGAGACTGGGACTATCTCAATATCATGCCGAGCAAGAAAGCCACAGCGACACTCAGGGAAAAACTCCGGGTAAAGACCCGCAGTGGATACAAAAGACGACTCGTCCATGTAATCGGAGAAGTGAACAGCATCCTTCGCGGATGGGGTAACTACTTCGACTACGGGTATCCCCGTAAAGTGTTTCGAGACGTGAACCATTATACAAGGACTCGCTTTCAAATATTTCTGAACAATCGGAGCCAACGACGGAGCAAACCCTTCAGGGCAGGTGAAAGCCTGTATGCCGGACTGAAACGCTATGGTCTTGTTTACCTGTAATAGCACCGTCTTCAACTCCTCGATAATGCCTGTTGCAAGAAGACTGTCTGTTAGCCGTATGCGGGAAATCCGCACGTACGGTTTGATGAGGGGAAGTTGGCTAATGCCGCTACGGCAAGGCTACTAGGGCACCGCCAAACGAAAGAGGCGGAAACAGACAAGCCAAACCTAAAGTTGCAGTGGCCTGCTTCCTACTCTACTGTT
>CAIOXL010000177.1 GCA_903862245.1 uncultured Geobacteraceae bacterium | reverse complement strand
GCTCGTCATCGGCTCCTCAACGTACTATATGTACGCCTACGTCGCCGATTTCCTCGCCACCTTGAGATCATCTTTGATCTGGAACTGGAATAACAGCTGTTCCTGAACCGATGGTCAGCTGTCAGACAGTAAATTTACTCGATTGGTACGGTAGAAAAGATCAGAAGATGCAGTTATTCCGCAGCCGGCAGCCGCAGCAGCAGTGCCGCCACCCCGAAGGCGGCTGCGAGCAGCAGGGCGATCATCGCCGCAACTCCCTTCCAGCCAAAATGCAGCCAGAACACCCCCCCCACCGTGCCGGAAACACTTGACCCGAGATAGTAGGCGCAGAGGTAGAGTGACGATGCCTGGGCTTTGGCGGTCCGGGCGCGTCTGCCGACCCAGCTGGAAGCGATGGCATGGGCGCTGAAAAAACCGCAGGTGAACACCCCGACGCCGGCCACAATGAGCGGCAGCGAACCGGACAGGGTGATGGCCGTCCCGGCCAGCATAACCGCAAGGGTCACCCGGATCATAAAGGGGCGGCCAAAGCGGTGAATCAGGCTGCCGACGACTCCGGAGCTGAATGAGCCGAGCAGGTAGACCAGAAAAATCAGGCTGACCTGATAGTTGGTGAGGTTGTAGGGGGGAGCCAGCAGCCGGAAACCGATGTAGTTGTACAGCGATATGAACCCACCCATGAACAGGAAGGCAAGTGCGTACAGGCAGAGCAGTCCGGGGTCGCGCAGGTGCTGGAACAGGGAGCTGAACAGATAGCCCAGCTGAAACGGCCGCTGGTGAAAGTTGGTGGAAGGGGGGAGGCTTTTAATGAATACCAGGGAGAGCGCCAGGCTGATAACGCCAATCAGGGCGATGGCGGTGTGCCAGGGGACGTACTCGCAGAGCAGCGCCGAACCGATACGTCCGGTCATCCCCCCCAGCGCGTTGCCGCTGATATAGAGCCCCATGGCGTGGCCGATGGCGTGGGCATCCATCTCCTCCCCCAGGTAGGCCATGGCCACCGAGGGGACCCCGGCCAGAACAAGACCCTGCAGCAGCCGGAGCAACAGCAGGGAGTGGAACGAGTGGCTGAAAAGTGTGGCCAGTGCCAGCAGCGACGTAAGGAAGAGCGCGACGCTCATGACGGTCCGCCGTCCCAGAGTTTCCGAAACGGTACCGGCAAGCAGCATCCCCAGGGCCAGTGCCATTGTGGCACAGGAGAGCGACAGGCTGGCGATGGCAGGAGAAACCTGGAATTCCCGGGCAAACAGCGGGAGGAGCGGCTGTACGTCGTAGAGGGTGACAAAGGTAACGAAGCCGGCGCAGAACAGCGCCACGTTGATACGCCGGAAAGCGGTGGTGCCGACACGGACCTGTCCTTCCGTAATTACGGGCATGTGATTCTCCCTCTCAGATCAGGCGGCGACGCCGTCTGCATCAGTCAATAGCAAAAACGGTGCTAAAATACCACCCCAAGTTTGAGCGGCCCGTTGCCGAATGTCAAAATTGGTGTACTCTATTATTGACATACATCCACATTTGCGCGATTGTTTGATTCCGCAGAGGAGGCTCGGGCCCGGCAGGGCGTGGCGTCGGCTTCTGCACAATTGAATTTTCCCTGGGGGCGAATGTGAATGTTTTTCTGAAGGTACTCTGGAGGGCTACAGGCCCGGTTACGTTTCTTGTAATGACCGGCTGCGCTTCTACCTCGACATTTACTCCGTATCCCGGTCAAATCAAACCTCTCATGACCTCCCTCGCGAACCGGACTCCGGTGGATTTGTCCCAGTGCCTGCTGAGTGAGTGCAAGAGCAATGATCTGATCCTCTATAACATGGAGCGCGGACGGTACGCCCAGGTGGTCGGCAACAGCGACGCCAGCTTGGCCGACTTCAGTACTTCCATGGCAAAAATGAGCGATAACGACCAGAAAGCCCTGATCAGCGCTTCCGATGTCGGCGCCCAGGTGGCGGCGACACTGGTCAATGACAACGCGATCCCGTATGAGGGGGAGGGGTACGAGCGTGTGCTGCTGCACCACTATCAGGCGCTCAATTATTTGAAAAAAAAGAATCTTGAGGGAGCCGGAGTTGAAGTGCGCCGGGCCAACGCCGAGCAGAACGAGTCACTGCAGCGTTTTGAAAAGGAGATTGATCGGGCGCGGGAGGAAGCGACAGAGAAAAATGTCCGCGGCAGTGTTTCCGGGGTCGACGGCCAGTATGCCCAGATGGACGAGGTGGCCGGCAAGGTAAAGAACTCGTTCCAGAATGCGTACACCTTTTATGTTTCCGGTTTTATCTATGAATTGCTCCAGCAGCCGAATGATGCCTATATCGATTATAAAAAGGCGCTGGAGATCTATCCGGGGAACAGGTATCTGCAGCGGGATGTGCTCCGTCTGGCGGCCGGCCTGCAGATGGATGACGAACTCCAGGAACTGAAAAAGCGCTTCCCCGCCGCAGTAAAGAAAAATTTCAGTACGGCTGCCGGCAGCGGTTCCGGCGAACTTCTGGTTGTTTTTGAAGACGGCTTTGTACCCCAGAAACACGAGATTAAAATCCCGATTCCGATCAGCAGAAGCGGGCTTATTTCCATTGCCTTTCCGATCTATAAGGAAAAATGGTCGGCGCCGGTTCCGCTCCGGATCCTTGACAACAACACCGTCATCGGCAGTACTGAGCCGATCTGTGATGTGCGGGCACTGGCGGTTAAGGCGCTCAAGGAAAAGGCGCCGGTGATCGCCACCCGCCAGATTATCCGGGCAGTGGCAAAAGGGGTGACGACAGCGGAAGCAAAGAAACAGTTGGGGGACTTTGGCGAGCTTGCCTCCAGCCTTTGGAACCTGGTCAGCGAGAGTGCAGATTTGCGCAGCTGGCTCACGTTGCCGGCCAACGCCCAGATTTTGCGGACGACGCTGCCGTTCGGCAGCTACAAGCTGGCGCTGCAGCATCCGATGGCATCGGGGGTGACCTACGCTGATGTTGAAATTCCGGTGTCGGGTAAAACGGTGGTGCAGGTTGTCCGGACCGGTGGTCAGCTGTATGTCTCGGTGACCCCCTTCCCGTAGTCCTACGAGATAGTTTCAGTCCGGAAAGGGTGCTTTTTCCCCCTTGCGGCGTCAATCTGCGGTCTTACGTGTGCGGCGTACCGATGTACGCCTCCGTGTAATTCCTTGATTTCCTTGCCAGGAGAAAAAATCCCCGCTTTCCACTACGGAAACCAGCAGTTGCTCATCCGGAGTTTCCGGATGGCAACTGATAAACAGGAGGTGCCGCATATGAAAAATATCTTGTTGTTCCTGACGTTGCTGCTGATCTGTCCCGGCTTGGTGCTGCCCGGTTTTGCCGCCGAAAATGCTCCCGGTGCGCCGTCGCTGCGCGCCGCCATCTTTGTCCAGAACAGGGTGGGAGACGAGTTTACCGGCAAGCTGGATCTTTTGAACGATCTGCTGACAACCCGCCTGACCGAAAAGGGATTTTCGGTGATTGACCGGAGTGTGGTGCTTGCCAGGTTTAGAGATGCACGTAACCTGGAGCCGTCACTGCAGCGTGATGTGCGCGCGGTTGAAGATGCAGCCGGAGGCTCGGAAACGGCGGCGGGGCTCGAAAATGTGCTGGCCGGCGCTTCGGCGCTGCGTATTGCCCAGATGATCGGGGCCGATTACCTGATCGTTGCCTCTTTGTCCTCCTTCGGCAGGGAAACCCGCACGTTCCAGGGGGAGGGGACGCTCTATGGCACCGGCAACATAAGCGAGACCTTTACGCTGCGTATTGCCCTCAAGGTGCTGGAAGGTAATTCAGGCGGCACGATATATGGTGATCTGGTCACCGTTGCGGAGCGGATTGCCGTTGTGGAGCGGCTGAAGATAGAATCGAGCGAGATAATACATAAGCTGCTGGATGCCGGGGCTCTGAAGGCGGCGGAAAACATCGGTGACAAAATTCAGAAAATACGCGATATACCGGTGAAGTCGGCGTCGGTGGTGGAGTTTTCGGTGGTGAGTAATGTGGACGGTGCGTCGGTGGAGCTGGATGGTGCGGTGGTCGGTTCGACCCCGGGCCGTTTTTCTGCCGTGCCGGGGCTGCACCAGTTGAAACTCTCCAAACAGTGGCTTACCACATGGGATAAGACCGTCAATATTTTTGCCGGTCAGACCTTGAATGTGACCCTGGAGCTTTCGGCTGAAGGGATGCAGCGTTACTCCACGTTGGAACGGCTGAAGAGCGAGCTTGCCCGGAAGAAGATGCGGACCGAGATGGAGGGCAGTGAGCGGGAGGCGGATATCGAAATCCGCAAAGAGCAGAGCGGAGCTGATGCTTACTCGAAGAAGGCGGTTGCTGATACCGAAGCCAGGAAGGCTGCTGATGCTGAAGCCAAGAAGACCGCTGATGCTGAGGCAAAGAAGGCGACTGCTGATGCTGAAGCAAAGAAGGCGACTGCTGATGCTGATGCAAAGAAGACTGCCGATGCTGAAGCCAAGAAGGCGGCACCCGATGGCGAAAAGATAAAACAGGAAGTGGGCGCCGAGCCGATTGAGGTTGTGCCGTCTGCTGTGACCGACAAATAACGGGAGGGTTTATGCGTATGGTTCTACGATCATGTATGGCGGTGCTGGCTCTGTTGCTCCTGCCGCTCTCTGTTTCCGCCGCCGGGCTGAGCACGGGGGAGAAAGACACCATCTTCATCGGTTCTCTTGACGTTCAGCCGTCGGTCATTGAAATGGCAGAGAAAAAGCGTCGCAAGGTTGAGTTGAAACGGGTGGTCGATTCTCTGGAGAGTCAGTTTGTTTCTGCTCTGAACGCCACCCGCGTTTTTCAGCTGGTGGAGCGCCAGCGTAAGGGGGATGTTGAGCTGGAACAGGGTTTTGCGGCGGTCGCGGCGGACCCGAATGATAAAAATGCGGCGCAGGCCGGCAAGATGGCCGGGGCAAAGTTTGCTTTTCTGCCTCACATCGATGGTTTTGAGGACACCTCCGAAACGGTGGAACATCTGGCGATCGGCCGGGTATCCATGAGCCGGAAGCTGTTTCTTTCGGCAGGTGTGCAGATCGTGGATACGACGACCGGCAAACTGCTCCCCGATTCCCCCTCCGTCCAGCTCACCAAAACCGAGGAGATTGAGAACGTCAGGGCAGGTCAGCTTTCCGGGAGCGATGAAATTATTGTCGTTCTGGCGAGGGAAATGGCAAAAAAACTTTCCCAGGAGGTTGTTGCTCTTCTCCGCCCGGCAAAAGTGCTGACGGTGACCGGCAAACAGATTCTGGTCAACCGGGGGAGCGAGGCGGGATTCGGTAAAGGCGATCTGGTGGAACTGTATGTCGTCCAGAACGTGAAGGACGAGGATACGGGCGAGATCTTCCGCAACGAGGTGCCGGTAGGGCAGGCGGTGATCAGCAGGATTGATAAAAATCAGAGTTATGCGACCATAAGCGGTGACGATCTCGGTATTACCAAGGGGTGCGTGGTCCGTGTCATGAAAACTGCCGCCGGCCGCGCTGCCGAAGGAGCACCGCCGCCTGATGCGACGCGCCCCGACTTCGGGACGAAAGGGGAGAACGGAACAACTCCGGGCTCTAGTGAAAAACCACTTAAATGGCAATAGGGAGGTAGCTATGATGAAGTTGGATAACAGTGCCGGTACTGCCGTGACAGCTGCGATGTTCCTGATGCTGTCGTTGGCGTTGACCGGCTGCAGTACAACCGCCGGGGTGGAGACATCCGGCAGGATGGGGTGGGATGACCAGGGTGCCCGGACGCTGGAAAAGAAGGTGGTGTTCAACAACAGTTCTCTGGCCGGCGATATTGAGATTGTCGACGTGAAAAGTGCCATGGCGGGTGATACAATGAGGGTACAGGCAACACTCCGCTCCAAGG
>CAIOXL010000176.1 GCA_903862245.1 uncultured Geobacteraceae bacterium | reverse complement strand
GGTAGACCAGCGCTTCGTTGTCAGGATAACGGCACGCAATCTCGTCCAGAAGAGAGCCGACGGTGTGGGTGAGTAACTGCGACATGATGAACCTCCGATAGTTATGTTTTATTCCAGTTCCATTTCAAAGCCATCTCTTCGTTGGCGCGTCATCGACTCCTCAACGTACTTATCTGTACGCCTACGTCGCCGATCTCCTCGCCGCCTTGAGATCATCTTTGAACTTGAACTGGTATTATATACAACCTGTTACCAGTCTGAAGGAAATTTCTGGCCGGGAACTTCGCCACATTTATGTTTCAAGGCCGGAAGGCCGGGGCGTTCATACTCCAGGTGCCCTTCTTTCGCAGTTCTGCCGTTCATAATCGCCTCCGAGCGGAGGCGCCGGCCGATGGTTTTTTCCAGCTGGACCCCGAGTTTGAGCACCCGGTCAATATCCCAGCCATGCAGGATGCCCATCTCGTCGATCTGGACCAGGGTATCCTCAAGCGAGACCAGGCCAACGTAGCGGGGGTCACGGTAGTAATAGTCGCCGGTGCCCTTGACCGGACAATCATCCATAAAATTGGCCGGCTGACCACCCAGCCCCCCCATGGCCGCCTCAAAATGCGTAATTCCGGCCTGAAGTGCGGCAAGAACGGAGGCTGAAGCAACCCGCTTCGTTTCATGAAAATGGGCAATGTGCAGCTTCGGGTCCGGCAGCTGATCGAGAATCATGGAGAAGTAGCGATACACATCCGGAGCCGAAGCGCTGCCGTCATGGTCCGCATGTTCCACGTCATGGGCGCCGATGTTCAGCCAGCGACCGGCAAACTCAACGGCGTCCTTCAGATCAGTTGCACCGCCGATGGGGCTCCCCCAGATGGTGCTGACGGTCCCGCACATTTTCAGGCCGGCGTCGGTGCATTTTTGTATGCTCCGCTCCGCTTCCTTCCAGTATTGCGGCAGGGTACAGCCGGAGTTGGCAAAATGATGCCGTTCTTCGGTGGACACCATCATCAAAATACGGTCAGGACCAAGCCCCCGCTTCTTCAATTCAATAGCCCGATCGACCGCCGATTCACGGATGGTGATCGCCGTCAGGCAGATGTCATCGTAGTTAATGCCCCGTTTTGCGCAGCGCTTTCTGAAGTCATCGCCCCGCAGATGTGCCAGCAGGATTTCCGCATCGCCGAACTGCGGCATGGAGTGCGGGTTGCCCAGGTTTGTCACCTCGATGTTGCGGCACCCGGCAAAAATCAGCTCTTCCAGATAATAAATTTTTGCCGCTGTGGAGATAAACTTCTCCTCGTGCTGAAAGCCGTCCCGGACCGTGATGTCGCCGACCGTAACCGATTTCGGCATGCGGGGAAATATTTTCCAGTAATCGTATTCCGTCATCAGTAAAATCTCCTTTAAAAGAGGTCTGCGTTTGCTTCAAGGGCGATCTTCGGACCAAGCGCCCGGGCGACCTTGGAACCGGATGGCCGGCCGAGGAAGCTTGAAATATACAGCCCGGCGGCCACCAGCCCGGTGAGATCGACGCCGGTCTCAATGCCCATGCCGTTCAGCATGCAGAGCAGGTCCTCGCTGGCAACATTTCCGGCAGCACCCTTGGCGTAGGGGCATCCACCCAGGCCGGCCACAGAACTGTCAACGACCGATATTCCCAGCTCAAGAACCGCCAGAATATTGGCAAGCGCCTGCCCGTAGGTATCATGAAAATGAACCGCCAGCCGGTAGCGCGGCACGACCGCCGCCACCTTCTTTACCATGGCCTGAGCCTTGGCGGGAGTGGCAAAACCGATCGTATCCCCCAATGAAATCTCGTAACACCCCATCTCCAGCAGACGCAGGGCAACCTGGGCGACGGTTTCCGGGGGAACATCTCCCTGATACGGGCAGCCCAGCACACAGGAAACATAGCCGCGAACTTTGATGTTGCGCTGACGGGCGGCGGCCATTACCGGGGAGAATCGTTCCAGACTTTCCGCAATGGAGCAGTTGATATTGCGCTGGGAAAAAGCTTCGGAAGCGGCGCCGAATACGGCTATTTCAGTCGCTCCCGCTGCAACCGCCGCCTCAAAGCCCTGCATGCCGGGCACCAGAACCGGATAACTGACGCCGGGACGGCGGGTGATGCCGAGCATGACCTGGGCATTGTCTGCCATCTGCGGCACCCACTTCGGCGAGACAAAACTGGTGGACTCGATGGCGCTCAAACCGGTGGCCGAAAGCCGGTTGATCAGCTCAATTTTAACATCCGTCGGCACAATCATCGACTCGTTCTGCAGTCCGTCCCGGGGGCCGACCTCGACTATCTTTACCCGTTTCGGTACTCTCATGGCAGTGGCGGCTCAGCTTCTGCCGTGAAGTCCAGCAGCTCGGTCCCCTCGTTCACCACCGCCCCGACCGGGTAGTGAAATGCGGCCACGCTCCCGTCACAGGGTGCGCTGATGGTATGCTCCATCTTCATCGCCTCCATGATGATGAGCGGTGTGCCACGCTCAACCCTGACGCCGACCTCAGCCATCAGCGCAACTATTTTACCCGGCATGGGGGCGGTCAAACGCCCTGCGGCAGCGTCATCCTGCTCACCGACCGCATGGGGATTATGAATGACGAGCTGGTGGCTTTTCCCCTGGTCCAGAACGGTGATAGCAGCGCCGCTCCGGATAACCGTCGCCTTGATGCGAGTACCGGCCAGATCCGCGTGCAGATCGCCCGCCTGGTCACGGTCTCCCCGGACAAGCATGCTGCCGCCGGGAAGATCCAGCAGGAAACCGGACGGGCGGTAATGCGCGGTCACGGTGACTACCTGCTCTTCATCGAAGAAATGCAGGTAGTGGTAATTGTCATAATTAAGCCGCCAGCCGCCGGTATGGTGCCAGGGTGAGTGGGGATCGTAGGAGGCCTTGGCCCGGTTTTCCGCTTCGGCAGACCGGGTCAGCATCAGGTCAAGCGCCGCCAGAGCCAGGATACGGTCCGAGGCGGGAACAGACTCGGGAATAAGGCCGTCCCGGTGACGCTCTATAAAACCGGTATCAATTTCACCACCGGAAAAAGCGGGGTGTGCAACGACGTTGCCGAGAAAGCCGGTATTGGTGGTTACCCCAACAACTTCGAAATCGGCCAGCGCCGTTCGCAAACGGCGGATGGCGGCATTCCGGTCCGTATCCCACACAATCAGTTTGGCAATCATCGGATCGTAATTGATGCTGACCTCATCTCCCTGGCGCACTCCGGAGTCGATGCGGACATGGGCGCTTTCACCGGGGATTCTCATGTGGCGCAGTCTGCCGATGGAGGGGAGAAAGTCACGGGACGGGTCTTCGGCGTAGATACGGGCCTCTATGGCATGACCGCTGATGGCAAGCTGTTCCTGAGAACAGGGCATCGGCTCTCCCGAGGCGACACGCAGCTGCCATTCCACCAGATCAAGACCGCTGATCATTTCGGTGACCGGGTG
>CAIOXL010000175.1 GCA_903862245.1 uncultured Geobacteraceae bacterium | reverse complement strand
GTATTTTATATTGATTAAAAAGCCTGTGATCGATTACTTTTAACAAGCATAAGTCCCTGCTGCATACCATTTTCCCTTTTCCACTGCGAGACAAGCCAGGTGATCAGACAGAGTATCCAGAAAATTGCAGCAACCGGTTTTGTTCGTTCCGCCATTGAGGAGCAGGCCGATCTCTCCGCGTTCAAAGAAAAGCCAGGCCCCAGGATCATTATTGGCCTCCTGGCGATTATGGTCAGCTATATTATCGGCTGGCCTGCGGTTGCCGCCCTCGGCATCCTGGCGATCAAGCTGCATGAACCCTGGATTGTGATCGTGGGCGGCCCCATGACTTATGGTCTATCACATCTGGTCTTTCTGCTCGGCATGTATCTGTGCGGCGCCGTCTATTCCCTGATCTTTCTCCGCTGGCTCACCAGGATCTCCATAGAAAAACTGCTGGACTGGAGCTCAAAGGAATAAGGAATGATGGAGCGCTACAGATCCTTCCTTATTCCCAAGCCCCTTCTTAATTTTTATCACGCATCCACTCCGGCGGTTTGATCTTCCCGCCGCTCACATCCCGCATCCGCACCCCGGTGACACTCTCAAAAATCTGTCCCTGATCGTCAAAAATGTGCAGATCAAAGAGCAGTTCATCGCGGGTCCGGGAGAGCAGTTGCACCTTGGTACGATAGCTGCCGCCGGGCTGCGTGGGCCTGAGGATGATCCGCCGATCAAATCCCACGGGAAAGGGTACAAAATCTGTTGACCGCTGACCCAGAACACAGGCCGCATGAAAAGCGCCATCCAGAGGAAAAGGGGAGCCGAGAAGTTCCCGAGCCCTGTCTTGGACACCTAACACGGGAGCCTTCAACCTGCCCCATGCTTCCTGCCCGCAGAGATGCAAGGTTTCCTGCAGGGTATGATAACTTGGACCAAAAGGTACCAGTTCCCGGTACACCTGCTCTGCCGGAATCGTCATTTCAGGATCAACAAGGGGTTCAGGGGCAAACCCGAAGACAGAATTATGATCTTCTCCGGCCGGGGAAAAGAGGATCTCGCCATGCTCCTGCAGCCGCGTCATGGTCTTGCACGGCCTCCGGCTGAGCAGTTTGCCATGAATCGAGCCGTTTTCATGCTGACTGCATTCAATGAGAGCCGCAACACTGCTGCTTCCTACAGGAATTTCCAGAAACCTGGCAAAACGGACATTATTCATGACCCGGACATCGATTTCCGGATGGTTCCCGGCAACCTCTGCCGCCAGCAGCGTCATGGTTTCCACCGCCGGCAGCACGACTTTACCGTCAAAACAGTGATCGGCAAACCAGGGACGGACGTCAATGGCAACAGGAGTCCGCCAGGTGGTCATAACGGTCATAAACCGGGAAATTCCTGCCAAAGCTGGATGGTCTTGGCATCAATCTCAACCGGAATGCCCTTGGTATTCACGGCGCAATGTTTGGTAAAACCAGTGCAGGCGATTTCGCCGGTGTCGGCTTTGGTAATCAGATAATCAAACTGCAATTTGACCAGTTCGATGGTGGCCGGCCGGGTATGAATGTACATTAAGTCATCATAGAAGAGTGGCGAATAATAGTTGAGCTCGGTCTTGATAATGGGATAAACATAACCGCTTTCTTCAATCTTTTTATACGGATACGCGGCATCACGCATGAGCGAGCCCCGGCCGAATTCAAAATATCTCAGGTAGTTGGCATGATAGACGACCTGCGAGCGGTCCGTATCCACATAGAGGGTGCGCAGCTCGCAGCGATGCCAGATCTTACCGCTGTTCTTGTCCCTGACCAGAGAGGGTTTGTCCAGAAATTCCGGGATAAAGGGTTTGGGTCGCATCACATTCCTCGAAAAACAAGACAGCAGTTGGTGCCGCCAAAGCCGAATGAATTG
>CAIOXL010000174.1 GCA_903862245.1 uncultured Geobacteraceae bacterium | reverse complement strand
CCAGACCGGGCTAAGGCAGCATAAATTCAAGTTGGTTTGACAATCAAATAACCGCCACACGACCCGCCTTTACGGCGGAAAGGTGGCGCTGTAACTCTAAAGTCCAGATTCTTTCTTGAAGCGCAGGAAAACCTGGCCAGTGAACAGGACAGAGTTGACACCGGACTGCAGGAGACAACGACAGCCGGGTGGGCAACAACTGATCTCAAGGGGGGCATCAATTATCGCAATGTTTCGCTGATCATCGGGGTCAGCAACCTGTTTGACAAGTATTACTTCAGCCACCTTTCCTATGCCCGCGACCCGTTCCAAAGCGGTTTCAAGGTCCCGGAAAACGGCAGAAATGCGTATTTCACTCTGGCATACAAGTTCTAATTGTCAGCGTAGGTTTCACAAAGCAAACCACTTTAAAAGGAGATCACCACCATGAAAAACATCTGGATAGCCATTTTACTTGTACTGTCGCTCGGAACACTCAGCATCGCCTCCGAGAAGGTCGAACTGCCGGAATCATGCAAGCATTGCGGCATGGATCGTACAAAATTTGCCCATAGCCGTATGGTTGTTACCTACAGCGACGGCAGCAGTGGAACCTGCAGTATTAACTGCGTGGTAACCGACATCAAGGTGGCAAAGAAAGAGGTCAAATCCTTTCAGGTCGCCGATTATAACAGCAAAAAACTGATCAACGCGAAAACCGCCACCTGGGTCATCGGCGGCAGTAAAAAAGGGGTCATGACCAAAACTGCAAAATGGGCTTTTGCCGAAAAGGCAGATGCCGACGCCTTCATAAAGGCTAATGGCGGCAGGCTGGCATCCTTCGATGAGGTACTTAAAGCGGCCGAAACAGATGAGGCTGAACGGGCGGAGAGAATGAAATCCCAGGAGAACAAGAAACACGAGCACAAGATGTAGGTATATTGTTCATGCTCTAAAGAAAGAGATTCACACCATAAAAAGCCACCTTCCCGAAGAGGAAAGGTGGCTTTTTATGGTACCGAGACCCCTTCACACGTCTCTGCTGCAGTCAGAACGCCATATTCCCGGCGAAAATTGAGTAGAGGCCGAAAACGACCAGCGTACCTCCGGCAACGTAGCGGAGGATTGCTTCATGTGTAAGCACCCCTTTGATTTTATTCTGCAGCAGTTGTGATGAATAGCCGACCATCAGCATCGGAATCGCCAGACCGAGGGAATACAAGCCGAGCAGCAGTATCCCGACAGAGAGTTGCCCGCTGGTTCCCACCATGGTCAGGGTCGTGGAAAGAAACGGGCCGACACAGGGGACCCAGATAACACCGAGCGACATACCGAGGATCAGAGCGCCGAAGCGTCCTTCTTCTTTGACCCTGATATTGGACAGTTTGTAGAAACGCTTGAATACGCTCAGGTCAAAAAGCACCATCAGTCCCATGAGGACAATGACAAGCGCACCGGCAATCTCGATATAGCGAGTCTTCCCGACCAGGAACGTACCAAAAAGTGACGAGATTGCGCCCATGGCCATAAAGGTCAGGGAAAGACCGATCACGACAATCAATGGGCGGAGGCGGTCCTTGCGCTCCGCACCGGCCATGATGATCGGAATCACCGGCAGAACACACGGTGAAAGGACACTCGCCACTCCGGCGCCGACAGCCATAAAAACAGTAACAACAGTGAGTTCCATTACTTGAGACCGTCCAGGGCTGAAGAGAGGGTTTCCATACTCTGTATTCCGGGAGAAAAGGCACGGCTGATTTTACCCGCTTTATCCACCAGTATCAGCGTCGGCAGGCTTCTGACCCCGTAGTCGTAAAACGCTCTCTGATCATTCTGGTTCAGGGTGCTGACGTTGGCGACATTGAATTTCCCTTTTCGCTGTTCCGTCAGTTTATCCAGCACCGCCTTTTGCGCCTTGCACGGCCCGCCGTTGGGATTCTGGAAAAACACCAGAGTCGGTTTGCCGTTGGCAGTAATGGTATTTTTCAGTTCAGCGGTACTGAGGGGTGCTGCCAAATTTGCCGCCATGGCAGCGGTTGAAAGTGCAAACAGAACTGCGGTGATGACTATGGTTAAGCTGTGTTTCATTGCTTTACTCCTTCTGGAATGAATTGGTTCACAAGAGAGTCATACTCATTTCTTACCGCCCCGGACGCCACGTTCACCCCAGAGAGGAGAATCCATGAACTGGCGCCGCAGTTGCTCTTCAGGGTTCTGTTCGTAAAATTCCTCTTCAGAAAATGAATAACTGTAAGCCCCGAGATAGTCACTTACAATCCGGTAGGCACTATTGATGCGCCTGATCTGTTCATCCTCCGGGTCGCCCCCGCTATCGGGATGATACCGCTTTACCAATTCCCGATGACGGTCTTTCACCTCTCTGAGCGTACAGCGGTCCCGCAGTCCAAGAACCGTAAGCGCTTCACGCAGTTCGTCATAGGTCATTATATTATCGCTCCATGATTACCGAAGTCTTACCACGGCTTTGCAAAAGGTGAATATATCCGGGTTGGTTTTACTCCAAGATTCCCTCTGTGTCTCTGTGTCTCCGTGTCTCCGTGTTGAACCGATTTGTACCGAGTTTATTCAGTCACAGGACTGAGCCATCACCAAAAAAACCGGATACACCCGCCCCGCTTTTATCACATTCGCCGCAGCTGCAAAGGAAATGGACGAAAAGCCGGCCTCTTTGAGCATATCCGTAATTTCATCGGCAGAGAAACCGTGATGAAAGATCCCGGTCGGGTCTTCGTGAAAACTGCCGTCCTCCGTTTCCAGGTCCGCCAGAGCGATCCAGCCACCCGGATGCAACAGCGTTTTCAGCGTCCGGAAGAGCGGGATAAGATCCTGGATGTGATGAAGCGTCATGGCGCTGGTGATGAGATGGAATTTACCCGCCGGCTGTTCTCCCGCCGCCAAGTCACACAATTCAGTACGCACGTTGTTAAAACCGGCTTGAACAATTTTCTCATTGAGGCGGCCAAGCATCCCGGAGGAGCTGTCGAGCCCGGTGATACTCCGCAGAGCGGGGGCGAGCTGCAGGGTAACCAGACCGGTGCCGCAACCGAAATCAAGGGCATCCCACTCCGGAGAGAGCTGCAGATTCTTTTGAATGGCACCGGCGATCTCCCCGGCCAGCGTAACCCGACGCGGTTCTTCATCCCAGTTCAGTGCTGCGCTGTCAAAATCCCTCCGTTGCTCCATGATTGTTCCTCCCGGTTGATGTAAATTAGTGCTGCAATCCAGACCTACGGCAGCAGCAGACGAAATGACGTTCCTGAACCGGCGGGACTCCTGACCGATACCGAACCGCCGTGCGCCGCAACCAACTCCTGCACAATGGCCAGCCCCAAACCGAGACCGCCGTTTTTCCCCTTGTAAAAACGTTCGAAGACGTGAGGCAGATCTTCTTCCGGAATGCCGCAGCCGTTATCGGATATCTCCAGACAGGTCCGATCACCGTCGGAAGAGGCGATGACGGCAAGGCGACCGCCTGCGGCAATCGCCTTGATGCTGTTGCTGATCAGGTTGATCACTATCTGGCTGAACCGGTCCGGGTCGGCATTGATCATGAGATGTTCAGGGCAGTCCAGCAGCAGGACGGCATGCTTATCCGCGGCAAGCCGCTCAAAGCGGCCGACAATACTGGAAAGATACGGCTTGAGCAGAAAGGTTTCTCTGTTGAGATTCAGTGCCCCCGCTTCGGCCCGGGATAATTCGTCCACACCATCAAGAATGGTGGTGAGGCGACGGGCCTCGTCGTGCAGCGACTGGAGGGCAGTCCGGTCGATCGGCAGTACGCCGTCCAGCATCCCTTCCAGTTCACCGGAGATGATTGCCAGCGGGGTGCGCAATTCATGCGCGGCATTGGACAGGAGAGTGCGGCGCAGTTTTTCCTGCGCTTCCAGGCGGTGGGCCATACTGTTGAAGCTCTTGGACAAACGGCCTATCTCGTCATCCCCCGTATTTTTAACCCGGCGCGACAGGTCTCCCTCTGCGATGCCACCCGAAGCGTCAACCAGCTCAAGAATCGGGCGGACAAGCCTGCGGGAGGCGATGATGCCGGCGAGAACGGAAACAAGCCCGAGTATCGTTACCGAGACCAGCAGGACCCGGTTAGATGAGCGGATGAAATAGTCCTCCTTGAACTGTTCAAGAGTCCGGGTTTCCAGGTGACCGATCTCGTCACCGCGCAGGTAGAGCGGATAGGGCACCGGAAGCCCTTTTACCGCAGCCGGGTCGTAGCCAGAGGCATCCAGCACCCGTTTTCGCATTAACGGTGTCAGCGCCGCAACCGCCTGCTCGGAATCAATCACCGGCATGCCGGCATGGTCAAACAGACGAACCTCAACCCCCATCTGGAGCGCCCAGGCCAGGTCAGTGGCAAGTTTATCCCGCTGCCACCCGGCATTCCGGTCATACCCCCCTTCCATCAACGCGACAACGCGCTGGGCCCGATCCTGGGATTCCCCGTCCAGATACTGGCCGAAATCGCGCATGATAAGCCCGCGCAGCACAACCGCAGACAGCAGGGCGATGGCCGAGATCAGAATAAAAAGCAACAGGAATTTACAGCGGAGACTACAGCGCATCCCGCTCTCCCGCAAACAGGTAGCCGACGCCATACACGGTTTTGAGGAACTCCGGAGCACGGGGATCTTTTTCGATTTTCTGACGGAGGTTCTTGATGTGAGCGTCTATGCTGCGGTCATACCCTTCAAACTGATAGCCGAGGACACGGGAAACCAGTTCGTCACGGGTAAAAGTTCTGCCGGGAGCAGACGCCAGGGCGAGCAGGAGCTTGAATTCAGTGGGGGTAACGGAAACGGGGGCGCCATCCAGAGTAATCTGGTGGCGGAGGCTGTTGAGCACGAGCAGACCGTCATTGAACGATGCCACACTCTCCGGCGACGACAGGGTGCGGTCATATCGTTTCAGGACCGCCTTCAGGCGGCACACCAGCTCACGCGGGCTGGCCGGTTTAACCATGTAATCATCGGCGCCGAGGGCAAAGCCGGCAAGACGCTCTTCCTCCGACGACTTGGCCGTCAGCATGATCACGGGAAAGTCGCCCAGCTCTTTCAAGCTTTGGCAGAGCTCTTCGCCGCTTCCGTCCGGCAGCCCCAGGTCGAGGATTACCGCAAGCGGGAGTTCGGCTTCAGCCTTCAGCAGGGCTTCACCAACGGTCGACGCATGAACCGTCCGGAAGTCGGCCCCTTCAAGATAGGCCTTAACAATCCGTGCAAGTTTGGTGTCATCTTCAACAATCAGAACAGGTGGGAGCACGGCGCGGACCTCAGTAGAGTGAACGTATGCGGCCGAACCGTTTATCAATCATAACCCGGTCAATAACGACACCGCTCTTGTCAATAATATCAGCCCTGAAGCCCCACTTCTTCTCCGTAACCCCGGAAACGGTGTATTCCTGTCCGGAGAAATAATTCAGGAGAATCTTACGGGCATCTGCGGCACTGGTCACCGGCTGACTGGCACCGTACCAGTCCCCGCGGCGTTTACCGCAGCGGCCGCGCATTTCCTGCCGGCAGGTTTCACCTTCCCGGATGCAGAGGGCCGGTGAGGAATCACATTCCGTTTTTACGCCGGGCAACCGGTGGTTCAGAGCGGTTCCGGCAGCGGTTTCCTCCCGGGCGGCGGCAGGCTGAGCCGCCAGCACCAGCAGGGCTATCAGCAATGGAACGTACTGTTTCATCTTCAACACTCCGAAAGAGGGTGACCGTGGACGTTATCCCCGGCCCCCTCCCGGTGACAGGTTTTTCCAATTCCAGTTCAAAGATGATCTCAAGACGGCGAGGAGATCGGCAACGTAGGCGTACAGACAGTACGTTGAGGAGCCGATGACGAGCCAACGAAGAGAGGGCTTTGAAATAGAATTGGAATTACTTCTGGGCGCCGCAGGGGGCACCGTTACAGCCGCCCATGCCTTTGCCGCAGTCGCCCATTTTCTGGACGCATTCGCCGTCTCTTTTGCCGACCGGCAGGCCGCTCTGGCTGCGGACAGCCAGTATTTTAGTCTGGAGGGTCTTGATGTCGGCCTGCAGTGCAGCAATCTTTGCCAAGTCCGGAGTGCCCTTCAGGTTTTCCCGCTGCACTTCAAAGCGCTTCATCATCATCTCCTGGCGGAGATCAATGGTGTCGGCCTGAAATTTTCGGAACGGTTCGGCGGGTGCCCCCCCCTGCTGTGCACACGAGTCACATCCTCCTCCCCCCATCCCTCTGCCGAAACCGGCATTGGCACTACTGAACAGCGCAACGGTCAGGCTCAAAGCTGCGGCAACTACGATCATTTTTTTCATGGTGTTTCCTCCTCGTGTTTTGTATCTGGTAGCGTCACCCTATATGAATTGTACGGAGATTGTATGAAGGAATTACGGGCAATTGTGAAGACCCGTTTTTCAGCATCATTTGATCGGTTCAGGATAAACGGCCATGATGGACTCAAGCTCCTTCAATTCCCCCTCGGTCAGCGGGACCGGGAGCATTCTCGCCAGCGGCCGCGATTCCCGTGGATTTTTCAGCCAGGAACGAAGATTCTGTGACGTCCAGGCTTCGCTGCTTTTATATGTTCGGGGATACCATTCCGAAAGCAGCCCAGAAAGATTGGGACCGACATCACCCGTTCCGGCAGCGCCCAGACGCTGGCTTAAAATCCGGTGGCAACCACCGCATTTTACAGAGAATATATCTGAGTTCTTTTTCCCGGATGTGGTGAAATGAACCCTCACCGGGGCGGCGACCACCGCTTCACGCCCCTGGGATTGAGCCAGAACGGCGTTCACCAGCCCGGTCACGGTCTCTTCATCAAGTCCGAACGTCGGCATATTCCCCACCGGACGACGGATCGACAGTGCCAGTTCCCCCGCCGTTTTTCGCACCGCCGCATCATCCAGGCTCACCGCAAGACGATTACCGCGTCCACCGCTAACATGGCAGCGCCGGCAGGCGAACCGGTCAATCAGACGTTCCCCCGCTTTGATCTCCCGGACGTCGCCAAGGGTAAACCGGGCGTACTTCCCTCCCCGCATTCCGGCATGGGCAATGTTTTTCCGTTCCGACGCCGGATTGCCCCGATGGCAGCCGCTGCACCCTCCCCGCTCCGCATAGTGGACGGGATGGCATCTCAGGCAGAGCTGGCGGGACTGCCCGCCGCCCCAGGCGGAGGCAACCGAAGCCAGGAGAATGCTGATCAGAAACCGAGCGACCAATTGCTCCCCCTTAAAAACATCGCCACCACGGTCAGCAGCACAATCGCGGCAGCCAGCAGCAGAGTCACGGCTGAAACCGTCCGCTGACCTCGGGGAAACCAGTGCCCCTTCGGTACCGGAGCACCCACCGGGAGCCAGGGGAGGAGCAGAAACAGGGCCACCAGCAGCACCACCGGATAGATCATGTAGCGCGACCAGCTGATCATTTCCTGAATCCAGAGCAGGAACCAGGCAGATTTGGCCGGATTCGGGGTGACGGCCAGGTTGGCCTGTTCCTGGAGCGGCGCCGGAATCAGTGCGGCCAGCAGCAGCAGGGTCGCCGCCAGTGCATACATGGAGCGGGTGATAAGTCTGAAAAAATGAGGCGAGCTTTTAACGAATCCGTTTTTCATAGATACGGCAGCACCCCCTTGTTTTTTCTGACCCGGTAGAAATGCAGGAACGACAAACCCAGCACGCTGAGCGGAATAATAACGATGTGGAGGGCGTAGAAGCGGAGCAGCGACAGCCCCTGGCCGACACCATCCGGCACCAGCAGGGAGCGGAAGAATGAGCCGAACGGCAGCGTCGCCAGCAGCTCCATGCCGGTCTGGGTCGCCCAGAACGCCAGCTGGTCAAAGGGCAGCAGATAACCGGTGTATGCTTCGAACAGTGCCAGGAACAGCAGCAGGCAGCCGATCACCCAGTTAAGCTGCCGGGGGCGCTGATAGGCTCCGGTCAGAATCACCCGCAGGGTATGCAGCAGAATCAGCACCAGCAGGGTATGGGAAGTCAGGCGGTGCAGGCTGCGCAGGTACTTCCCCCCCCAGACCGAGGATTCCAGAAACAGTACCGAGCTGAAAGCACGCTCCGGCGTCGGCTGGTAATAGACCAGCAGCAGCATGCCGCTGGCCAGCATGACCAGAAAGGCGGTGAAGGCAAGGCCCCCCAGGCAGAAGGTGTACCTGAAGCGAAGATTACGCTCCAGAACTACTCGGGGGAAGAGATGTTTGAAAAAATCAGTGATCATGGTTGCCGTCTGTTGACCGTGTATATCAAGTATCAGATATGCAGGTTTGTTTATATATCACAGTTTTTATGCGATTGGTACGATTGAACGCCTGAAAAAATCGAGGCACACTCTTAAAATTCCCTCTCCCTGAGGGAGAGGGTTCAGGGTGAGGGGGAAGCGCTTGATTACACTCCATCGTTGCCCCCTCAACCGACCTTCGGCCACCTTCTCCCTCATGGAGAAGGGAGAGGATCAAAGATGTGGCAACTATTTCAAGAGTTTTGCAACACTCTCATCATTCAAGGTGTATTATTTGGAAAAAGTCTGTGCTATTCTCCCGCCCGACATCGAACCTGAAGAGGAGAGCGGCATGTCCACCATCGCAGATGCACTCATACCCGTGCTGGCATTGATAATGGCCGGCTTCCTCATCCAGCGCACCAACTTCCTCCCCCCCACATTCTGGCCGTCGGCCGAAAAGCTGACCTATTTCCTGCTCATGCCGGCCACCCTGATTCACAGTATGGCCGGCAAACAGATCGGCTCCCTCCCTTGGGTACGGATCCTGCTGACCGTGGAAGGAGCGGTGCTGGCCAGCGCGATTCTGGTGATGCTCTGGTGGCTGACACACCGCCACATGGGGGGCCCGGCCTTCACCTCCCTGTTTCAGGGGGGGGTCCGCTTCAACACCTTTGTCGTACTGGCCCTGGCGGAAAACCTGTTCGGCAAGGACGGGCTGTTTCTGGCCGCCATGGGGGCCGGATTCATGATCATCCTGATCAACGTGCTCTGTGTCTCGGCGTTCTCCATCGCGGTCAATAACGGCACCGGGCTGAGTATAAAACGGCTGCTGATCGACCTGCTCCGCAATCCGCTCATTATCGGCTGCGTCATCGGTGTGGGGGTAAATGCCTCGGGACTGAAACTGCCGCTGGCGATCGACGGGATTCTGGCGCTCGGCGGTAAAGCCGCCTTCCCGATCGGACTGATGGCGGTTGGCGCCGCCTACCGGGCCGAAAACCTGATGCTGCACTGGCATCCGCTGCTGGTGACCAGCTCCGTCCAGTTTATCTGCAAACCGCTCATCGCCTGGAGTCTGGCAACGTATCTGGGACTGACCGGCACCGCCCTGAGCGTTGCGGTACTGCTGTTCAGCGTCCCGACCGCTCCGTCGGCCTACATCCTCTCCCGGCAGATGGGGGGCGATCATGACAGCATGGCCGCCATCATCACTGTCCAGACATGCGTATCGTTCATCACCCTGCCGCTGACGGTCTGGCTGCTTCGCTAAAGGGTTCCGACGACGGCCCCGCTGTTACCCGAGTACCTCCACCCGCCCTCCCCGTTCTTCAACTTTCAACCGCTGCAGCGCCCGGTCAGCAGGGCCGGTGAGCACCTTTCCCTGCAGGTCAAACCGGCTGCCGTGGCAGGGGCATGCCAGGGCATCCTCCGTGACGGTGACCGTACAGCCGAGATGGGTACAGACCAGACTCAGCGCGTACACGCCAGTGGCGTCCCTGAGCAGCGCCAGACGTTCATCGCGGAACAGGAGCGCACCGCCCAGCGGCACATCGGCAGCGGCGGCGCTGGCCAGCACCCGGCGCCGGGCTGCCGAGCGCGGGATGAGATACCGGACCAGCACCCCCCCCGAAGCGAGCAGCAGGGTCAGGGTCGTGATGAATTTTCGACGCGATTGAGGAACGTTTTCCATTTTTCCACGTATGCCTTTGTATAGGCGGGGCTTTTTCTGCTCATGCGCAGATAGCGGGAACTCTCCATGAAACTGCCGTTGCTGACCCGCTGCCCCTTCTGCAGCCAGAACGATTCCAGCCCCATGCCATCCTTTTCCAGATTATAGACCCGCCGGGACTCCGGCTCCAGCAGGAAGCGGGTCGGGTTATCGTGACACCCCTCGCAGGTGACCGTGCCGCGCTGTACCGTGTGCGGAAAATACGCCCGCCATTCCGCCGCCAGCAGACTGTTTTCAGGGCCGTTGTTTCTCGCGGTCATGATGTCGGTGTAATAGGCGATAAACATCGGCCGGATCGGGCTGATTTTGCCACGGGAATTGATCCCCAGCGGCGGCGCATCCTGCTTTTTCAGATAGGCGCTGCGCAGGTATTCTCCCGTTGCGCCCGGTTTGAGATCGAAATCCTCCTTCATCCCCTGATCCCGGAAGCGGAGAAAAAAGGTGCCGTACTCCTGGGGAGCCCAGGCCGAGTGGCAGGCGTAACATTCCAGCCGCTCCAGGTGGGCCGGAATGCGGTGCTCCAGTACCTTCCGATCCGGCAGGTGGCAGTCCCGGCAGACCTTGGATGATTTTTTCCCCTCCGCCAGACTGGCCATTGAATGGCAGGCACCGCAGGTCATGCCGGCGCGGTAATGCACGTCAGGCAGCATCTTCAGGAAGGTTTCACCGTTGACGGCGATCCCCCGCTGATAGCGCATATTGTCCTCGCGGGGGGCCCGCCCCGAATAATCCCACCCGGTATAATACCCGGTGTGGCAGCGCTGACAGGCAGCGACGGATGGTTTTGACAGCCCGCTGTCGCCGTGGCAGTCGAGACACCCCTTCAGGTGGCAGGAATTGCAGTTTTTATCCCAGAAGCCGGAATCAAAACGGGCGTATGTGCGCTGCACGAACTGCTGCTCGCCGCTCCGCTGCCCCATGGCGTGATCAAAAATCCGCTCATGGCCAGGGTGGCAGACAACGCAGCCGACCGCACGGTTCGAGCGGGCGGCCGGATCGCTGCCGGCACCCCCCTGGCGGTGGCACGAGCTGCAGGCCATTCCCACATGAGCCGGGGAGGCTTCCAGGCTAAGGGGCAGACAGAAGCCGACGATGAAGAGTATCATCCAGTGCACGCAGGTTTATTCCTTTCCGGTAAATTGGGTCACGCGCCGTGTCGTGACAGGGAAGGCAGAGGTTGACCGACAGCGTCCGTTTCACTTCGGCGCCGCTGAGCGGTCGGGAATTTTCGCGGGTGATGGCTGAATAGGCGTTGATCCGCCCACCCTTCATGGTCAGAAAACCATCCAGCGGTTTGCTGTCCGACCGCTCGCAGATCAGCGTCCCGGTGACATTTCCCCCCTCGATAATATGCTGGCCGAAGCCGAGGAAGGCCGGGTTGCCGTGGCACTCGGCACAGCCGAGGGATTTTTTACCGGTATTATGCGAATAGAACGGCGCAAAGCGAAGCTGCTGCTTTCCCTTGAATCGGGTGACATATTCACTTTTGGAGAGCGAACCATCCGCCTCGGCCACGGTGACAAAGGTCTGGCAGCCGGGTGTTACCGGCGAGATCCGGCCGCGCTGGTTCAGCGCCAGCGGGAAGGGATAGAGCATACGGTAGTCCTCCGTTTCGCTGAAAGCGCCCGGTGTTTCCGTCCCCTTGATAAAGTCCATGCCGGTTTTGCCCTTGTCGTACAGAGTGTGGCAGCCGTAGCACTGTACCGAAGTGCGGGAGTGACAGGCGTAGCACTCCAGACGGCCATGGCCGGCGATCGTATGCTCCGGCGTGCCGGTGATCACCTTGCTGCGATGCAGCCTGCCGCTCCGCTTCCCCTGCAGCCAGACCGTGTTGTCTTTGTAGAATACGTTGGAGTAGCTGCGCCCCTTGGCGGTCTGAATCATGCGCATTCCGGAGCTGACCGGCTGCTTGTAGGATTTGGATTCCCGCAGCGCTTCATCGTTTTCGCGGGTTATTTCGCGGTAGCGCGGCAGCTCCGCGCCCCCGCCGTGACAATCCTCGCAGGAGATCTCGGTCTGCAGGTACATGTTGCGGTAGGCAAAACCGTCCCCCATGACATCGCGTGAGGTGTGGCAATCAATGCATTCCATGCCGGCAGCGAAATGAACATCCGGATTAATATGGGTCAGGTTACGGGCACCGCTGGCCATGACTGGGCCGGCTTCGCCCCCCCTGGTCGGCACGAGACCGTTATTGCCGTCATACAGCCCCTGGTAGGAAAAGGCGATCCGCCCGCTCCGGTTGTGGCAGCGGGAGCAGACCTGGGTGTCCGGCAGCGGAGTCATGGCATGGCTGGCGGAATGCCCCCCCTTCCCCTTCATGGTCGGGTCGTTTCCCGCGTAGACCCCTTCGTCATTCCAGGGGAAGTGGCAGGCGGCACAGCCGGCGCCATGGCTGGCACCGTACACGCCGGCTGCCTGCGCGCCGACGTGACAACGGGCGCAGAATTTCCGGTACAGCTCACCGGAGAGGTTGTCCAGCTCGGCAACCGGCTTGGGTGAAAACTCCGTACCATCCGGCCTGAACTGTTTTTCGCCATGGGTCGTGTATTCGCTGCCGTCCTCCCCCTCCCAGGTCAGCTGGGTATTGCGGATCATTCCGGCTGCGGTGTACATGAGGTTGCTTTTCATCCGTTCAAACTGATAGCGGTGGCAGGGGGCGCAGCCGTTCTCCCAGCGCCCGATAAATTCAGGATTGGATATGCCGTAGATCCCCTGATGCGCCTTTTCTTTTCCCTTTTCCAGCGGCTTGCCACCGTGGCAGGAAACACAGTCGCCGTGGCTTTTGGAAGCATGCTCGATACCTTTGTGGCAGCGGATGCAGGAGGAGGGCTTGCCCCCCTCCCCGCATCCGGAAAGGAGCGTTGAAAGGAAGCAAAAATAGAGAAATATGACAGTTGTCCTGCCGTAACCGGCGACACAGATGGGCATGTCTGATGGAGACCTTTACCGCTTAAAAGTGGGAAACTATAGCACGTGACCGCCTGTATCCTGAACAAAAAAGAGACCTGGCAGATGCGGACACCTGCCAGGTCATGGTACACATTCGTTCACATTGACAGCTTAGAAAATCATCTGCAGCTGGGTAATAAATGTGCCGAAGTTTTTCGTTGTTGCATTTTTCTTGTCGAATTCGGTTTTTGAAAGTTCCACGGTCAGCTTCATGTTCTGGCCACTGAAATAGTAATTTGCACCAACTCCGTACCAATCAATGCGCTGGTCATAGATGGTATCAGCAGCAACGCCGGAGTTGTTCAGGTTGAGAGCCGCGAATTTCCACTTCTCATAACGGCCGAAGATCTGCAGCGGCAGAGAGGGGAGCATGTACGCACCCTTCACATACCAGCCATTCTTCTCCCCGTTCAGCCCCATTGTGCCGGAATCCGGACTTGCACCTTTATAGGCGCCGCCCAGGTCGATATTTTCATATGCGCCCGAGAAGGTAATCGTGCCGAAATCGGCAACCGGGTATTCAAAGAAGAGGTCTGTCGTCCACCCTTTGTAATCAACTGCGCCGGTTTTATTGGCGGTATCGGAATAGGCAACCTTATTCTCCCACTGATAGGCGCCGCCGACCGTCAGCACTTTTTTCTTGCCGAGGTAGGTGCCTTTGTAGCCATAGCTGTTTTCAGGATCAAGCAGTGAGATGTGAGCACGGCCGCTGTATCGGAAATTTGACTCGGGAGTATCAGTACCTGTGGCACTGCGGCCATTCATGGCATCCAGGCGATACTGGAAAACGTCATTGAACAGGTTGCCCCAGACGGCGACACCTTTATCCCGGGTGGTGACAAACGGCGCGCGGACAAACAGCGAACGGTCAAGGGTAAGAGGAGCTTCACACGCCTCAAGGTTTTCACGGCTCAGGTTGTACTTTAACTTGCCGACATACACATTGAACGTTTTATCGAATTCAAAGCGCATCTGGGCATCCAGAATGGAAAAGTCGGTGGATGCATCGCCATCGGTCACCGTAAGCGGTGTAATATTCTGTTTTTCCAGAAATTCGGTTTGCACATACATACTTACAATCTCACCGTACGACCCCATCAAGGCAAGACGGTTACGGCGGAAATTCAAGTCGGCTGTACTGCTGTCTTTTGTGGGTCCGCTGCCGGTATCACGGAGCATCCCCTGAAACTGCCCCTTGTAATCCAGCTGCAGCGTCCCCTCGTTATTCGGACCGAATGTCATCTGCGGCCCGGCAAAGGCTGTGCCGGCTAAAAGTACGGCACCTGCCAGCGCAACGCCAAATATATTTTTTTTCATCGGTAAACTCCTTTCGAATAGGTCAGCCCTTTTTCGGGTATTTCAACAGTGGTGCGTATCAGCAGCCGCCGGGTGTGCCGCCGCCGGATGTACCGCCAGTGGGTGTAGTTACTGGTGCCATGTAGGCCTTGTCGATATTTTCAATCTGATTCATGTCCACGTGAGATGGGGCCAGAATTGGGAAGAATACTGCCCAGATAGAAACAGCTGTTTTTGTAGTAGAAGCAAACGCGCCTTGTGCTCGATTACTAGTTATGGCTTTGGGGTTTGTTGGGCTCGTATATACATTGAAAGACCATGCATTTCTCTGAGTTACCGCCGTAGTAGATGCGCTCGGGAATGCTAATGCTAATCGATCAGTATTGTAGTTATTCCACTGACCAGACGAACCGTCATACATACCAATGTAGCCTTCCGCGACATTCAGGACCGCATCAAAAAGGACGAAAGTTGGAGCTGCGTTGGTTGAAGAGCCACACATCACAACCGTTCTCTTTGTTGGTGAGGCAAAGACATCGGTAGTACCATCTTTTACGGCAATAGAGGCAAGCCTGCTTAAGGCAACATCTTTAGTCGGATACACAAAGTTTCTGGTAGCTTCACCATTAAGATGTTCATTCAGGTACGTCACATTATTCGTAGCGCGCAACGCATTGGTAAGGTAGGGAGAAATAGTAGTACCACGGACGTCAATCATTTGCACGTCAGCCTTCAGAACCGGCGTTGCAATCAAGGCATCTACTGTGGCGATCATTTCACCGATGGAAAAGCGGACGACATCCTTCAGCGCGGCATTTTTGCTTACGCTGTATGTTGATGCAGTATATTTTTCAACCGCATCGGTCGCCAGTGCCAGCCCGGCAAAATCCCACGCGTCATCGCCACCGTTAAGGATCTTCAGGCGATCACGGGAAAAGCCCCAATACCTGAAGTTCCAAAAAGCAACCGCTTGATTATTGATATCTGATCCCGCAGCTTTGGGAATTGTAAAAACGATTGTTGTATTTGCATCGATCCCCAACCTTTGAATAATACCATCCATCATAGGTCCGTCAGGCATCATTGTAGTAGCAAGAGCAAGACCCTCTATACGGTCTTTTGCCACCTCTGTTTTGTCTTTATCTAATCGAACCGCACCAGGAATATGTCCCTTGGCAGTTGCAGTCCAGTCAGCAAGGGTGGAATATGAGACAACAACCACCCGGTCCCGACTGCCAAAAGGTGCATTCAACTTCCCTTCATCGATCCAACCCTTGAGGGTTGCCGCATCAATAATTGCCGCTGATTTTGTCGTCGTTGCACTTGGATCAACATAACCGCTGGTTCCACCACTGCCACCACAACCCCACATGGTAAGTGCGGCAATCATCACTGTCCCAAGCAGCAGTGCAATTAGCACTCTGCTCTTTTTCATAATCTTCTCCGACATAATTCCTCCCCATAAAAAAGTGTGAGAATACATCCGTTACCGTAGTACGTCTGTGTACAACCGCTCCGATTCCGCTCACCTCCCCTGGATTAGTGTGTGCCGCACAAGCAGTAAAACACCCCTCTTTTTCAAGAAAGGCGGTAAAGACGTGCTGCTATTGACCGATAACCGGATCCGCCCACTTGAACTTCACCGTCGATTTTGCCGGCGGTGACTGCTGCACCGCCTTGTTTGATTCAGGCAGTGGTGGCGTCGCCACAGGACGTGCATCCGAAGCTGCCGGGGTGCTTGTGCCGGACGCCTGATATTGCACTGTTGCTATTGTGGTGATCGATCCGGAGAGTGGTACCGTTTGAGTCGTACCATCGGTAAAGCTGATGATTATGGAGTCGGCATAACTGATTGCACTGTGTGAAATGATGATAAGAGCCGGGAGGATAACTTTGAACAGACTCATGGGGATATGATTCCTTTATTTACAGAAGTGCCGGGGGTAAAAACTTCCCGGTATGCACCACCGGTAAACCCTTTTGTGGCACGCTTTTGTACAAAAAAAAACGTACCGGCATTGCATATTGTATACATCTTAATCATATCATCTGTTATTATGAAAACGAAATATACGCATGAGCCTATGCGCTTTGCGCAAAAGACAGGAATCTCACGAGGAATGTTATGAAAATTGAATATTTACAGACACTTGTAGAATCAATTACTACCGGCAGCTTCTCCAAGGCAGCCGATAATCTTTTCATCACCCAGTCCGCCGTATCCCGAAGAATCAAATTCCTGGAAGAACAGTACGGATATTCGCTTATAGACCGGAGCGGTCCGGTGCTGACGGCAACCGACGCCGGGCAGATTGTGATCGATAAAGCGGTAAAAATGCTGCAGCTTGAAAGCGACCTGTTGAACGACCTGCGCGTTCTGTCACCCAGACCGGGGATAATTTTCTGCTGCACACCTTCCTTTGGCGTCACTTACCTGCCGGAGATTATGAAGTGCTTCATGCTGCTCAAGCCGGATATGGCGGAATTGAAATTCTTTTTTGAAATGCCGGACAAGGTTGTGGACGGTATGAGAAAAGGGTTGTATCAGGTTGGGGTTATTGAACATAACGAGGATTACGAGCTGGACGAGTTTGAAACCTTCGAGCTTCCAGGCGATGAAGTGGTGTTTGTCAGTTCACCACAGCTTGGCCTAACGGAAAAGGTGATGCCCATTGAGATGCTGACCGGCTTCGATCTTTACACCAGGAAGGAAGGGTGCTGTTCCAGTAAACTGTTGCTTTACAATATGAAACGGCTGGAGAGAGATTTTTCTGAATTTAACAGGGTAATTTTTTACGACGACCTTCACATGATCATCAGCTCGGTGCTTGAAGGGAGCGGCCTCGCGTTTATCTCTCGTTCCGTGGTACAGAAATATGTGGATGCGGGCACCCTGCGCACCCATCATGTTCTCGGCTTTGAGCACGCCTACAAGAGGACACTCATGGTCAACACCGCCGCCACGCTGCCGCCGTCGCTGGGCAATTTTGTTGAAGAGATTCGTGCCATTTTCAAAAACACCCCGGTACCGGCCAATCCGATATCCTGTCATATTGACGACATCAGCCGTGCATGCGCACCATAGTCAGCATGCTTTGACCCGGCTGGTTACAACGAAAAGGGAGGCATGATATACGATCATGCCTCCCTTTTTGTTTGCTGATACATCGCGTACTTTAGTGCTTTGGAACAGACAAATCTACCCCCCCCTCAGTCCCCCCTTACCTAAGAGGGGAAGCCTTGAAGTCTCCCCTTAGGCAAGGGGAGATTTAGAGGGGTTATCCTCGAAAAAAACGAGTTACAGAGTACTAGCAGCCGGAAACTTCTTTTTTACCCTTGGCGGCAGGCTTGGCGTCATCTTTTTTCTTCTCGTCCTTTTTGACGGCTTTCTTCTCTTTCTTGGCGTCCTTCTTCACTTCTTTCTTCACTTCTTTTTTCTCGACTTTTTCTGCAGCCGGTTTTTCAGCGGCTTTTTCTTCAGCTGCCACTGCAACCATCGAGAAACTCAGGGCCATCATTGCTGCTACGATCATCGCTACGATTTTTTTCATGGTCATTCTCCCTTGGTATAATTACCGGCGAACCGGCTGAAACGCTGGAGCCAGATACTGCAGTACAATATCACAGAATTCAGATTATGTAATACACCATCGGTTTGGTGCCAAGCTCTTCCTTGTATTTTATTACGTTCGGCTTTGATATCACCTTGGTAATCAGTGCCTGGGGGTCATTAATATCCCCGAAATAAGTGGCGCTTGCCAGGCAGGTGGTTGTGCAGCGGGTCAGTTCTCCCTTTTCAACGCGGTGGATACAGAAATGACACTTACGGGCATTGCCGATGGGAGAGCGCCAGTGACTGGTGCGCTTCGATGTTTTGCCGTATTCCCCCGAGTTTTCCACCTCGTAGGTTTTGCTGTGGAAATCACCGGTGTAGTAACGACCGACATCCGCCGAGCGGGCGCCGTAGGGGCAGGCAACCAGACAGTAGCGGCAGCCGATGCACTTTTCATAGTCGATGACCACGAGCCCGTCATCACGCTTGTACGTCGCTGTTACCGGACAGACCTGGGTACAGCTTGGCGCATCACACTGCATGCAGGGGCGCGGCAGAAAGCGCATGCCGGTGTTGGGGTATGTGCCGATTTCCTCTTCCTTGACCGGACGGTAATGAATTTCAGGCGGGGTCAGGTTCTCGGACATGCAGCCGGTGGTGCAGGCGTGGCACCCGATACATTTCTTCAGGTCGATTGCCATGGCCCAACGGCGCTCTGCCCGCGGTTTTTTCAGAGCGCGCAGCAGATCCTCCTGCATGACTTCAAGGATATCCTTATCTTCAATCGAGCTCATGCTAATGCGTCTCCTTTCCAGCTATTTCAAATAGCCCGGTTTTTTCGCAGACCACGTACACCAGGGCAACGAGCGACACTGACGCAAGGACGACCAGCATTTCGAATATTGAGGGGAAATAACTGATCCTTTCCGGCATGTCATAGGCGCGGAATACCGGTACCCTGAAACCCTCGACCACCAGGTCCAGACGAGCCATGAACTGGGTGAACAGAACCAGCATGCTGGACAGTATCAAAGCGCCGACCGTGCGCCGGTACATAAGAATTGTGAACGGGATCACCAGTGCGCACAGTATGCCGAAGATGACATTCTGGAAGAAGGTTTCACGAAACACCTCATAGCCACTCAGGTTGCTCGCCAGGCCGATTATGATGCGGCAAAAGGTCAGGACGAATACCGATGCCAGCCCAATTTTCTGCAGCCGGATAAACGGTTTCACCATCCTCATGCTCCCCGTTGTTTTGGAGTAAAAGGCGGCGATTATCGCACAGAGGGCATTACCACTCAGAAAACCGCTGAACAGGAAGTAGATTGGCAGCAGAGAACTGTAGTAATAGGGCATGGTGCCGACGGCACCGAAGAGACTGCCCAATGAACAATAGGTGATAATCGGGATGATGAAGGAAGCGTACAGCATCGCCTTGGAGTGTACATGACGCTGTATATTGACATACTCCACCAGCAAAATGCTGATGTCTGCAGTGTACCAGACGGACATCCAGAACATCGGCGAAGTCGGGTTTGGCGATACCATGAACAGGTACATCCGCTCCACATGGCCAAGTTCGGAGGCCAGGGAGGCAAATCCGGCAATGGCGGTAATCAGTCCCATGAAGATGACCCGTGACGCCAGCGGCTTGTATTTTTCAGGGAAAAACATGTTGCCGATGAAATTGGTGAAAATGCAGCCGCCGCTCACCAGAGCGAAATACACATAGGTTGATATCTGCAAGCCCCAGGGGACAAGACTTGATGTATTGATGGTATGGCCATGGCCAAGGATAAAGATGCTGGCGAAGCCTGCACCGCCCAGAATCAGGCCGATAAGGGAAAGATAAACAATACCCCCCCCCTTACCCTGTTTGAACAGGCTGAAATAACTGAGCAGCCGCTCTTTTTCCGGAACAAAAACTCCATAGATCTGCATATCAGGCCCCCTTCACAATCTTGACAAAGTTACCGCGCATGGCAGTGCCGCCCATAATCGGGTCGATGGCGTGGTGGGTAATCAGGTCATCATCGGCAATCCCCTGACCATTGGCACGGCTCATCCCGGTGGAATGGACGCCAAAGCCGTGGTTCATATACACCGCGTCATTTCGCAGTCGCTGGGTCAGCTTGACCTTAATCCGCCCGTTCGCGGTAACGCCGTCCTGATTGAGCAGCATGACGTATTCCCCGTCTTTCAACCCCATTTTTTTCCCTTCTTTGGCATTGACCCAAAGGAAGTTTTCCTTCTGCAGATCGGTCAGCATGAAGTTATTGGTGGTGCGGGAGAAGGTATGCAGCGGCGCACGGCCGAACAGCAGCCTGAAATAGCCGGCCGGAGCGACCGGATGCCTGGTATACTGCGGCACCGGATCGAGTCCTTTTTCAGCCAGCTGTTTGGAGTACAGTTCAATTTTACCGGAAGGGGTAGCGAACTCCGGCTGAGCATCAGCGGTGATATACGGATTACCCCCCTTTTTCACAATCACACCATCACGCTTTAACTCGGCAAAATCGATTCCGCCCGCTTCGCAGCGTTTCGCCAGGTACTCTTCGCCATCTTTCCAGGGAAAGAAGTCAGACAAACCCAGTTTGGTACCCAGCTCCTTTGCCATCCACCAGGACGGTTTTGATTCGAACAGAGGCTCGATGGCCGGCTGACGAATGGATATTTCCGACATCCCCTTGAATTTGCCGACGGCAAATTCATCGTAGCGCTCCATGTAGGTGCATTCCGGCAAGACAACATCGGCGTAGTTGATGAAATCCACCGGCATGGTATCAATGGCAACCACCAGATCAAGGTTCTTGAGTGCCTTGATGGTTTCCTGCTTGTCCGGCATGGTTTTCATCAGGTTGGAACCGTATACGAACCATCCCTTGATCGGATACGGCTTTTCGCTGATGGTCGTCTGCTTGATGGAGGTGGTTGTCTGCAGCAGGGCGAACGGGTACGCTTCATCAAGCTTGGGCAGTTCTGCCGCCGGGTGCGGATATGCCGGCAGCCCGGGATATTCAGGTACTTTCGCCCCTGTGGGGAAGAAATATCCCCCCTCGCGCCCCCAGGAACCAAGAAGCGCGTTCAAAATTGCAATCGCCCGGCTGCGCTGGGTATCATCACCATACCAGGTGGTATAGCGACCGGCACCGACGCAGACATTCGGGGCGCACTGGGCCATTTCATGGGCAATCTCAACGATGACATCACTGGCGATTGTGGTTTCAACCTCGGCCCATGTGGGGGTGTACTGCTGCACGGCAGCACGCAGTTCGTCAAAACCGGTGGCATATTTTGCAATATACTCTTTGTCGTACAGCCCCTCCTCGATGATAATACGGATCCAGGCCAGCAGCAGCGCCAGGTCGGTAGCCGGTTTGATCGGCAGCCAGTGGTCAGCCTTGGAAGCGATGTTGGAAAGGCGCGGATCAACCACCGTCATTTTTGCGCCGCTTGAAAAACCTTTTACGATGTCCTGAACCTGGCTGTTATGGGCATTTTCTCCCAGGTGAGAACCAAACAGGACGATGTACTTGCTTTTACTGAAGTCATAATATTCAGGCGAACCGACGTCCGCTCCATAGGTCAGGACAAAGCCGATATCACGCGGTCCACGGCACTGGGCGAACGATGGCGCCGCAAAGGTCGTGACACCATAGGCATGCAGCAGATGCTTCCAGAACGATGCACCGGTACCGTGATAAATAAATGCCAGCGCGCCCGCCCCGTATTTTTCCTTGATAATATTCATTTTCTGGGCAATCAGGCTAAACGCTTCGTCCCATGTGGCACGTTTCCAGACAGGCTCGCCCCGTTTGCCGGTGTTGATCAACGGAAACTTGAGGCGGTCAGTGTCATACAACGCCCCAAGGGCTGCATTGCCCCTGCCGCACAATCTTCCGCGCCCACGCAGACTGAGCGGGTTACCGTCAATCTTGACCACCTTCTTGTTTTCCACCTTGGCAATCAAGCCACAGTTCCAGAAACAGAGCTCACAAAAGGTGGGAATCTGCTTCATTTCCTTTTGACCGGCCTCTTCGGCCCAGGAAAGAAATTTCTCCGGCATGGCTGAAGCGGCTGCAACGCCGGCAGTAACAGCACCGGTCGCTTTTAGAAAGGTTCTGCGTGAAAATTTTGTTGCCACAATGTACCTCCTGGATGAACACAGTTGTCGAATGAAACTGATCAAGGGTTTAGCATGCTCGCGGCAACGTAAAGTTCGTTTGCACTGGTGTGCCGACGCTTTGTAGATACTAGGCCGTCATCTGCCATTAGGAAAATGAATTATGTGCATGACTGTATGCGCTTTGCGCATAGGATTTGACCTCACAAAATATGGGGCGTGAAGCTATCACGCCCCATATCGTACGACGGGTACTCTGCCCGGCAGAAACTCTATTCGTTTTCCTGCTGCTGCTTGAGAAGTTTTTCAAAGTAAATTTCCGGAGTGGTCAGTTTTTCAATTTCCCTGGGGTTGTAGCCCAGTTCTTTCAGATTAAGTACACCGTTGACCGCGTGGCAGTTGGCACAGCGTAATGCCTTACTTTTTGGTGTTACCTGATGGTTGCTGCCGAAGTAGATCGTCTGCCATCCCGGGACCGGCTCATAATCCTTGATGCCGAGGATTTTAGCTGCCGATGCCACGCCGGCAAGCGAATCACCGTTTGCGATCGGCGGAGCAAAGTCCATGGACATCAACTTGCCGTCCTTTTTGTTGTAATAGGCTTTCCCCTGAAAAATCTTGAACGGGTAGATTTTACTTTTGCCGTCGGTTCTGCTCCCTTTCGGCCCAATGAACTGCGGTGTATTGCTGACGGTCAGGTTGTACCAGGCGTACACAGGTGCGGTTTCATTGACTTCCCGCTTCAAGGTGGATGGCTCAAAAAATCCGTTTGACTGTTTTTCCCATTTGGTAAAGTCCTTGGAAAATGCACCGCCGGTTTTCGGAATATGGCAGGTCTGGCAGGCGATTTTATCGGTGTGCCGGTTGTAGTCAGGGTCGCTATGCGGCTTGATGGTGTGACATTCACCGACGCAGGTCATGTAGATGCCGTCGTGTGCCCAGTTGTTGGGATCGCGACCGGTGGGGAACTTGTGGTTTTTCACCTGATGGCAGTCAACACAGATAATGCCCTTGGTAATGTGAACCTCGGCATCCTTGGCCATGGAAAAGCCGCGTTTGATCATGGCTCCGCCGCCGGCAGCCTCGTGACAGGCCATGCAGTTCTTGACCGACGGTCGACCGATGTTAGCCGCCGCCTCGGTGCTGCGGTCCTGGGTCATGACGACCTTGCCACTGCTGTCCTTAACAGCTTTTCTTTTACTGAAATCATACTTCAGAGAATGGCATATCAGGCAGTCGATCGCCTGCTCAGCTGCGGGACCGGTGCTGCCGACATCACTGGCATGGTCGCCCGGATGACAGGTATTGCAGCCGGTGAACTTGGTTTTGCCGAGGGCATTCGGCGGAACTTCCTTCAGGTTGTTGACGATATCGTTCCCATTACACATTGTGTAGATGCGGTTCTTCATGCCATGCTCTTCATTGGGGTCCAAATTGTCAACGTGATCCACCTTCGAGGCATGTTTCCAGTGAACGGTGCCGAGAAATTCCTTGGCTTTGCCGGGGTGGCATTCTTCACAGGTCTTCGGCCCCTGGTAGCCATCCTTGAGTATCTGTTCTTTTCCCGGATGTTCTTTGGCATAAACTGTAGCTGCCAGTAAGATGCATCCCAACACGATCACGACATTTTTTCCCCACATGTGTAATTCCTCTCGGTTTTAGACGTAGTTATAACCAGCAAACGGTGTGAGATAATCACAGGCGATGTTTGATCCAGTTATATGAATTTATAGATGTTTACAGTTAAATAAAAAGGAGGGCAATTCTGGCCGCAACAACGGTGTGCACTACCGGCCAAATGGCCGATAGTGCACCGGCAATTACGTTAGTCGTTCGTTATTGTGCAATTACCGCTCTTATCAAATTCCATCTTGGCATTTACAAATTTCACATTGGTATAGCCGATTTCCTTCAGGGCATGGTAGGCCATTTCAGCCCGGACACCGGTGGAGCAGTGGACGATCACCAGCTTGTCCTTCGGTATTTTTGCCTGATGATCCTTGATTTCTTCAGCCGGGATAAGCGTGGCATTTCTCAGCATGCCGCCCTTCACTTCGTCAGGATTGCGAACATCGATAATCATGACGTTGGCTGGCGTTTCTGCAATGTATTTTTTGAACTCAGCCAGATTGATTTCACCCGGACGCGGCTTGGCGGTGTAGACCGCCTTGGCGGCAAGCTTGCCAGAGGCGACTTCATAGTTTGCACTCTGCCAGGCATCGAAACCGCCGGTAAGCACCACCACTTTCGTAAAACCGGCCTTGACCAGGGCGGATGCAACTGCTGTCGCGTCTTTCCCCCCCGTTTTGTCATAGACCATTACCGGGGAGTTTTTCTTGACGTCCAACGACTTGATCAGCTTGGCAGACTGCTTGGCAGGAAACGCCACAGCACCTTTGATGAAGCCTTTAGCTGCATCCTTAGCTGTACGAACGTCAAGCAGCACGTGCGGAATATCCTTATCAAGCCAGGCTTCTTTGAGGAATTTGGTGGAAAGAATGCCGTAGTGTTTGTCCAGCCAGGCCGGCATGCCGTCCTTGTAGACCTTGAGATTGGTGTAGCCCAGTTTTTTTGCTTTGGTAGCGGATCCGGGGCTCATGCTACAGGTAGGTCCGGCACAATAGAAAATCACCAGAGCATTTTTGTCTTTAGGGAGCAGCGACTCTGCTACTTTGTCAAAAGCGGGGAACGGTAGATTTACCGCCGTAGGGATAGCTCCCTCCTGAAAGCGCGGCAACGGACGCGAATCAAACAGGAAGTACTTCCCTTTCTCCGGCCCCATGGCAACCAGCTTCTCAACCTCGGCGGTTGTCATTAACAGATCTGCAGTGATTTTTATGGGAGGTTTTTCGGTGATTTTTAGCGCGGTTTTGACACCGTTTTTTTCAACGTATTCAATCTTGAGTTCGTGCCCCTTTTTGGTACTCCGGAGCAGCTCTCCGTCGCCGGACTTGCCTTCACCGTTTACGACCTTGACATCGTCCTCGTCAAACTTGATCAGCTCTACCGAGTCGTCGATTTTCAGTTGGATTGTTTTAGCCTTGAAGGCCACGTTGTCGAAATATCCGCGCAACGCGCCCGCCTCGGCCTTATGACAGTTAGTGCAGACTTTACCCATCGTCGATTTTGCCGTCGGGGCCGGATCGGCTGCAAATGCTGCTGCAACGGCTACTGCACTGACTAATGTTGTGAACATACCAGTACGCTTGATCATGGATGACTCCCCTTCGGCCTGTTGCTGAACCTAGCAGCCGGCGGTTTTTTTGAACATCTTGCTGCTGTTTTTGCCGCCTTCTGAATCGTATTTCGTGCGGATTTCATCACCTTCAACGATGCGCTTGTCCTTGAACTTGTCCAGGGTCAGTTCATCTGAAACAATAACGGTAACTGATGCTTCTGTCTTGGTGTCTTTAAGAACAACTGTTGCTGACTTGCCGTCTGCCGCAAGTTCAATTTTAGAAATTGTACCGGTCATTTTAAGCTCTTCCGCACTGGCTGTGGTAACAGCCGCAAACGACGCAAAAGCGGCGAGTGCTAAAACCATGACGATCGAAAGTATTTTTTTCATTGTAGTGTCCCTTCTCTTCTGTTGTGTGAAATGTGTCTGACTGTCAGTCAGCCGGCAAAAACAGGTCGGGGGATTCAGCGAATCCCCCGACCGTGTGGTACCTAGAACTTTACTTCGAACGTTGCATACACATCGTGAGCTGTTTTCACCGGAGCCATCATCAGCATGGTTCCCGGGGTGACGTCAGAGATCTTTACCGGAGCGCCGACCCAGTTATTGCTGCCGGTGTACTCAAAGTCGTAATACTGATAACCGAGTCTGAAGAACGCCTTGCTGACATAGGAGGAAATCGGCTTCAGGTTAAGTTCCTGAATAATGTACGGTTCAAACACATTGCCGCGGACGCCGACTTTGCTGGTCCACATATCGTCTGCAGCGGGAGCAAAGGTGATCCAGTCTTTTGAACCATGGTTGAATTCAAAACCGATCTTGGTTTTGGACGGCAGGTCGTAGCGAATACCTGCAAATGCAGCCCAACCGGTTTTGCTGGTAGGTGCCTCAGGCGAAAAGAAAGCGCCGGTCATAAGTCCCTGGAAGCCGGCCTGACCTGACACGTTATCGTTAGGATGAGTAACACTCAAACCAAAGTCTGCAAAGAAATTCAGGTTACCCGGACCGACATTCTTGAGTGTGCTCATGGCACCGGCACCGAACCAGTCGATATCACCAAGATTTGTGGATGGAGCGGTATTTCCGAACACAGTGTCATTCATAACGGGGAAATCGAAAATATTGAAACCACGGTTCCACTGCAGCCAGACACGCAACGGGTCGGTATCAACAGGAATCACGGCAACCCCGAACATATCGGTGTCTTTGATGCTGTTGGTGGAAACCTTGAAGCCGCTGTCGAACCCACGACCGTAGCAGACCTTGGCGTAGAAGCCGGGCAGCATATCGATGTCAGGGGCATAGCCGAGTGTCATGCCGTCAAAGGCATAATCAACAAGCAGGGCAGGAGTGCCGCCGTTGCCGGGGCGCTCGGTGTTTGCTTTCAGATTGGAGGGGGCACCGTTTGTTGCGGGACGACGTCCAACCGAGAACCATACCGGCTGATCACCGATGTTGCTCCAGGTGGCATAGGCACGGTCAACATTGAGGAGGCCATCAGATGGAACATGACCAAGAGTGCCATCAAATACGCCGACGCGATCGGCAAAATAGTTGCCGGTCGTTGCGGTATCGCTCTGGGAGCCAAAGGATTTGTACATGTTGAGTTTCACGTTGACAGTAACGTCCTGGGTAGCCTTGGCGTGAAGATCAAGACCGAACCTGTTGGTGTAGATGGTTTCGTTTTTGGGCTTATACGCAGCAACAGCGCCCAGAGGAGCAAGTGATGGCAAGCCGGCAACAAATGGGTTGGCAGGATTCAAAAATGACATCGCCCCGGCATATGAGTTTGTAGCTTTCATTGTGTTGCCGAAAGACATGAACCCGGTCAGTGCCTGACCTGCGGTGAAACCAGGCATAAAGGCACTTGGAGCGGTTGGATTGGTGAATGCAGCTGTTTGCAGCATCTGACCGACGTTTGTGAACATAACATTAGGATCGATGTACGACACCGTTTCACCATGCAGACTATCAACCCGGAAGCGATAATCGCCGCCGATTGTCAGCCATCTGCCGAGTGATTTATCCTCGACCTTCTTGACCGACCCCTTCAGATCGGCTACCTCTTTGCTCAGCTTGTCGATCTTCTGCTGAAGATCCAGATCCGCCGCCTGTGCAGCAACCGGGAACAACATTCCGATTGCAGCGATACAGAGTAGCTTTTTTGCCAGTTCCAGTTTCATACTACCTCCATGGTCAAAAATTTATACTGCTTGTGAAAACCTGCCAAACAAATCGAACCGATCCGGAATCAACTTCCGCCATCACCTCCTTGCCTGTATTTCCACAACACAAACCGATGAATAAAAAACTTCATGCAACGGATACTATATATTGTATACCGCATACGAATTCAGTTTGTCTATGAAAATATTCAGTGTTTTGAATATATTACAACTGCTATAAAATAATAAAACGACTATTTTAGACTTGTTTGATGGTTGATTGAGGGGGCAAATATTGGAAAATGGCAACTGATTTCAGCAATTTCCGCACTGGTTATGCGACAATTTTCGGTGCTTTTCTGGGGATTATTTTGAGAAGGCAGGGTGTTAACAAATAGGTAGGTACTGTTATTTTTTCTGCGGTGGAGGGAAAATTGGTGCGTTACCGGTAAAAATATCGTCAGAATGTATATCCTGAAAACGACAATTCGAATAACACGGAGCAACGGAGAAATCGTTTTTTACATGAGGAGCAGCAATAACCAATACGGTGAACATCAAGAAGCAGTTTCAAGAAGATTCTTCTTTGATTCCTCTCCGTTGCTCCGTTGCTCCGTGTTATTCAGCCTTTTCTCGATTTACAAAGGTTCCGCTACCACCACTTACCAGAAAACCGGCAGCCGGCATCGTATTCATTATACTTCCAGTGTATACCCCACCATGGCCGCCTGAAATTCTTTCGGCATCTCGTGGGACAACCGCGCGGAAGCGGCAAACCCGGTGCAGTGGCTGGCGGCCAGTTTCTGTACGCCCAGTTTGCGCAGCGCAGTTACTGTCATGCTGATCTGCACCTGGTTACAGAAATTGAGATGCGTGCCACCGACAAGAGCGTAAATATCCCGTCTGCCGGTCATATACGCCACATGTTCCAGCGTGTTAACGACTCCGGCATGGCAGCAGCCGAGCACAAGAACAAGCCCCTTCTCCGTTTCCAGCACCAGAGACTGGTCATCCGGAGTAATGTCAGGATCGTGTCCTTCTCTGTCGAAATAGAGACCACTGTCACCGGTTTCAAATTCCGTCACGTGCGGGACCTCACCGGTAAGATACATGCCGGGGGCTATTTCACGGAAATCTTTAGACAGGTCGAAGAGCGCTCCTGCAGCTGTCAGCAGCTCACAGCTGTCAGGAACGCCGATGGGGAAAGGCTCCCCGGAATCCTTAATCCGGAACCGGGGCTTGAAAATCTGGGGATGTGCGTAGACCGGCTTCGGCCCGCATTCTTCAAGCAACGGCCTCAGGCCGCCCGAGTGGTCATAATGACCATGTGAAATCACCACCCTGCCGACGCGGGACAGGTCCTTGTTCATGCGCCGTGCGTTATGCAGCAGGGTCAGCCCCTGCCCGGTGTCAAACAGGAGCGGCGCTCCCTCCGACGGCTCGATCAGTGCGGAAAAGCCATGTTCTCCCAGCGTTCCGGAGATCGGCCCGACCGAATTCTCGCACAGGATGGTGATCCGAAAGGTCATTTGCAGCAGCCGCTCTTGGGAAAGCGCGGTACGCCCATCTTCCCGAGGATGTTAAAGAGCGGGCAGAACTGGGTAAAGCCGGACTGCAGCAGGTTAAGCCCGACAAAACCGGTGAACCAGAGCCAGTTGAGCGAGTGGAAATGCGCCAGAATCAGGGAAATGATGATAAAGCTTCCGGCGATAATGCGGACAACTCGTTCTATGTAGAATTCTTCTTTCATTGTGTTTCTCCTTTTATGTACATGTAAGAACACCCCGTTACCACCGGGGGAATTCAAAAAAATTACCGCCCCAGCATCTCCGCAATTTTCCCGGCGACTTCGCCGGTCAGTACCGGGCAGGCCCCCTTATGGGTCTGGCGGATGGTCTTGCAGCAGGTGACCCCGTACTTTTCCTTGAACCAGGTGTGCAGTTCCTTGGTCAGATGGGTCGTTTCCTTCTTGTCGGCCAGAATCAAGCCAAGTGCCACCGTCCCGCCGGAAACCGCCCCGCAGATGCACCCTGAACTTGAACCGCCGCCGAAGCCGGAGACGGTACCGACTATAGATTCCGGCAGCTGTGCGGCAAAATGCCTCCGGGCAACTTCCAGTACCGCTTCTGCGCAATGATATTTCCCCGAACGGTACAACTGCTCGGCTTCAGCCTGACACTGTACGCTTACTTCGCGGGTTTCATCCGATTTTTTTTGGTTTTTACTCCAGAACATTATGCCGCCTCGTTACTTTTTGAATGGGGGTGTTTTTCTTTCCAGTTCTGCACCAGATAATACAGAATCGGGATTGTGACTCGCGAGAGCGTTGTGGAAGCGATCTCACCGAACATCATTGCCAGTGCAAGCCCCTGAAAGATCGGATCAAAAACGATGACGAAACTTCCCACAACAACCGCCGCCCCGGTGAGCAGCATCGGGCGGAAACGGACCGCGCCCGCTTCGATGATCGCTTCATCCAGAGCCATCCCTTCGCAGCGCTTCATCTCAGCGAAATCGATAAGGATTATGGAATTTCGTACGATAATTCCGGCAAGGGCGATAAAGCCTATCATGGATGTGGCGGTAAAAAAAGCGCCAAACAGGGCATGACCCGGTAAAATCCCGATCAGCGTCAATGGTATGGGCGCCATGATGACCAGCGGCGTGGTGAAGTCCCGGAACCAGGCCACCACCAGAATATATATTAATACCATGACCGCCCCGAAGGCGATACCCAGGTCACGGAACACCTCAAAGGTGATGTGCCACTCCCCATCCCACTTCAT
>CAIOXL010000173.1 GCA_903862245.1 uncultured Geobacteraceae bacterium | reverse complement strand
TAGTACTTGACACCGGCCAGTACTTCGCTGAATACCTCGCTTGTTAAGTCAAAGCGGGCATTTGAATACACTTTCAGGGAATTGAACAGGTACTGTTTGAATGTGCCGCCGATCTGATCGCGGGCAACACCGGCACTGTCCAGTTTCATGAAATAGCTCAACTCGGCATCGGTACCTTTGAAACCGTTCAGGTAGACACCCGCGCCCCAGACGAAATCTTTGTCGTTTGATGCTTCGCCATCCAGATTGAAGATGACGTTGCGGCCGCCCATAACTGAGAAGGCGAGCGGTCCGACGTTTTTAAGCTCGATTCTACCGCCGTCAACAAGAGCGGTGCCGGCTGCAGAGTTGACGAACTGGCGACCAAGTCTGATGTCGACTTTGTCGTAAAGGTTACTGTAGTCAGCATACAGGTAGTAGAGCCTTCCGTTCGTGCCCTTGCCATTCAAAATGTCCTGAGTTAACCGACCATAACCGGTTAAAGTCAATTTGCCGGCGTCGTCGATTTTTGAGACTGACAGGTTGAGGTATTCGCCAAACTCAGCCTGCTTGTTTCCAGTCAGGTAATCGGTAAACCATTGGTACTGAGTGGAACTGCTGCCGTGGATTTCCGCCGCTCCAGCTGTTGCGGCTGCAAACAGTGCTGTTCCACAGAGGAATGCTTGAACCAATCTTTTCATCCCCATTAATGACCTCCTTTCACATAGATTGAACCATGTATCTGTCTTACAAACGACGATCCTGCCTTCACCTCCCTTCGTTTTTTTCATTTCTGGATGCTCCTGGAGAAAAATATGTGCCGATCAGAACCGTCAAAACACCGGACTGCCGACCAAGCGTTCCGTCATACGACCTGTTTTACCGTTGCCCTGCGTATCACAAGCCATGCCGTACATTACTTTACCCCGGCACACAAGCCATAATATCGTATTATAAATCAGATAATTAGCTTTTACAGCTGCGCTGACCCGGCATATTTACGTACTGAATTTCGGGTTTGCAAGGCAGAGTGTTAGCAGGAACTGGGCCAGATTCGTATTTTGGTTGTTTTTTATTGCAGATTATGTGCGATCCGGTATTTCACCGATAATTGTGAGTGGAGACGGCCTACAAATGTTCAAGCACGTTTTTCTTGCTGCGGTTAATTCACTGGTGGCGGCACTACAGTCCTATTCGTGCTCACCATCCTGCGCCCGCTCCCTTTCTCTTCTTGCCCGTTTTTCGGCCTTTGTCTCCGCATTAATCGGCTGTACCTTCACGATGGGAGGAGGGGCCTGCTGTCTGGCTGCAGTTGCCGGTGTCTGCTGTCTGGCTGCCCTTGCCGGTGCCGGCTGCCGGACTGCGGCTGCCGGTGGCGGCACTGATTCAGGACTCTTCTGTTCTCCACTGCCGGCGGACGAGCCGGGACGGGGGTCAGTGGCTTCCGGGTAGAGCGGCTTTGCCCGGCTTTTGTAACGATCCGGGATGTCATATTCCCTGTTGGTGTAGTGGGCAATGCCGGCGGAGTCGTTCCACCGGTAGACCGTGCCCAGCGCCGGTGACGCAACAAGCAGTATGGCTATTATCAGATGTTTCATAGTGTTCCGCACCTTTATGAATACTACAGAATAGTCACTGATTGACAACCTGCGTAGACCCGGGATAGTGGCGGGGACGATATCACACAACATCTTGAATGTACAGGCAGTATTCTCTCAAACTACGTCAGATAATACTGTCTCCCAAAGGCCCGTCGCATGCTGTAACATTGACAAACCGGCCATTGGATTATTATAGTGCAGTCGTACCTAATTATCACCGCCGGAGGATTAACCTGTCATGCCGATGTATGAATACCGTTGCACAAGTTGTGACCACCAGTTTGAACTGCGCCAGAAGTTCTCCGACCCGCCGGCCAGCCAATGCCCCGAATGCGGCTCTGCCGTTGAAAAGATGATCTCGTCGGCAGCCTTCAGCCTGAAAGGTGACGGCTGGTTCAATACCGGCTACTGCCCGAAGACCGAAGCACCAAAGCCGGCCGGCTGCGGCGGCTGTGCCTGTTCGGGGGAGTAGAACCAGATTGTTCAACACAGAGACACGGAGACACTGAGAAAACCAGGATACAAGGCTTTCTGATTTAGTTTTCCTCTGTGTCTCGGTGCCTCTCTGTTTTATTATTCTTACCAGCCACATCCCCGGAGCCCCCCCATGAAGGTAAAAAAAGCTGTTTTTCCGGTTGCCGGCCTCGGCACCCGCTTTCTCCCCGCCACCAAATCCTCCCCCAAGGAAATGCTGCCGCTGATCGACAAGCCGCTGGTGCAGTATGTGGTGGAGGAAGCGGTCGCTTCCGGAATCGAACAGATCCTGTTTATTACCGGTCGGGGCAAGCATAACATTGAGGACCACTTTGACATTTCCGTGGAGCTGGAAGCACACCTGTACGATAAGGGAAAAGACCGGGAGCTGTCACGGGTACGCGAAATCGCCGAGATGGTGGACATCTTCTACGTGCGCCAGCGGCAGGCCATGGGACTGGGTCATGCCATCCTCTGCGCCAAAGATTTTGTCGGGAACGAACCATTCGCCGTTTTGCTCGGCGATGATATCGTCGACACCGCTGACGGCCAGCGCCCCTGTCTCGGGCAGCTGCTGGATGTGTACGATCAGCGGAGTGCTTCGGTGCTGGCGCTGGAAAAAGTGCCGATGGACAACATCTCCGCCTACGGGTGCGTGGCGGCGGACCAGCTGGACGAACGGACGTTCCGTATAACCAACATGGTGGAAAAACCGGCCCGCGATGAGGCTCCGTCTGATATGGCGATCATCGGCCGCTACATACTGACGCCGCGTATATTCAGCATCCTGCAGGATCAGGAGCCGGGACGGGGGGGAGAGATTCAGCTGACCGATGCCATTTTGAAATTGTCGAAAGAGGAAGAGGTGTACGGCTGTCTGTTTGAGGGGTTGCGCCACGATTGCGGCGATAAGCTCGGCTTTTTGAAAGCCACCGTTGATATGGCACTGAAGCGGAAGGAGTTCAGTACCGAGTTTGAAGCATACCTTCGCCAGCGACTGGCGTAATGCCGTATCGGTGAGTGCTGTTTTTCATGTAAGGTAAGATATTGATTTCTCCGTTGCTCAGTTGCTCCGTGTTATTTGAATTGCCGTTTCAGAATAAAAAAGGCGGGCCCGATACGCGGCCCGCCTTTTTTATTGTCAGGCAGTATCCCGCCGGTTATTTCTCATCACCGGCCGCCTTTGACGTATCTCTCCTCGGCTCCCATCCCTGCCAGACATAGGCCGGCTCCATCATCGGGTCATAATACCCCGGTTGCGGCACCATGCAGAAAAAAGCCTCCACTACCCCGATCGCACCACGGTACAAGGTCATTCCCACCCCCTTGATCGGCCCGACGATCATTCCGGCCCCCCCCATTTCACGACTGGTCAGAACCGTCTGTTTCGGCAGTTCAATAACGCTCGTGACAACATTGGTAATGCCCCGGGTAAATTTGATGGCCATCTTTTCCACAATCATCTCCGGCTGTTGATCAGCAGCAGCCTTCCCGGGCCCGCTCACCGCAGACACGACCAATAACGCTGACAGCAGTAAAACCTTTTTCATTCGGTCTCCTTTTTCACGTCCAACGGTGCGCGGATGGCATCAATACAGAACAGCCGAAAAGTACGGATGCAGTAGTACCTGTTTTGTCGTTTTCTGTCTCTTACCATAAGGAAGGCCCCCCGTGCAAGTGTCACAGGTCAAACAGGGTCGGTTCTTTCGGCAGAAAAGGGGCAAACCGTTTCCGGACATGACGCAGTTTTTCCACATAGTACGGCAGGTTTATATCCGGCTGCAGCGGATCAAAGGCGCTTACGGGGCGGCACTGCTCATACGCTGTCGCATCCCTGCCGGAGCCGCTGACATAGTAGCTGACCTGGTCACCGGCACGATAGGCCCTCTCGGAAGCGAGGGCAATCTCGAACGCGGCTGAACGGTTGCGCTTGCCTGAGCGAAGTTTTTCACGGTAACTGTCGGGCGATTCGCTGAGCGTCTCGCTCCGGGCCACCCATGCCACATCCAGGCCATGGGAACGGAGCCGGACAACGTACCGGTCAAAAAGCTGATCCATGGTTCCCGCCGTGCCGGCCAGCAGCAGACCGATGCCATCGCGCATGAAGTCCCGCAGATAGGGTTCCAGACCACGCGACCGAAGGGCGCTCCCCTTGATGACGATCCTGCCGGAATACTCCTGCAGGGCATAGTTTTTGGCTTTGTAGGCGAACATGGCACGATAGCGGCCGTCCAGCTCAACCTCCAGCCCATCCGGCAGCTGTGCAGAGATGCGCCGGATGGTTGCCAGCTCCTCCCCTTCACCCGTGCAGGTATCCGGCGGCCGGAAATAAATGCCGTCCGTATCCACCTCCACCGGCTGGCCTCCCTCGGCAACAAGCAGGCCGATCATGGTTTTGATCGTGACCCGGCCGAGACGGGTCACTTCGGCAGCAACCGCCGGGTCGGAGAAGTTATGCCGTGCGGCACCCAGATAGCCGTAAAATGAATTGATCAGCACCTTGAACACCTGCTGCAGCGCATCGTAATAGTGGCGTTCCGCATCTTCCACGGCGTCACGGGCCCGCTGTTTGGCGGTCAGCCGGAAACGGCGCAGTTCCGCCAGCATCGGCAGAAACAATCCCAGGCTGTCCCGGGCGGGAGCCAGCCGGTAAGTCAGCATCAACGACGGGTAGAGTGATGCCACGTCACAATGGACGATCGGACCGATTATGCCTTGAAACGGCGACTCGGTATATCCCCCTTCGAACGGGGCGACATAGGGAGAACGGGACGGAATCGCGTGACTGCGATGCAGGTACTCGCGCAGGAAAAGCGCATTGATGCGGGTGGCGTTACCCCGGATGACGCAGCTTTGAAAGGAGTACGGGAAAATACGGCTCTGCAGAAACCAGGGATAGCCGAGCAGCCGGAACAGGGCGAGTGTTTCCCGGGCATCGTCAATATTGTAGCGATAAAGCCGTTCCGGATCAGTATGGAATGTGTCAGCAATCTCCGGACCGTCAAGATAGGTGCGATCTTCGGCGGCAAGACCGAAATGCCGTGCCACACTCTTGAGCCCGTGACTTTCCAGATTACGGCCGCCAAGATCATACAGCTGCACCAGGAAGTAGGTATCGATAACATGCCGCCCGTAGATATCCCAGCGCGGGTATTCTACCGTCCTCTCCGCCAGGTTCCAGCGGGCATGGGGGGTGACGTGCGGCGCAGCCCCGTTGCGTCCCCAGTTCAGGCGAATACCATGCAACTGGGCCCGGCGGCCGATATAATCGAGATCAAAACGGAAAATATTGTGGCCGGTAATGACATCAGGATCGCAGCGATGTATGGCGCAGTTCAGCGCCAGGAGCAGTTCCGGTTCCGCCAGCTGGTCGCCCCGCAGCACGGTCTCCTCCCCGTGGGAATCCTTGAGGGCGATGGAGATTATCCGGTCCTCCGCCCGCTCCGGGTTGGAAAAACTGTACCCTTCGGCACACGCAGTTTCGATATCCAGCGCCAGACAGCGCAGCTCGGAGAATTCCACCCCTTTAAAAAGCGTGGTGCCGCCGACAAGCATGTACTGGTGGGCAAGATCAGGGAGAAACAGATAGGGGGCATCGGGGGAGGAGTAACTTTTGCCGGTTTTTGCCGCCAGAAAATCCCGGGCGGCAAGGCAGTGGTTCCAGGAGTCAAACAGCAGCTGGCAGCGGAAATAGTCATCCCCGGCCAACTGCCGCACAGCGCAGGGGACCTTGCATCCGGAGAGCAGGGCCGGATCGTTGATCAGGATAAACGGCTGAAACGGCTCATCGTGAAAATGTACGCGACCGGCGGTCCTGAAAAATAGCCGGATGAAGGGGCCGACCGATTCTACCGCAACGATGCCGGGGCGTTCGTCACGACCGAAGAGCAGCGGGTTATGTTCGATCGAACGTATGGGCATAGGGGACTGTATTTAAAAGGAAATCCCCCCTAACCCCCCTTTTGTAAAGGGGGGGACTGTAAACCACTCTCTAGTTAACAGCGAGTGACGTAAAGCCCCTCCCTTATCACTGTGGGGGAGACGTTAAGCCTCCCCCTTTACGAAAGGGGGATTGAGGGGAATTTTCCCTTACAGGCCGGCTTTCTGCTTCAGCAGCGCGGCTTTATCGGTTTTCTCCCAGGAGAATTCCGGTAGTTCGCGGCCGAAGTGCCCATAGGCGGCGGTTTTGAGGTAGATCGGCCGGAGCAGGTCAAGCTGCTCGATAATAGCGGCGGGACGCATGTCGAATGTTTCCCGGACCAGAGCAGACAAACGCTCTTCCGGCAACTTGCCGGTGCCGAAAGTGTTGACCATGATCGAGACCGGCTGGGCCATACCGATGGCGTACGCCACCTGCACTTCGCAGCGGTCGCACAGACCGGCAGCCACCAGGTTTTTTGCCACGTAGCGCCCCATGTAGGCGGCCGAACGGTCAACCTTGGAAGGATCCTTGCCGGAGAACGCTCCGCCGCCGTGGCGCCCCATGCCGCCATAGGTATCGACGATGATCTTGCGGCCGGTCAGACCGCAGTCGCCCATCGGTCCACCGACGACAAAACGGCCGGTCGGGTTGATGAAATAGCGGGTTTCAGCATCCAGCAGCTCGGCGGGAATAACCTTTCTGATGACTTCCGCAATCACCTCTTCTTCAATCCTCTGGTGGGTAACATCCGGAGTATGCTGAGTGGAGATGACGACTGTGTCGATGCGGCTCGGCTTGCCGTCCACATATTCAACGGAAACCTGTGATTTGGAGTCCGGGCGGAGGAAGTCCAGCTTGCCGGACTTGCGTACTTCAGACAATTTAGCCACCAGCTGGTGAGCCAGCTGAATCGGCATCGGCATCAGTTCCGGAGTTTCGTTGCAGGCATAACCGAACATGAGCCCCTGATCGCCGGCGCCCTGCTCCTTGTGCAGCCCCTCGCCTTCCGAAACACCCTGGGCGATATCCGGCGACTGGCGGTCAACGGAAACGAGCACGGCACAGGTGTCGGCATCGAACCCGATCTCGGAATCGGTGTAGCCGATATCCTTGATGGTCTGGCGGGCGATTTCGGAATAGTTGATCACCGCATTTGTGGTGATCTCACCGGCAATAACCACCATCCCGGTGGTGACAAGCGTTTCGCATGCTACCCTGGCCGTGCGGTCCTGGGTGAGAATTGCGTCGAGAATTGCGTCCGAAACCTGATCGGCAACCTTGTCGGGATGCCCCTCGGATACGGATTCTGAGGTGAAAATGAATTTTTCTGCCATGGCTGTAACTCCTCTCTATTCTGAATAATAGTTCTTATCAGATCGTGTGGTTTTTCTGATAAGTATCGTCATGCTGCTGCTTTGTCAAGCGGAGAGCGGCTGTCCCATTATTTCATTTGACTTCGAAACTGTAAATTGGGCAGTATGTAGGCACGCTGTATCTGAAATTTTCAAGGTGGTATCCGTGACCAAGATACTCAACATGTTGCTGGCACTTCTTGTCTGTTCGGCGTTGCCGCTATCTGCTGCCGGTACACGACCGACCGGTGTCTGGAGCTATTACCACTTCGACGGCAGCGCCTTCGTCACCGGTCCGGCCGCTGACGGCAGTCCGTTTGTGGCGATACGGGAAAAGGCACGGCCGGTTATCCTGACAACCCAGGCGGCACCACCCGAACAGACCACCCTCCCGGACGGCGCCGGCGTCATTGCCGGAATCTGCTACCAGCAAGGCGGCGGCGGTAAACTCGGCGGCGGGAGCAGGTACCGCCCCTACCCGCGTGTACCGCTCCAGATTTCCTCCGGAGGCAGGCAATTTGTCACCGTGCAGACTGACGACCAAGGCTATTTTGTGGCCGTTCTGCCGGCCGGTCTCTATTCAATCGGCAGCGGGCCGCTCACCGCAACGATCACTGTTGAACCTGGCATCACCAGACTCGTCCCGCTCAGGGGCGGCAAAAGGATGGTAGATTGATGAACCGTTTCCCCACCCGACTTACCCTTGTCACCCTTGTCACCCTTGCACTCCTCCAGTTCGCGGCACCGGCATATGCCGGACCGCTGGACGACCACTACCTGCAGCAGTTTGGCGAGGCGAGAAGCGGTCAGCTCCAGAAAGCACTGCTGTCGGTTTCCCCGGAGGCCCCACAAGCCCACCGCTGCGGCATGCCGCTTAAACATGACCTGAAGCGCGACTGGAAACTGCTGGAGATGTCCACGCAGACCGTGCTGGCTAAACAGCTGGCACTGCCAACCCTGTCGGGCACGCCGGCAGTTTTGTACTCTTCCGGAGGCAATTTCGCGATTCACTACAGCTCCAGCGGCACGGATGCCCCGGACATTGACGCAATCAACCGTTACACCGGCCTCGTCCTGACCAGCACAGCCGATTGGGCAGCAAAGGTGGCAGAGTCCTTTGAAAAGACGTTTTCGTATTATAAAGCATTGGGGTATCAAATGCCGCCCGCCTACCCCGATCAGTATTACCACGTATATATGAAGTCACTGGTATCCGAATCAGAGTACGGGGAAACCCAGAATTATTCTCCAAATGACATTCATCATAACAATGATTATTCTCCTGTTTTCACCGGTACGTTTGCCAGTTCGTCCCCCTCATACATAACGATAGACAAGGATTTCACCGATTTCCTCTTTAGACCATCGACCTATTCTCCCCAGCAGAGCCTTGACATCACATCTACCCACGAATTTCATCACGCAATTCAATTCGGCTATAATTACTATTTTGACCGATGGTTCGCCGAAGCGACGTCAACCTGGTTCGAAGGGGAACATGATCTCACCGCAAACACGTTACAGCTTTACAGCTACCTGTTCCAACCGTCTCCCCACACAAGCCTGCCGGCTTGGTTCACCTACAGCGATCAGCAGCTCGACCTCGGCGTGGACATGACACGCGGTGGCGGCTATGGCCGCTGGATCTTCGACCGCTACCTGGCGGAAAACTACACAACCTCGGTAGTTCTGGATTTCTGGAAGAATCTTGCCGGTCGCAGCCGGACCGGTTCCCCGCTCAACAGCAGCGGCGATATTCAAATGACGTATGTGCTCGACGCGGTTCTTTCCGCGTCACCGTACAACAGTGGGCTCAGTACGGATTTTTTTAAATTCACCAAGCGGGTATATACGCGTGACTGGTCAAACCAGGCCAACATTGCCCGGATACCCACCTTTGTTCCCATTGCCACATACGCAACGTACCCGGTAAACAAGAGCAGCAGCAAGACACCATCAATTACCCTGCCCCACTACTCGTTCGCCTATTACCGGTTTGTTCCCACGGCGGGGGTTCCGTCCTTGACTATCACCATCGCCAAGAACAGCGGTATTCAGACCGCTGCCTTCAGAAAAAACTCCACCGGAGTCATCACTGAAATACCGGCTGATACCGGCGGCAGCTCCTACACCGATAGCGATTTCAGCAGTTCAAGCGAAGTTGTTCTGCTTATTACCAACGCATCCGGCACAGATAATCACCAGGCAAAATTCACCGCTGCTTCAACTTCGGTGGCACCTGATCCGGTAGCGCCTGACCCGGTCGCACCTGACCCGGTCGTGCCGGGAGCAGCGTCCTCCGGCGGCGGCTGTTTCATCGCCACCGCAGCCTACGGCAGTTATCTCCATCCCCAGGTGCAGCTCCTCCGTCAGTTTCGGGACGACCATCTGCTGACCACTGCTCCGGGACGGGCGTTTGTGGCGCTGTACTACCGCTGCAGTCCGCCGCTGGCCGACTTCATCTCCCGCCACACGGTTCTGCGCGGTGTCACCCGCATCCTTTTGACACCGGTGGTCATGGCGGTAGTCCATCCGGCCGCTTCGGGTGCCGGGCTGCTGCTGACCGTTATCGTTCTGTACCGTCCGGTGCGTCGCCGCTACCTTGAACGGGGCGCGTCAACTGTTCCCAGCTAGCCAGCCGTTCCAGCGCTTCTTCACTGGTTGAGCCGCACATCTCCCCGCTTGCCCGGAGGCTGCGGCAGACCGGCGGTCGTTCGTCATTGTCAAAGAGCAGACAGCGGTTATCGGGGGTCAGCTGAGCACAGCGGACCCCCGCCGGTTTTCCGGCGGCCATGCCCGGAATCGGCGAAGAGATTGACGGCGCAATGCAGCAGGCTGCACACCCCACACGACACTCCATAATTCATCCCTCCGGAACAACCCCATACCCCCCGTTGTATGCAAACCGGATATTAGGCCAGAAAGCACCCCCCTTTATGAAAGGGGGGCCAGGGGGGATTTAGATTCCTCAGTACCGATATTGATCGGCCTTGTACGGCCCTTCCTTCGGCACGCCGATGTAGGCGGCCTGCTCGTCGGTCAACACGCTCAGTTGTGAATTCAGTTTTTTGAGCTGCAGGCGGGCGACTTTCTCATCGAGGTGTTTCGGGAGGACGTACACTCCGACCGGATATTTGCCCGGATTGCAGAACAGCTCGATCTGGGCGATGGTCTGGTTGGCGAAGGAGGAGGACATGACGTAGCTGGGATGTCCGGTGCCGCAGCCGAGGTTGACCAGACGCCCCTTGGCCAGCAGGATGATGCGCGAACCGCTCGGGAAGATGATGTGATCAACCTGTGGTTTGATTTCTTCCCACTCGTATTTTTCAAGGGCGGCAACCTCGATCTCGTTGTCGAAATGGCCGATATTGCAGACGATGGCCTGATCCTTCATCCGGATCATGTGGTCATGGGTGATCACGTGATAGTTGCCGGTGCAGGTGACAAAAATGTCGGCCTTGTCGGCGGCATATTCCATCGTGACCACGCGGAAGCCTTCCATGGCTGCCTGCAGAGCACAGATCGGATCGACTTCCGTCACCCATACTTGAGCCGACAGGGCGCGCATAGCCTGGGCGGAACCCTTGCCCACATCGCCATAACCGCAGATCAGGGCAACCTTGCCGGCGATCATCACATCGGTGGCGCGCTTGATGCCGTCAACCAGCGATTCGCGGCAGCCGTAAAGGTTGTCGAACTTGGACTTGGTGACGGAGTCGTTGACGTTGATAGCCGGGAATCTCAGGTCGCCCCGCTCATGCATCTGGTACAGGCGGTGGACACCGGTGGTGGTTTCCTCGGTTACCCCTTTGATCTCTGCCAGACGGGTGGAGTACCAGACCGGGTCAACGGCCAGTTTGGCCTTGATGGCGGCAAAGAGGATCGTTTCCTCTTCCGAACCGGGGTTGGTCAGTACGGAGAGATCCTTTTCGGCTCTGGCACCCAGGTGCAGCAGCAGGGTGGCATCGCCGCCGTCGTCCAGAATCATGTTGGAAAAGCCGCCGTCACTCCATTCAAAAATGCGGTGGGTATAATCCCAGTACTGCTCCAGTGTTTCGCCCTTGACCGCGAACACCGGCACACCTGATGCGGCGATGGCGGCAGCGGCGTGGTCCTGGGTGGAAAATATATTGCAGGAGGCCCAGCGGACTTCAGCCCCGAGAGCGGTCAGGGTTTCGATCAATACGGCGGTCTGGATGGTCATGTGCAGCGAGCCGGTAATGCGGGCCCCTTTAAGCGGCTGGCTGGCGGCAAATTCCTCGCGGATCGCCATCAGTCCCGGCATTTCCGTTTCGGCTATTCTGATCTCCTTGCGCCCCCAATCGGCAAGTGCAAGGTCTGCTACGATGTAATCCTGTGACATCTGTGTATTCTCCTTTGTGTGGTGTTTGTATGTAGGGGCGATCCTTGTGATCGCCCTGACTCTCTTACTCTACGAATGTGTGCCCCGGAGCACCAGCACAGACTCCTGCCCGGCGGTCCCCTCGATTTTTACACAGACTACCCCGGTGAACCCTGCGGCCTTCATCCACCCGGTCAGTTCCGCCTCCTCAAAGCCGAGCCACTGATCGGCCAGCTGTTCGCGGACAGCTTCGCGCTCGTGACGGCAAAGGTCAGCCAGAACCAGAGTTCCGCAGGGGGTCAGGACCCGTGCAATCTCGGCCAGAACGGAAACTGGATCCGCCGCATGGTGCAGCACCATGTTGGCCACCACGCAGCCGACCGAAGCGTCGGGGAGCGGCAGGTGGGTCATCTCTCCCAACCGTAGTTCGATACCGCTGACGCCGCTCTCTGCCAGACGGCGCCGGGCTTCTTCCACCATGGCCGGGGAATGATCCACTCCGATCACCCGGGATGCCCTGACAGCCAGTTCCGTCAGCAACCCCCCGGTTCCGGTACCGATTTCCAGTACAGCAGCACCTGCCGGGACGTTCTCCAGGAGGGATTGGCGATACTCAGGAACCGGCAGGAGTGTTCGGGCCAGATCATCCCACTGGCGGGCATGACGATCAAAAAATTCCTGGCTCCGCCGACGGCGCTCCTCAAGAACAGCCGCAACAGCTGCCAGGTCACGACTCCGCTCCGGCAGTGCGTCAAGTTCCTGTTCAAACGCAGAACGGATGGTGGCAAAAAAGCTGTTGCCGTCACCGGCCCGGAAGTAGCTCCAGGTCCCCTGGCGCTTGACCGCCAGCACACCGGCACCGGTCAGGATTTTGAGGTGCCGTGAAATACGCGACTGCCCCATCTCCATGATGCGGGTCAGCTCCTGAACGGTGAATTCACCGGACAGAAGTACCGCCGTCAGACGGAGGCGACAGGGATCGGCAAGTGCTTTGAAGGTTTCCAGCATGATATATCAGATATCCCGGTTTTTATAAATCAACTTTTCTTGATATAGCACAGGTACAGGAGAAGGTCAAAAAAAAATTAAAGGGGTGAAGGGTGGGTGGGGTAACGCAGCATTCGTAAAAGTCCTCCCCCCGGGCGGGGGAAGGGGTCTCACATCATGGCAGGGTATTCTCCAACGGTATCCAGCGGGTCCGGAGCCGTGCCAGCTCCCGGCCATCGCTGCCGTTCTCGATACGATGGAGGTAGCAGCCCTCCTCCTCCCCCCGTGCCGTACGGGCGGCGATGGTATCACCGTAAAAGGCTTCGGCACGGAACGCGATTTCCAGCCCGGCGAGGCGACAGGAACTCTCCACCTCCTCCGGGACCGTTTCCAGCGCCCATCCGGCATAAACCGTATTGTTTACATGCCTGTTGACATCCAGGTCGCCCCGCAGCACCGGCAGACGCAGTTCATATTCCGCTGTTTCGTTGACCGGGAGGGTGCTGAACGGGTCATTCAATGCCCGTTCCGGATTGATCGGGTAGGTCGGGAGCACATTGACCAGTTTTACCGGACGCCGGGTTTTGAGGTTCAGCACTGCCCATGATGTCGTCGCCGTGCCGATCAGCGCCCCCCCCGAGTCGAACAGCTCAAAATCCCTCACCGTGAAGAGGGTATCCCTGGCCGCCGGCCAGGTTTTCAGCCGGACGGTCTCGCCGCCACGGGGATAGCGCTCCATGGCCAGGTGAATCCGGGACAGCACCCAGGTGTGGCCGCTTTTGCGCAGATCCGACACCGCCACCCCCAGCAGGGCGGCATGCTCCCCGGCTGCCGCCTGCAGGTAGTTGAGCAGTGCCACCGGGCGGGCAAAACCGCGCAGGCCGGTCTCGTAGGACTGGACGGTAAAATCTTTATGAAATACGTAATCCCGGCTGTTGGTGCTTAAACTGATATTCAGATCAGACATACTTCTCCCGTAACATGACCTTGTTCACCTTGCCGACGCTGGTTTTGTCGATGGCATCGACAAAGCGCACCTTCAGCAGCACCACATGCTTGTTGACCAGCCCCTTATCGGCGTATTCCTTGACCAGGTGTATGACATCCTTCTCCGTCAGCCTGCTGTCAGGGCGCGGCACAACCAGCGCCAGGGGACGTTCCCCCCACTTCTCGTCGATACTGCCAATGACCGCCACTTCGGAAACGCCCGGATGGTGGGCGATGAGGTCCTCCAGCTCCAGCGACGAAACCCATTCACCAGCCACCTTGATAATATCCTTGGTCCGATCGGTAATTTTAACGTAGCCGGACCGGTCACGCACCGCCACATCCCCGGTGTGCAGCCACCCCCCTTCCCACAACCGTTCAGAGGCTTTATGGTCCTTGAGGTATCCCTGGGTCAGCCAGGGGGCCCGCACCACAATTTCGCCGGGGCTGCTGTTGTCACGCGGCTGTTCCCGCTGCTGCGCATCCACGACTTTCAGATCGACCAGCGGCAGCGAGCTGCCGGTTTTGCAGCGGATCAGCGCCTGTTCTTCGGGGGAGAGATCCATCATTTCCGGGGTCAGGTGGGCCAGAGTCAGGAGCGGGCAGGTTTCGGACATGCCGTAGCCGGTGAAGATATCTATGCCCCGCCCCATGGCCTCGAGACAGAGGGCACGGGACATGGCCGCCCCGCCGATGATCAGTTTCCACCCCGACAGGTCGATCCGCGCGGCGTGCGGGTGTTTGAGCAGCATATGGAGGATCGTCGGCACACAGTGGGAAAACGTGACCCCCTCTTTTTCCACCAGCTCAAGGAGCAGATCAGGAACATAGCGCCCCGGGTATACCTGTTTCACCCCCAGCATGGTGGCCACATAGGGGAGACCCCAGGCATGGACGTGGAACATGGGGGTAATCGGCATGTACACGTCCTCCCGGTGGAAGCGCCCATGCCGGGTGGCGGAACCGAGGGCGGCAAGCGCCCCCATAGTGTGCAGAACCAGCTGGCGATGACTGAAATACACCCCTTTGGGCATGCCGGTTGTCCCGGTGGAGTAAAAGGTGGTGGCGCGGCTGTTTTCATCGAAATCGGCAAAATCGAATTCGGGCAGCGCCCCGTGGAGAAGGGCCTCATACTCTCCGGCAAAGGGGATCGTGGTGGTCGGCGGCGCCGGGTCGTCATTGAGCAGGACAAAACTCTTTACCGTATCTATACGACCGCGGATCTGCTCCAGAATCGGCACGAACTCGGCATTGACCAGCAGCACATCATCCTCGGCATGGTCGATGGTGTACAGGATCTGCTCCGGCGAGAGGCGCACGTTGATGGTGTGCAGTACCGCGCCGATCATCGGGACGGCGAAGAAGCACTCCAGATAGCGGTGCGAGTCCCAGTCCATGATCGCCACCGTGTCCCCCGGCTTAACGCCAAGGGCCGTCAGGGCGGATGCCAGCCGCTTGACCCGCTGGTGCAGCTGTCGATAGGTGTAGCGGAACGTGCCGCGATACACGATCTCCTGCTCCGGGTTGTTCACCACCGGAGAGAAGAGCAGATTCTTGATCAAAAGCTGGTAGTCATGGGCGGACGGGGTGCGGGGTACACGGTTGTCAGTCACGTCGGCAAGCCTCCTTGCGTAGTTGTAGGGGATATCTGTATCACGAATCAAACATCACATCCAGAGCACCTTGCACCGTCGCGACCCCTTCCAGCTTGATGCCCCGTTTCTTCAGGCGCTTCAGGCTGCCGGCCGGAATGATGCAGCGCTTGAAGCCAAGCTTTTCCGCTTCGGCAATGCGCAGTTCGGGCTGGGTGACCGCCCGTACCTCACCGGCCAGACCAACTTCACCGAAGATGACCGTGTCGGGGGGGATGGCCTTGTCCAGATGGCTGGAGGCGACGGCCATAATCATGGCCAGGTCGGCGGCCGGTTCGTTCAGCCGGGCACCGCCGGCCGCATTCAGGAAGATGTCCTGTCCGGCCATGTGCAGACCGACTTTCTTTTCCAGCACCGCCACCAGCAGCGCCAGGCGGTTATGGTCGACCCCGATGGTGGTCCGGCGCGGGACGCCGTAGGATGAAGCGGTTACCAGCGCCTGAAGTTCCACCAGCAACGGCCTGCTCCCCTCAAGGGAGGTGGTGACAACCGAGCCGGACACCCCAAGAGGGCGCTCGGAGAGAAACAGTTCCGAAGGGTTTGCCACCCCGCACAGCCCCTCCTGTTTCATTTCAAACACTCCGATTTCGTTGGTCGAGCCGAAGCGGTTCTTCACCGCCCGAAGAATGCGGAACGGGTGGCTGCCGTCCCCCTCGAAATAGAGAACCGTGTCAACCATATGTTCCAGCACGCGCGGACCGGCAATGGAGCCATCCTTGGTGACATGGCCGACGATGAATATGGGGATATCGCTCCCCTTGGCAAGCAGCATCAGTTTGCCGGCCGATTCCCGCACCTGGCTGACGCTGCCGGGGGCAGATTCCAGGGCAGAGGTCCAGACCGTCTGGATCGAGTCCACCACCATGGCGGCCGGCTTGAGTGCGGCGGCCTGGCTCAGGATCGCTTCCAGCGAGTTCTCCGCCAGTATCAGCAGATTTTTGCTGGAGGCACCGAGACGCTCGCCCCGCAGCCGGGTCTGTGAAGCCGACTCCTCCCCCGAAACGTACAGCACCCTGCCCGCTTCCTCCGCCAGGGTGTGCATCGCCTGCAGCAGCAGCGTTGACTTGCCGATGCCAGGATCACCGCCGATCAGCACGAGCGAACCGGGGACGATCCCGCCACCCAGCACCCGGTCCAGTTCGCCGATACCGGTCGGCCTGCGACTCTCTGTCTGGGGGGGAACGTCGCAAATCGGCACCGGACGTGCTCCACTGGCGGGGTGTACCGCATGGGAAGCCTTGACGACCGCCTCTTCCGCCATACTGTTCCAGGCACCGCAGTCAGGACACTTGCCCAGCCATTTGGGGGATTGGCTGCCGCATTTCTGGCAGGTAAAAACCGTTTTCTGTTTCATAGAACCCCGCTGACAGCCTGCAGAACAGGCGCGAATATGGTGTGGTGACGGAAATTCGGCCGGTGCAGTATTGCATAGTTTTCGCCGTAAATACAGGAAACAGGCCGGTGAAGCAATTGCGAATTTATGATTTGCAGCCTGTACAGGAGATATGACTTCTGGTATATTATCGCCGTAATTGGATATGGCATTGAAATACACCACGAGTTGCAGCAGCCTCAACGCTGCGGATCGCTGCAGAAAAAAAGGAGAACACGTTACCATGCTGGGACCAATAGAAATTAAAACAGGCCTCTACTGGATCGGGTCAGAGGATCCGGATCTGCGGGTCTTTGACGACCTTTTTCCGACGGAACATGGCACCAGTTACAATGCCTATCTGCTGAAAGGGGCTGACAAAACCGTTCTCATCGACACGGTCGAGGAAAAATTTGTCGATGAGTACATGGACAAGGTCAGGTCGCTGGTGGACCCGAAGACGATCGACTACATCATCGTCAACCATACGGAGCACGATCATTCCGGCTCACTGATGTATCTTCTGGAGCAGGCACCCCAGGCGACGGTTATCTGTTCCATCGCCGCCAAGAATTTTCTTGCCAACATCCTGCCGAAACCGATTACCTGTCAGACCGTGAAGGACGGGGACACCCTTGATCTGGGGGGACGCACACTCCGCTTCATCTCCGCCCCGTTCCTGCACTGGCCCGACACCATGTTCACCCGGCTGGAGGAAGACAAGATCCTCTTTTCCTGCGACGCCTTTGCCGCCCACTTCTGGCAGACCGGACATATTTTTAACGATGAGGTGGAAGACTTTACCTCGGCACGCCATTTCTATTTTGACTGCATCTTCCGCCCCTTCAAGGACAAAGTGCTGGCCGCAGTAGAGAAAATTCGCCACGACGTGATCGACATGATCTGCCCCAGTCACGGGCCGATTATCCGCCGTGATCCCTGGCGGGTTATCCAGCAGTTTGAAAACTGGAGCAAGCCGACCTCCCAGAACAAAAAGGTCGTTCTGCTCTTCCTGTCGCCGCACGGCAGCACCGAAAAGATGGCTCACGCCGTTGCCAACGGTGTGTCACAGGGGGGGATAGAGGTGGCCAGCTATCACATCAACAGCCTGAATGCCAGTGAACTGCGCAATCTGATGGAAGAGGCCGACGCGCTGCTGTTCGGCATCCCCACCTTTAACCGCGACATCGCAAAGCCGATGTGGGAAGTGCTGGCGTACCTCAGTACCGTAAAATTGAAAACCAATCTGGCCGGAATATTCGGTAGCTACGGCTGGAGCGGCGAAGCCTGCAAAATGGCGGAAGAGCGCTTGAAAAGCCTCGGCTTCAAGCTGGTGGGTGAAACGGTGAAAACAATTTTCTCGCCGAAACCGGAAGTGCTTGAACGGTGTGAAGCGCTCGGACGGGCGGCGGCCGAAGCGGTGGCAGCCCGATAGGATTACAGCAGACTTATCCAAAAACGGCAGTTCGAATAACACAGAGCAACGGAGCAACTGAGAAATTAAAGGACTACACCGAACAGATCATTCACCAAAAAGGCGAGTATCAACAAAGGGTTTCCAAAAAAAAGTTCTCAGATTTTACTCCGTTGCACAGTTGCTCCGTGTTTCAACTGTTTTTTGTAGGTTCATAACAAAAAGAGGCGGGCAGTGTGCCCGCCTCTTTTTGTTTATCCCCTGATGCAGCGCTCTAGGAATTGTACCCGGAGTGATACATCATCACCAGCCGGGCACGGTTCTCCAGACAGAGCGGACACAACTCCCCGGCATCATGCCATACCTCACCGGCCAGCCACTCTCCCGCCTCGGCATACCCGGTGCGCGGTGCGTTTTCGTCATATTCCCTGCGGCACATGGTACAGGTTTTCACAGTGGCCCTCCCGCCAGCGCCCGCTCATACTCCACCCGAAGCATGGCCTGATCCGCCGTCCCGATAACGCTCCAGGGGAGGATTTCCTCGGCGGCGATCGTGCGCTGTACATACCACCCGGTGTCGATGCCGCAGCTTTTGGCCGCTTTTTTCAGGTTTGCCCCCCCGGCCATGTCAACGAGCAGCGGTGCCAAACGGCGATCGCCCCGGGACAGGAGCGCCTGCAGATAGGATTCCCGCAGGCTTTCCACCTTCAGTTTGACATTGGACAGTCGCCGCAGCCGGGTTTCCAACAGTTTTACCTTCCGTTCCAGAGAGGGGAGCGGCTCCATGCCGCACCACTGAAAAGGGGTAAACGGCTTGGGGATAAAGGGGTTGACCGACAGGGTGATTTCCCCCAGTCGCTTGTTGATCCGTCCCCGTTCGATGACCCGCTCGCGGATTGTTTCCACCAGCCGGATCAATTCCTCAAGATCGGCATCGGTTTCGCCCGGAAGGCCGATGATGAAATAGAGCTTCAGATTGAGGATATCCCGTGAAATCAGCATCCCGCAGGCATCCAGAATCTGCGCCTCGGTCAGATTTTTGCGAATCACATCGCGCATGCGCTGCGATCCCCCCTCCGGAGCCAGGGAGATTGTTTTGTGGCCGCTGGCAAGCAGAGCATCCAGCATCTCGGGGTCGATCCGGTCGATCCGGAGGGATGATACCGAAACCTTGGCCCCCTGTGCCGTTATATGGCTGCAGAGACGGCCGATTCCGGCGTAGTCCGACACGGCGGCGCCCACCAGTCCGACCTTGCTCCGATGTTCAAGCCCCCGGTCAATCAGGGCGACCAGGCTGTCAAAAGAGTGCTGGCGAAAAGCTCCGTAGATAAACCCGGAACTGCAGAAGCGGCAGCCGCGTGGGCAGCCTCGGGCGACTTCCACCAGAAACATATCACCGAATTCGGTGTTTTCCGTCAGGATCTGGGATGCAGACGGCTCGTGCTGTTCCAGGCAGACCGGCTGGCGCGTGACCGGCAGCGGAGCACCGGCTGCAGCCTCATAGCGGATCAATTCGTCCGAATCGTATATGGGGTGATAAAACGACGGAATGTACACCCCGGGGATAGCGGCAAGAGCCTGCAACAGGCCGCGCCGGCCGTTGTCAACCGGGCTGAGCAGCGTTGCCACCATGCGCGGCACCACATCCTCCCCTTCACCGATGCAGATGGCGTCAATGAAATCGGCCACCGGTTCCGGATTGATAAAAAATGCGGCGCCTCCGGCAATGACCAGCGGGTCGGTTTGACTCCGCTGGGCGGAGAAGTGCGGGATACGGGCCAGCGTGAGAAGGAGGGGGATATTCAGATAGTCCGGTTCAAAGGAGGTGGAAAAGGCGATCACATCAAAATCAGCCAGGGGGGTTGAAGATTCCAGGGAGAGCAGCGGAGTGCCGCTGCGGCGGTACTCTTCCAGCTCTTCACGATCGGGAAGAAACGCCCGTTCACAGCGTATGTCGGTGGCGCCGGCCAGGAGCGCATACACCGTCTGAAAACCGAGGCTGCTCATGCCGGTCTGATAGCGGCTGGGGGAAACAAGGCAGACCGAAAGCTGCCCCACCCGCCCATGGTGGTGAAGATGGGTTTCAGCCTGGAGTAACGCCCGGTGTCTGTTTCTGATGGATATGGTCATTGCCTCTGTCCGCTGCTGCCGCTTGTTTGATCGCCGGATCATGGGAAGAAGAAGGGCCGCGTGCCAACTCCTGAATGTTCACAAGTTGAGACGCGACCCTGTCCGTACTGTCCGTACCGCATGGTTATTCTTTTGTGAGAACCGCCGTTACCCCTTAGAAAGAGAAACGTACTGTGGAAATGAGGCGGAACCGGTCAGAACCGTTACCGCTGCCGCGCTGAAATGCGCCGGAATAAACAGGGCGCCGCGCTGGAGCTGCTCGGAAGGCTCTGCCTTCAACGAAACGCTGCCGTTATCTGAAGTTATGGTCAAAGGGTCTCCGGCTGTGATGCCGAGCGCTGCCGCATCCTCACGGGAAAGGAAAACAGACGCCTCTCCCGACACACGAAGGTTGTTGGCCGACCGGGTGGTCATGGAGCCGTTATGGTGCAGCAGCGGAGCGATCGTCAGGGCAAACGGACGAGCACCCGCCGACCGTGCAAGCGGTGCAAGGGGCAGACAGACGAATGACCCCGTACGTTTTTTGATCCGTCCCATCCTGCAGCCGTCGTGATCGCACACCTCACTGTAAAGGCCGGTCAGGGTGGTGATTTCATGGTGCAGCGCATCGGATGTCTGCCCGGCGACCGTTGTCTGGGGCGAAACCAGAGTGTGCAGCGCCTGCAGGATATCGCCATCGGTGCGGGAATTACCGGCCGGCTTGACCGCTGCGCCAAAGCATTGCACCCGATTGTCAACCGAGGTGAACGAACCGCCCTTTTCGGCGCCGGTTGCGGCGGGGAGAACGATATGCGCCAGCTGTGCGGTATCGGTCAGGAAGAGATCCTGCACCACCAGCAGTTCCAGCTTTTTCAGGGCATTCAGCACCCGGGCACGATTCGGCATGAAGTGGAGCGGGTCACTCCCCATAACGTACAGCGCCGTAATCTGACCCGCTTCTATGGCATCAACGATCTGGAACAGATCCTTTCCCGGGATGGTCGGGATCGTGGCATGCCAGGCGGCATTGAACGAAGCGGCGGCATGGTCATAGGTATGGTATCCGGGGAGATATTCCGGGCAGACGCCCATGTCCAGCATTCCCTGGGTATTGTTTTTTTCGTCCAGCGGGTAGATTCCGGCTCCCGCATCGGTCACGGCACCGGTCAGCAGCGCAAGATTGACCGCACCGGCAACGGCGTTCCTGCTGTCAGCCGAACGGATAACATCGGCACCGTAGATAACGGCGGTGCGCCCGCCGGAACAGGCCAGAGCAGCAGCACCGCGCAGAGCAGCCTCGGAGACTCCGGTCAGTTCGGTGATCCGTTCAAATGACAGGGCATCCAGTGATGCCTTCAGCCGGTCAAACTCCGTCAGGCCAGCCGTGGAGGCGAGCCCTTCAGCCACGATCGCCTTATTCAGACCGGCCACCAGCCAGGCTTCGCTGCCGGGAGCACACTGCAGGAAGGCATTGGCAAACTTGTTCATGGAGCTGGCGCGGCTTCCTGCCAGTATCAGTTTGGCATCATTTTTCGTGGCGGCCTGAATGGCGCGATAGGCAAAGCCGGCCGATTCAGCCTTGAGATCAGCGCCCACGACAACGACGGCAGTCGCTTTTTCAATGGCATCCATGGCGGATGTCCCGCCGCTGTAGCCAAGCATTTCCCACTGGGTGACCTGTGCGGAGAAGTAACCGAGACGGGCCTCGGAGTCGATATTGTTGCTCCCCAGAGCTCCGCGCAGGAACTTCTGGAACAGATAGCTCTCTTCGTTGGTGACCCTCGGTGAACCGATACCGGCAACGGCATCGGCGGTTCTGTTCTTGAGCCCTGTGGCAGCGGCTTCCAGTGCCTGGTCCCAGGACGCTTTTTCAAGTCTGCCGGTGGCGCTTTTGACCAGAGGCGAGGTCAGGCGCTCCGGCGAGTTAAAGGCGGCATAGCCGAAACGGCCGTTGATGCAGAGGTTGCCCCGGTTGAAGCTGTCGTCAGCGCTGGTGACCCGTTCAACCCGGCCATCCTTGGTATGGTACTCGACCTCGCAGCCGGAGGAACAGAACGCGCAGATACCGGGGGTGACATCAAACGTCCAGGGGCGTCCCCGGAATTTGAACGGTTTGCTGATCAGGGTACCGGTCGGGCAGGCGCCGATGCAGTTACCGCAGAAATCACAGTCCAACCCTTCGCGGGTCATGGTGTCGATGATGGTATTGTCACCCCGGTCCACAACCTCTATCGCTTCACGGCCGACAATTTCACGGCAGACCTTGACGCATTTTTCACACAGGATGCAGCGGTTCGGATCGCTCTCCAGCAGTTTCCAGTCGTAGCGGATCGGCAGGCGCTCCAGTTCGGCACCATAGCTGTTTTTGTCAACCTTGAGAGAATAGCAGCTGTCCTGCAGGTTGCACTCCCCTGCGGCGTCACAGATCGGGCAATCCAGCGGATGGTTGACGAGCATCAGTTCCAGCGTCTTTTTACGGGTTTTTTCCAGGGCGGGGGTGGAGGTGGTCACACTGATCCCCTCCTTGACCGGCGTGTTGCAGGCGGTCATGGGGCGGTCAACACCCGCAACATCAACGATGCAGATTCGGCAGGCACCGGTAGTTGAAACCTTTTTCAGCCAGCAGAGCGTCGGAATCGTAATCCCCAGCTGCGCCGCTGCATCAAGGATGGTCGTCCCCTTGGGAACCTGAACTTCCTTACCGTCAATCGTCAACGTTACCATATCTATCTCTCTCCAGACATATAAGCTGTTAGTAGTTAAACCACGACCATTGCCATGCGGTAGCAGCGCAGGCAGCGGTCCGCTTCGGCCTGAGCCGTGCTGTCACTGAAGCCGAGCTCAACCTCGCGGTAGTTCCCCTTGGCCGCCCGCGCACTGCCGTGAATCTCTTTCTGATTGGCACGGTCGGCGGAATCGAGCCAGGGAACCTGCTCACCCTTGTCGTACACACCCAGGTAGGTCAGAACATCATCAAAAATGTCCTGCTCGCTCAGGTACGCCTGACCCTCTTCGAGCCAGCGCTGAATCACGGCTGCCGCCCGATGGGCATTGCCGACACAGGCCACCACCGTCAGCGGCCCGATTTCGGCGTCACCCCCGGCAAACACTCCCTCGCAGTCTGTCATCAGGGTGCGTGAAAGCGGATTGCCCATGCTGTCCTTCAGCTCTTTGCCCGCAGCATCCACAAGCGGCAGATATTTGGTGACGACCGTATTCCATTTGGTGATATCGATGCCCATGTCGGGCGGGATAAAGCTCAGGTCCATATCCTGGCCGATGGCCGGAATAACCGTATCGCACTCGATGACAAATTCGCTCCCCGGCATCGGCTCGGGACGACGACGCCCCGACGCATCCGGCTCACCAAGAGCCATTCGCACGCACTCGACACCGGTTACTTCGTCATTCTCATCAACAATGATCCGTGTGGGAAGTACCTGAAATTCAAACTTGACCCCTTCTTCGTCCGCCCCGTCAACTTCCCAGACATCGGCCGGCATCTCCTTGCGAGAGCGGCGATACACGAGACAGGACACTTCCGCTCCTTCGCGGAGCGCCACCCGGACGCAGTCAATGGCGGTGTTACCGCCGCCGACCACCACAACCTTTTTCCCCATGCCGGTCGGCTTACCCAGATAGGCATCGCGGAGGAAGTTAATCCCGCCGGTCAAAAAGCCTTTGTACCCTTTCTCTTCGCCCGCCACGCCCATCGGTTTCGAGGTGTGGGCACCGGGAGCGATAAACACGGCGTCATGTTTCTGCTTCAGTTCGGCAAGGCTGATATCCGTGCCGACCCGGCAGTTATAGACGATCTCGACTCCCACGGACTGGATAATGTCGATATCGCGCTGCAGAATCGCCCGCGGCATGCGGTAGGCGGGGATGCCGACAGCAACCATGCCGCCGCCGAATCCTTCGGGCAGCGTTTCATAAATTGTGCAGGGGTACCCTTCCAGCGCAAGGTAGTAGGCTGCGGCCAGACCGGCAGGACCGGCGCCGACAATGCCGACACTCTTTGCTTTCCTCGGTTTCGGCGCCAGGGCGGGGGTCACGTTGTGGAGCCGTTCATAATCTGAGGCGGTACGCTTCAGCACCATGATGTTGATGGCGTCATCAACATTTTTGCGGCGGCAGGCGGTTTCGCACGGATGGGGACAGACACGCCCGCACACCGCAGCCAGCGGCATATTTTCCCGGATGGTCGCCAGCGACACATCCATCTGATAATTTTTGATCGCTTCGATGTATTTGGGGATGTCGATATGCGATGGACACTTGTCCATGCAGGGAGCGGTGATTTTGTGGATGTAGCGCGCGGTGCCTTCCGGTTCACCCGGACGGCAGCCTCCGGCCATATACGCCTGAAACGCGGGACGGTAGTGCTTCACCGCATCAAACACCGGCACGGTGGCACTCTGACACAGGGTGCATTTGCAGTTTTTCAGCAGTTCCGCCAGATCTTCCACCGTATCCAGATCGGCATCAGTCGCCTTACCGGCCAACACGTTCTGGAACAGGTCCATCAGCACCTTGGTCCCCTTCTTGCCCGGCGTACATTTGCCACAGCAGTAAAGGGTCTGGACACGCTTCATGTATTCCGCCGTCATGGCCGGAACATCAACGTCTTTGTCGAACAGAATAATTCCGTCCCACCCCATGAACGCCCGCAGAGGACGCTGACCATCGAACGCAACCGGCAAACGGTAGCTGACCGCCTGCGGCTCGCCGGAGACATTCCTGTTATCTACTGTATTTCCGCCCCACGTAGAAAAAACGACCTGTGCCACAAAAACCTCCGCCAACCACCCTGCTTACCGGGTTAAGTACTCGCAATTATTGATAAAAATCAGTCCTGACAATTGTATACAGTATGCATGATTATCACAATAAGACCCTATAAATCAAGGAAAAAACAGCCGGTTATGCAGCCCTGTTGCCAGCATTTTACCTTTTCTTCACGTTATGCTATATGCTGAATACAGCCATTGTTTTTCAACCTTCATTTGAGGAGAAATAAATCACATGATCGGCAGCCAGAATCTTGATGACGCGTTCCGCACGCTTTTTGAAACCAATATGGGCATAACGGCGGCAACGTCCCCCGGTACACCTGCAGAGCGGGTGCTGGTTTTCAGCGATACCATCCGCCCTGACGAGGCCCCGTCACCGTCAGACCTCGATCGGCGTACCCGCTTGAACGCCACAGCACGGGATGCGGCCGGATTCGCCGCGCGGGTGTACGGGAACGCCGACTTCGTGGAATTTCCGGCCACCACCGCTTCAGGCGTTGAACCGCCGGCCGAACTCTGGCTGGCGACCTTCGGCGCAGCAACCATGGAGGAACTGGATGCAGAATGCCTGCTGGCAAAACTGCTCGCCAAAACGGCGTCCACTGATGAACTTGCCCGTGCTAGGGAGATTGTTCTGGCGCGGAGGAATGATGTCGCCCGGGTTATCGTCGCCCTCGCCAACAACTCCACCAGCCACACCCGCTATCGGGCACTGGCGTGCGCTGCCGGATGCCGTTTTGCCAGCCTGCCGCATTTCGACCCGGACATGTTCCACACCTCCATGACCGTGGACTGGAACGCCCTGGCGGCTCGTACCGCCCGCCTCGTGGAGATCGTCAACGAGGCCGAATGGATCCGCGTCACCACCCCGAACGGCACTGACATGATGATCTGCAAACAGGGACGCCATGCCGGGGGGGATGACGGCCTGCTCACCGCGCCGGGGAGTTTTGGCAACCTGCCGGCCGGTGAAGCGTACCTGGCGCCGCTGGAGGGGAAAAGTCACGGAGTCATGGTGATCGAATGGGGGCCGACCCGCAGGTTGGATGAGCCGCTGCGACTGACCGTTGAGAATGGCGTGGTCGTACAGATTGAAGGGAGTGACAGCCTCCGGACCCGGCTTGAAGCCCGCTTTGCTGAAAACGCCAACTGCCGCAACATCGCCGAGCTGGGCATCGGCACCAACGACAAGGCCTCTCGCCCCGACAACGTGCTGGAGGCGGAAAAGATACTCGGCACCATTCACATCGCCCTGGGCGACAACACCGGTTTCGGGGGGAAAGTCAGCGCGCCGTTCCACGAGGACTATGTGTTTTACCGGCCGACCCTGACGGCAATTCGGGCCGACGGCAGTGAACGGGCCATCATCTCCGATGGTGTGTTGATGTAACGCCCACGCGATGTGACCGTTCATGTTTATACGCAGAGTGAATCTCCCGCTTATAATTCCCTCTCCCTGAGGGAGAGGGTCGGGGTGAGGGGGAAGTGATGATTTATACTCCTTCGTTGCCCCCTCAACCGGCCTTCGGCCACCTTCTCCCTCATGGAGAAGGGAGAGGCCGTAGATCAGTACTAATCAGCTTCATATTTGTGAAACAATCACCGCAACATCCATAATTTTCACAACATTTACCCGATTGCAATATGTATGTAACATGACGATGCTATGATGCCTCCCAAACAAACCCGGGAGGTAATATGAGCGAAAAGTCGAAGAAGCTTCGCGTAGTGAAGGACGGCGGCCATGTAGTAACTGCGATCACCGCAGCCGCAGGTTTTATGCGTGGGATCTCCATCAAACGCTTCGCTCCGAAAACTCGGCGCCGGGAAATTGAAGAAATTGAGCAAAGTCCGGATGCGCACCGCTCGCGGTGTGAAATCTTCCGGGAAAAAGGTGCCGGCAACGTACCGACCATAGTACTGGGAGGGTTTGTACCGGACGCGACCGAGACCGTGGAGTTCCAGCGTAAACTTCTGCGCCAGCATGGCTCCATCTACTACGTTAACTATTCTCGCAACAGATTTTGCCGAAAGATGTTTACAGCCCAGCTTACTGACCTGATCGAATCGCTGGCGCGTAAAGGGCAAAAACCTTTGATCATGGGCATCAGCTTTGGCTGCGGCCTTCTCTCCGACTATCTGCTGCACGCTGATGAGCAGGTTCATGAAAACGTGCGGGGGCTCATACTGGTCAGTCCTGTCATCTCAACTGACGACCTGATCAGACCGCCGGAGCAAAAACGGGACGGCGTACGGATTTTAGAAAGTAACCTCAAAAAAATTGTCGCTGCCGATCCGGAAAACGAATCGGATATATCAAAACATATAGAACGCTCACGCCGCTGTTTCCAGGCTCTTTTCAATTCAGGAGCGGAGAACCGCACCCTCAGTGTCCGTCACCTTGCTATCAGAAAAAAAATCAATGATGTCATCGAATACACGACTGCCCGGGGTGGTTTTGAGCGGGTTGTGGCACTACGGGACTTCCGCTTCCCCGTATTCTCCAGAACACTCTTCTCCGGCCCGGTATTGGCACTTCTGGCTGAAAATGAATCGGACATTCTGGTCCCATCGTCGCCTACGTTACAGCTGTTCAGCGAACCGTCTCTGTACAGCAGGATATTTCCGACCTGCCTGGTAAAGACCGTAAAATCAGACATCGAGGGTGATGGAGTCGCCCACGCATCCCTCATTTTCCATCACGAAGCATACAATGCGCTGCTGGATCGCTGGTATAACAGGCTGCTGTATCCTCGGCTGAAGCTGGCGGTTTAGATGAGTATGCTGGCACGAGCGCAGAATGTCGGGGTGCTGCAACGATTGCTGCACTCTCAAGCCGTAAAGCGGGCTGATACATTTAACCGCCAGGACCCGTTGGCAGCGCAACAACGGATATTTCGTGAGTTGCTTGAATCCGGTGCCACGACACAGTTCGGCAGGGACAACAACTTTGCCCGTATCCGTGGTGTATCCTTTGATGCTGCGTACCGTTACTACCAAAACCGTGTGCCGATCCGTTCGTATCAGAACTTCATGACCGATTATTTTTATCTCAATCAGCCAACCTCTTCTATGGGGGGGTCGGTTCCTGATCTGGACAACATTACCTGGCCCGACAGCATTACCATGTTCTGCGAGACCTCCGGAACGACCGCTCCGACCAAATTCATTCCGTTCTCAGCCCAGATGTTTGCGGAAAACCGGCGGGCCGCCCTGGACATGATGGCCTGCTATCTGACCGCCAATCCGGAATCGCAGATACTACAAGGCAAAGTTCTCTATATGTCCGGTTCAACCCGTTTAACCAAAGTCAAGCGCGGGGTCTGGTCCGGCGATATGAGTGCACTGACACTTCGCTTTCGCCCTTGGTACCTGTCGGCGTTCGTAGAGCCTAGTGCAAAAATATCGGCCCTGCCATGGGAAGAAAAACTGCAGGCCATGGCCGAGTTGTTGGTGCGAGACAACCAAATCCGCGTCATTTCCGGCGTGCCACCCTGGATCATCCTGCTGCTAAAGCGCTGCATGGAGATCGGCGGCAAGCCACTTTCCCGATTACTGCCGAATTTAGAGCTGATCATCCACGGCGGCACCAGCATACTACCCTATCGCAAGGAACTGGAGAGCCTGTTCGATGGCGGCACGCCCAATCTGCTGGAACTGCTCCCCTCATCCGAGGCCTTCATGGCGTTTCAGCAGTTCGGCGAAACCCAGATGCGTTTGACTCCGTACTATGGGGTATTTTTTGAATTTGTCCGTTTTGAAGACTTGGATGAACAAGGCAAGCCCGCACCTTACGCACACGCGATACCTCTCGAGCGGGTCGAAGTGGGTCAGCGCTATGCCGTTATCCTCAGCACCTGTTCAGGGTTGTGGCGCTACCACATTGGCGACACGATACGCTTCACCTCCACTTCTCCCCATCACATCGAGTTTACCGGCAGAGACCGTTTTCTGGATAAACTGGAAGAGAAGGTCACGCAGGAAGAGGTGGAACAGGCGGTTGCCCATCTTAATAAAACCAGCGGTGTAAATGTCCGGGAGTTTATGGTCGGTGCCGATACACAGGCACGGCGGCACCGGTGGGTTCTGGCTGTTCAGAATGACATTGACGCTACTACCGCCAGTGCCATATTGGACACAAATCTCTGCAGCCGGAACGCCGACTATGCCACCTTCCGCAGTCAGGGGCGCATCAACGCGCCGGATGTAATGTTTGTTCCGGAAAACGGAATATACCAATGGTCGCAGGCAGAACGGGGAAAACTGGGCGGGCAGAGTAAAATACCGCATATTGATCCGACCCCGGATTCATCAATGATAATGAGTCTTCAGCAATTTCATACAATTACACCTCGGACCATAAACTTGCATAACATCCCTAATCCTGATCCACTCCCTCTGTAACACAACATTTACGCAAATTTTACCCTGCCGAAATATGTATGTAACATTCATGTGCTACGTTGGGGAGAGTTCACGGAAATGACCGTAAGGAGATACGAATGGATCAGATTTGCGCGAAAAAGCTGACACTCGGTTACGGCCGGAAGGACGTCGTCAAGGCAGTTGACCTCACTATTCGCAAAGGGGAGTTCCTAAGCATTATCGGACCTTCCGGTGTCGGTAAGTCAACTCTTCTGATGGGAATCAATGCCACAACATCGATTCTGGGCGGCACACTGAAGGTTTTGGGCAATGATGTCGGTTCAATCCGTCATGGCGACCTCAAGACATTGCGGTCGAAGATCGGCGTCATTTTTCAGGGTTTCAATCTGGTTTCGCGTATGTCAGTTTTGGATAACATTGCCAGTGGTATGCTGCACCGCAAACCGCTCTTCTCCGCTCTCTTTAAGCATTATACACCGCGCCAGTATGAAGAACTCTACGAATACATGAAAGTTGTCGGCATCGAAGAGGAGGCCCTCAGCCGTTGCGACCGCCTGTCTGGTGGACAAAAACAGCGTGTGGCCATCGCCAGGGCCATTGCCCAAAACCCCGAGATCATATTGGCCGATGAGCCGATCTCATCACTGGATCCGGTCAGTGCCCGCGCTGTTTTGGAGACCCTCCGGAGTGCCAATGAGAAGTACGGTATCACCGTGGTTGCCAACCTCCACCAACTGGAATATGCCCGAGAATTCTGCACCCGGATAATCGGGATGAACAATGGCCGAATTATCTATGACGGTCCGCCGGAGCGTCTCTGCCAGGCAACAGTAGATCAGATCTACAGCTGTTCATCCAGGCAGGAGATGCAAGACGTTAAGAATATGCGTTTCCCCTTTTCGCCTTCTGCCGCGTCGACAGCTTGACCACCTCACTACATAAACGTGTTGGAGAACATCCAAATAACAAAAAGGAGTACACCATGAATGCCGTACTAAAAGCAGCAGTAACCTTCCTTCTCGCAGTATCTCTGCCGGTTGCAGCCCTGGCCGCCCCCGCTGAATGGCCAAAAAAGCTGACCGTTGGTCTGATCCCGACGGAGTCGTCATCCCACATTACCGACCGGTTCGACAACCTGCATCGGTATCTGGAGAAGAAACTCGGCATCCCAGTTGAACTCAAAACATCAACCGACTATGGCGGCGTCATAACTGCTATGCAATTCAAGCACGTTGATGTCGCGTATTTTGGGCCGAAGTCCTATGTCGAGGCAGCACAACGGGCCAATGCCGAGTGCTTTGCCATGGAAGTTTTGGAAGATGGCACCAAGGGGTACCACGGCGTAATTATTGCCCGTAAGGATTCCCCATACAAGAGCGTGACCGATCTAAAAGGTAAAACCTGGGCCTTCACCGATCCAAATTCAACCAGTGGGACTCTCGTGCCGACCGTTTATTTCGTCAAAGATCTGAAGATCGATCCGGATAAATATTTTTCCAAAGTGATCTACTCCGGCAGCCATGAGGCCTCTATTCTGGCAGTTAAAGGGGGCAAAATTGAAGCTGCCTCAACCAATGACCTGGACATTGACCGTGGCGAAGGAAAGTTCTGGAATAAGGATAAGGACTTCAAAGTACTCTGGACTTCGAAACTGATTCCCGGTTCCAATATGGCGTATCGCAAAGACTTACCAGAGTCACTTAAGAAAGCCCTCAAAGACGCCTTCCTTTCCTACAACGACAAGGAAGGGCTGAAAAAGTTGAAGTTAAAAGGTTATGTAACTGTGTCTGATGACATATATGACCCGATCCGCGACCAGATCGAGGTAAAGAAACAGCTCGGAAAAAAGTAGTACAAAGCCGTGTCCGACGCCGAGACAAACCGGTCACAGCTTCACCTTTCGCCAATGATCATAAACTGCTCGAAGAGATCCTGAAAAATGAATCTTGATGATATAAAAAGGCAGACCAATCCATTTCAGCCTTACAACATCATGGTCCTGGCTGTTTCTTTGATAGTGGTGGCATGGTGCTGGCATTCCACTGAAATGGGTATCGGCAAGATGCTGGACGGCTGGGGAAACATGCTGACCTACCTGTCCGGTAATCCGGCAATTGCCGATAGTGGCTTTTTCCCTCCGGATTTTGCGACCAACCGGCTGGCCAAATACCTCCTGTCAATGTTGGAAACGGTACAGATGGCTTTTCTGGCCCTGATTCTCTCGGTACTCATTGCATTCCCGCTATCGTTTTTTGCTTCGAAGAACACCTTGTCGATCATCATCCCCGGCAATCGGGGAATGATGCTGTTTATCAAGAACGGAATCTATACAGGTGTCAGACTGTTCGCCAACTGCTCCCGTTCCATCAATGAGATCATCTGGGCATTGCTATTTGTCTCAGCCGTCGGCCTGGGGCCGATGCCCGGTATTCTGGCCCTGGGCATTCATACCTCTGGCGTTCTGATCAAGCTTTTTTCGGAAGGGATTGAGGCGATCCAACAGGAGCCGATCGACGCACTGACTGCAACTGGAGCCGGATTCGTGAAGGTGATCCGATATGCGGTTTTCCCCCAAATCACCCCTTTTTTTGTATCCATGACTCTCTACCGGCTGGAGTCTGACGTTCGCTCCGCCACTATCCTCGGTTTTACCGGCGCCGGCGGCATCGGGGTGTATCTGTTCGATAAATTAAAAAGCTACGAAAACAGGGATGTTACCACCATCCTGATTATCATCGTTGTCACCGTGGCGCTCATAGATCGGGCAAGTGCGGCCATCCGGGCAAAATACACCTGAAATTTACAGGGGACACACAATGGACATTATCATGCGGGCAGCGCTTGAAAGCGACCTTCCCGGCGTACTCTCACTGTATGCACAACTCGGCCAGGATGACGGTTCGGTACTTCCTCTCGACGTAGCCAAAAGAGTCTATTGGAAGATGAAAAGCTATCCCGACTACAAGATACATGTTGCACTTTCCAACGACCGGGTCATCGGCACATTTGCCCTGCTGGTTATGGACAACATCGGTCACCTCGGCACACCAAGTGCTATTCTGGAAGATGTCGTGGTGGCCGATGAGTTGAGAGGTCAGGGGATAGGCAAACTCATGATGGAGTATGCCAATTCCCTCTGCCGACAGAAGGGGTGTTACAAGATGGCCTTTTCCAGCAACATCAATCGAGAACCAGCCCATCGTTTTTACGAATCACTCGGTTACCGGAAGCATGGCTACAGTTTTTATGTCAGTTATGAATAATCCCCGCAGGAGGCTTCATGTACGCTAACGATCCGACCGCCGCCATAATCGGCATGGATGTCACAGAAGTAGATGAACTTCTCACCCTGCTTGTCACCGAGGAGATACAAATCACGCACCCGCCCCGTGCCGGACTAATTATGATGACCGTCAAGGACAGCCTGGCTGTTAATTTTCACCTGGGAGAAGTGTTGGTGACGGAAGCAGAAGTATTACTCCGTGGAGAGCGCGGCTATGGCTTGATCATCGGAGAAGAACCACGCAAGGCCTTGGCGCGAGCTGCTGCTGATGCATTATTGCGCTGTGGTCGTCCGGTTTTGCTCTGCAAGCAGGTATCTGACTGCCTTGAGCGGTCGCGGCAGCGGCAGAACACAAAATATGCAGAAGAGGCGGCCCTGGTAGCATCAACCCGGGTCAACTTCGACCTCATGGCAGGAGCATAACCATGAGAAGCGCCACCATTCATAAGGATCATGCCACATTCAGAGTAGTTTTGCAGGCTATGAGCCACCCTGGCACTACCTGCCAGTTGCCGGTTCTCGTACCCATAGCAGGAGAACATGCTCCGTTAATTCAGCTGTTATCCTGTTTGATGGATAATGAAGTGTCATTCTCCATCGTCGGAGATGATGCCGGGGGCCTGGCTAGCGATATATCCATGCATACCGGTAGCATCCAGTCGAACATCAGCGAAAGCAATTTTGTTATAGCCACCAAGGGCACGACGTCCGGGCAGCTGTCACTAATAAAGCGTGGAACCCTGGAGTATCCGGACGGCGGAGCAACAATCGTCTATCTGGTTGATGAAATAGCTGAAGCAGAAGGAACTGCTGAGCTGTCCGGCCCTGGAATAAACGGTACAGTTCGTCCCCGGATCGCCGGCCTGGCAACGTCAGAACTCAGGGAACTGCGCGAAATCAACGCCGAATATCCGTTGGGTGTGGATTCAATGTTCCTGGATACAAACGGCAGAATAACCTGCATTCCACGTTCAACACAAATCGGAGAGTACTGATATGGGATATGTTGCCGTCAAAGGTGGCATCGAAGCAATTGAGAACGCCTGCCGGCTCTTTGCCTGGGAACGGTCGAAAGGAGCATCCGAACCTCTGGCGGTTGAACAGATCCGCGAACAGCTCTATCTGGCTGTGGATCGAGTTATGGGTGAAGGCTCTCTTTATGCTCCCGACCTCGCTGCCCTGGCTCTCAAGCAAGCGGCGGGAGATTCTTTCGAAGCATCATTCATGCTGCGCGCCTATCGGGCTACTCAGCCTCGAATCGGCTATTCACTGCCGGGCAACACCCGTGAGATGAGGATTAAGCGACGCATCTCATCGGCATTCAAGGACATCCCGGGCGGGCAGATGTTGGGAGCAACCAGTGACTACACCCTCCGGCTGCTGGATTTTGACCTGTTGAAAGACGATACTGCGCGGCGTGAGGCGTTTCGAGAAACTGTTTTCAACGCTCTCCCGATTAACGCTGAAATACCGGATACTCTTCCCAAGGTAATTGACATACTGCGGCATGAGGGTCTGCTGGAAAATGCGGTAGATCTGGCCAGCAACGACGAACCGTTCGACATAACCCGCCAGTCGGTAATTTTTCCCGCACCACGTAGCGCTGCGCTGCAATCCCTGGCTCGTGGTGAAACCGGGGGGCTCTTGACATTGGCTTATTCCAGTATGCGCGGCTATGGCAACATCCATCCTACGCTCGGCGAACTGCGAGTGGGATATGTTCCTCTACAGATATCCCACCCGGTAACCGGCGAGCCATACACCGTGGGCGAAGTGAAAGTTACCGAGGCAGAGGTTCTGGCTCGCTTTGATGGTAGTGATGGTATGCCGCGCTTCAGCCTGGGGTATGGACTCTGTTTTGGCCAGAACGAACTCAAAGCTATCTCCATGGCGGTTCTGGACCGCACCACCAGGGCCGAAAAACCAAGCTGCCCGGCAGAAGATCAGGAGTATGTGCTGTACCACACCGACGGGATCGAGGCCATGGGTTTCAGCAACCATTGGAAACTTCCCCATTACGTTGATTTTCTGTCTGACCTGGATCGCCTGCGCAAGGCACAATCTATCGCGCAACAGGAGGAATGCCATGCAGATGCATGAGTGGCTCGAGCAGGAAGATCTCTTGCGTAAAAAAGGTGACAGCATAGTTGGCGGCTATCCGTATGGTTTCATGGATGACGGCGCTAAAAAAGATATCCGCCGCAGTATTCTCAAAGCTGTTGCGATACCTGGCTACCAGGTGCCCTACGGCTCGCGTGAAATGCCGATCGCTCGTGGGTGGGGGACTGGTGGCATCCAGATTACACTCTCACTGATTACGCCCGATGACATCCTCAAGGTGATCGATCAAGGGTGCGACGGCAGTGTCAATGCCGTTAACATCAAAAAGTTCATCCAGGCAGTTGCTGATGTACAGATTACTAACGACACTCTTGCAGCGACGGTGGTTCAGACGCGCCATCGCATCCCGGAAGAAGCGATGTCTGCCGGGCAGATTCTGGTCCTGCAGGTTCCTTATCCTGAAGCACTACGCGAGGTAGAGGCATCAGAGGCCGAGACCCGGCGCATGCACGCCGAGGCTGATTACAGCCGGATGTGGCTTTATCTGTACGAGGATATTGTCAACTACGGCGAGATAACCATCAGCTATCGTTATCCGGTTACGGTCAACGGCCGCTACATAATGGATCCCAGTCCTATTCCTCGCTGGGACGTCCCCAAGCTGCACATGGCTGAAACTCTCTTCCTGTTCGGCGCCGGACGGGAAAAACGAATTTATGCCATACCACCTCATACAACTGTCGAACCACTTGAGTTCGAGGACCACACCTTCCGTGTTGAGGATTTCAGCGGCAAATCCTGTGCCCGATGCGGAGCCACCGACACCTTTCTGGACGAGGTAATCGAAAATGCAGGGGGTGATCGGGTGCATTACTGTTCCGATTCCGGGTACTGCGATAAGAGGTCTGCATAATGGAACCATTGATACGGATACGGGGGTTATCAAAACGTTTTGGAAACGGGTGCAACCGCTGTCTCTCCGCAACCGGGCCGGAATTTGAAACCAACATGTGCCCTCATTGCGGCTCAGTTGTTGCCTGCAATGATGTGTCTTTTGATCTCTTTAAAAATGAAGCCCTGGGAATCGTGGGTGAAAGCGGATCCGGCAAAAGCACCCTGGTACGTCTGCTGCATTTCGAATGGGACGCTACCGATGGCAGTATGGAAATACAACGCAATGCTGGGTTGGACACCATGCCGGAGCTTTTTGCTGACGGGGACCTGTACAGCCGTAACCTTCTGGGGTTGAGCCCTTTTCAAAAACGACAGGTGCGCAACGCCCTGATGGGCATCGTGTACCAGAATCCTTTTCTTGGCTTACGAATGAATGTCAGCTCCGGCGGAAATATCGCCGAGCGACTGTTGGGGGCCGGCTGGCGAAATATCGGCAAAATGCGGAAACGCGCAGCAGAACTTTTGGAAAAGACTGAAATCCCTCTGGACCGGATGGACGAGCCACCAAAAAACTTTAGCGGCGGCATGCAGCAGCGGGTTCAAATTGCCAAAGCGCTTTCCAACAACCCCTTGATCCTCTATCTGGACGAAGTCACCACTGGCCTCGACCTGTCAGTGCAGGCGCGGGTACTGGATCTGATTCGAACCCTGCAGAGTGAATACAAGCTTTCCCTGCTGGTAGTCTCCCATGATCTTGGGGTCATCAACCTGCTCTGTCAGCGTACCATGGTCATGAAATACGGCCGAGTGGTGGAAGCTGGGCTGACCGATCAGATTCTCCAGGATCCGCAACACAAATACACGCAGCTTCTGGTTGCTTCCCAATTGTAAGGAGTGTGTCGTGCTGACCGTCAAAGAGCTCTCTAAAGATTTTACCCTCCATATTCTGGGTGAAAAGAACATTGCCGCCTGCAGGGATGTTTCATTTAATGTTCCGAAAGGCGGTTTTCTTGGGCTTTCCGGTCCCAGCGGCGCCGGCAAGAGCACTGTTCTCAAATGTATCTACCGCACCTATCTGCCCAGCAGCGGTGCCGTCTGGTATGATTCCGCCGAATACGGCCGGATAGATCTGGCGATTCTTCCAGACCGGGCGGTTATCGATATCCGTACCCGTGAAATGGGGTATGTATCGCAGTTTCTCAAGGTAATCCCCCGCGTGTCGGCGCTGGATGTAGTCATGGAACCGATTCTTGCCCGCAACGGTGTGTCGCGGGAGGAGGCCCGCAGCCGGGCTGTCGGGTTGTTAAAACGCTTACGGATACCGGATCATCTCTTTGATGCCTACCCGGCGACTTTCAGCGGTGGAGAACAGCAACGGATAAACATTGCTCATGCGGTCAGCTGGAAGCCACGGCTTCTGCTGCTTGACGAGCCGACCGCCTCGCTGGACTCCGGATCGGTTGATTTGGTGCTGGAGCTTCTCAAGGAGCTGCGAGAGGAAGGAACCACCATGATCGGCATTTTCCACGATAGTGAATTAATGGCATCGGTGACCGACTCGATTTTCACAATAAGCTGAATGAACGGAGATAGAATGGCACACAGTTTTGTACTCAACAATGCCTGCCTGGTGACACCGGACGGTATTCTGGAAGAGGCCTCTCTGCGGGTTGAAAACGGAAAAATCGCTGAGATTAGCCAGGGAGCTCTTTCTGGAACGCGGGAGGTAAATGTCCAGGGCAACTATCTGTTCCCCGGATTCGTGGATATGCACTCCGATGCAATTGAAAAGGGTATCGAACCACGTCCCAACACGTTTTTTCCGGTTGATATTGCTGTGTTCGAGCTGGATAAGAAAATAGCCTCCTGCGGCATCACCACCATGTATCATTCGCTTTCTTTTGCCGAAATGGAGGTGGGACTACGCTCCAACAGTACGGCTGCCGGAATTATTCGACAGATAAACGAGTTTACCGGCAAACTAAAGGTGCACACCAAAATACACGCCCGTTTCGAGATCACCGACATGGCGGCAGTACCATTTTTGGAGGGACTTATCCAGGATGACCTGATCCACCTGTTCTCATTTATGGATCACTCACCAGGACAGGGGCAGTTTAGGGATATTACCTCATACAAAAGCTATTACGGCCCGGTATACGGCAAGAGTGATGCCGAGATGGACGGTATCATTGACCGCAAGCGACGTGCCAGGGAGGACGGTGCTCCGGATGCCATAGAACGTCTGGTAGCACTCTGCAAAGAACATTCAATCTCGATTGCTTCGCACGACGATGACTCCCGGGAAAAAATAGAATGGCTGAAAGAACTGGGTGTCGGGATGACTGAATTCCCGGTTAATATTGAGGCTGTGAGGGCTGCACGGGAGCATGGCATCAGTGTCTGCCTCGGTTCTCCTAATGTTCTTCGCGGCGAGTCACAGGCACGCAACTTGAGCGCTCGTGAGGCCATCAGCTGGGGGTACGGCGACATCCTCTGTTCGGACTACGCTCCCATGACCATGCTGCATGCGGTTTTGGCGTTGGAGCGGCTAGAAATCCTTCCGTTGCACGAGGCGGTCAATATGGTCAGTCTCAATCCTGCCCGGGCGGTAGGAATCAGTGAACAAACCGGTTCGCTGGAGATCGGTAAGGATGCGGATATACTGATCGTCGATCCATCGGAGGGATTTCCGAGAATCCTCTCAACCTTTATCGAAGGCAAGGAGGTCTACGCAACATGCTGAGCATAGGAAGCAATATCAATGAAGTGAGGGTAGACGGGAACCTCAGTAAGCTCCATAGAGACCTGGCTTCATTTCTAAGCATTGGGCTGACCGCTGCCGAGATCACGGTCCACGGCATTGATGCCATCAAAAACGGCACCCTTGACCAGCGTAGAACTGCGGAGGCAAGGGCCATCCTTGATGACTTCCCATTTTGCTACAGCGTGCATGCCCCGAATCCTCTTAATCTGATGGATCAGAATCATGGAGCGTTGCATCGTGATGTATTGATGGCGTCCCTGAATTTTTCAGCGGCTATAAATTCCGAAGTACTGGTCTACCATCCCGGACGCTTTCTTGTTGAAGAAGAATTCGCTCTACGGGGACCGCTTCTGCTTGGCGTGGATGAGCAGATGAAACTGCTGGAAATGGAAGCATCAATCCTGAAGGAAGCGGCAGATCAATTTCCTGGCATTATCATCGCCATGGAGAATGCCAGGCCATACCTGCATCATTCTCCCTATTGTTATGCCGAATGTCCCGATCAACTAAAGAACCAAGTCAGTCAAATCGGACGTAAAAACGTCAAAATCAATCTCGATTTTGGACACCTCCAGATGTCGTCACAATTTTACAACCTCGACCCTGTCGCTGAAGTGCGTGCCATAGCTCCGCTGATAGCCCATTGCCATGTTCATGACAATTTCGGCAACCCGGTCTACCACACTGAAAAAACCCAGACCCACCAGATACCCTTTGGTAAGGGTGATGCCCATATGCCGGTTGGCTGGGGTGCGATCCCGATTCGCGATATCCTTGCCGAGTTTGTCAGCTCATATGACGGAATGCTGATTTGTGAGCTTCGCAGCAGATATTTCGACCAGACTCGGGAATCTGCAAATAATCTCGTCACGATACTCAAGGAGTTGGGAGCCGGAAACTCTATTGCCGAACTGGCCGTATCGTAGAAAGAATGGGCAGACCAGCAGTCGATTTATTCCGTCAGTATTGAATCCATACTGTCAGGTGAACAGTTTTGAGACATAAATGATATAATGCACAATCTGGTCTATACTGATCTCATTACAAGTTACGTTTTTGGGGGATATCATGATTTTGTATGTGATGCGGCACGCTGAAGCGGTAGAAGCAAGCGACACTTTGCAGGACGAATGGCGTTATCTTACTGAGAAAGGAAGAGCTACGGCTGAAAAAGTGAGCGCTGCCGTAGCCAAAACCGGTCCAAAAGCGCGGCTGACTATTACCAGTCCGCTAACTCGAGCGGTACAGACAGCCGAGATCGCAGCTAAAAAGGCGTACCGCAAAAATATAATTGTTTCAAGTGAACTTCTTCTGCCTGGGACTGACATCGCCGGGTTGGTTTCACACCTGAAAAGCTGCAAGGATGCTAAACGGGTCATGCTGGTTGGCCACGAACCCCAGCTTGGCGCTTTGATTGCCAAACTTCTTCGCCACGAGGGTGGTTCGGTTCTATTGAAAAAAGGTGCCTGCGTTACGTTGAAACTTGATCTGGAAACGGATGATAGACCGGCAAGCTTTCTCGGGTATCTGGCTCCCGGCAAGAAAAGGACTACGTCTTTTCAAAAGGCATTCCCGCAAAAAGTAGCTTAGAAAAATGCTGCCAAAGCCCACCCCGGATAATCAGAATACACGCGTTAACCAAGGTATGGCCTGCGCGAAAAACGCAGAAAATAGCACCTCATGCACGGAACGATTATGGCCGAATTCGGCAACCATTATTGAACGTTCTCGAGGCGTTCTCTTTGCACAATGGGAAGATCTCCTTCGGCTTCGACGTGTAGTCTTAAAAACAGCAGCGGTAGATGATATCCACGATCTTCGGGTTGCTTCACGTCGTTTCAGGGCGGTACTGGAGCTGTTTTATCCTTTTCTGCAAAAAGATTCAAAGGCCAAACTCCGAAAGCAGGTACGCAAACTGACTCAGGTGCTGGGCGGCCTGCGTAATATTGATGAGGCGCTACTTTTCTTTCAAGCGAAAAGTCAAACAGATGCGTTGCCCGACACTGTGCTTTTCAAAACACTTTCAAAGTTACGCCCTGTAGAATTGAAGCGGATTGAGAAGATGCTCAAAGCTTTTGATCATAGCGCTCTTGACCGGATGGTACGGGTGATGGTGGCTGACGTCAATGAAGCTGATATTTCCCTGCGAAACAGCATATCTCTTTTGGCTTATTTTTCAAATACTTCGATCCGTCACTACCTGCCGATACACCGCCTGCTTGTCGTGGCAGGCGTACCTGATCAGCACATATCACGCCACACCTTGCGGATTGCCATCAAAAAATGGCGCTACTTTTTTGAGATTATCTCCTTGATTCTGGAACGTGACTACACGCACTTACTTGCCTTGCTCAAAGAATATCAGTCTATTCTTGGGCAGATGAACGATATTGCCGAGTTCGAAGCGCTGATTGGCAGTATGAAGCTGCCTCAGGATGAACGAGAGTATGTCACGGCGACATTCCACGCAGAGAACACCCGTTTGCTGGAAAGTTTTATCGAATTGATGGAGCAAAAACCGCTCACCTACACATTTCTGATATAAGAGGTCATATGAAAAAACCACGCATTGCCGCTATAGATATTGGCACTAACTCCATCCGCTGTATTATTGCAGAAGCCTCCAATGACGGCAAATTCAAGATACTTGATGATGAAAAAGCCACCGTACGCCTTGGAGAAAGACTGGCGATAACAGGAATCATTTCTGATGAAGCTTCCGGCCGGGCACTTGATGCTATTCAGCGTTTTCATCAGCTCATCACAGGACTGAATGTTGAAGCAGTTGAGGCAGTTGCCACCAGTGCGGTTAGAACAGCATCAAATGGCAAGGAGTTGATTGCAAAACTTTCCGGGGAGTTGGGTCACGATATACGGATCATTTCAGGTGTAGAAGAAGCTGAACTGACAGCATCATCCGCCCTCTCCAACTTCGACATGTACGGGAAACGCTACGCCATGCTTGATATCGGCGGGGGAAGCGTTGAAATTGTTACGGCATACGGGAACCATGTGGAAGAGGTTTATTCCATTGACCTTGGCGCCGTTGTCATGACTGACAGTTTTTTAAAGAGCGACCCCATATCAGAAAGCGAACTTCGCAAACTCCGGAGACACATCCGGGAAAGTCTCAAGCGAACCTTCTCCAGCAGGAAAATATCGATTGATTCATTCATAGGATCTGGCGGGACCCTTACGGCACTTGGTTGTATGGCTATGCAGATGCGTAAAGATAACTATGTATCCATTCACGGGTCCGAGGTACTTCATGCGGAAGTAGTCCACCTGTTGGCTATGCTGATCCACAGAGACCTGAAAGGTCGCCGGACTATTCCAGGCCTTAACCAGGACCGGGCTGATATTATTGTGGCTGGAGTCGTGGTGATTGACGAGGTTATGCGTTTTTTTAATGCGAACCGGGTGTTGATTAATGAGCGTGGGATCCGCGAGGGCTTACTAATCAAATCAATGAAGAAGCTGGGCCTAACCGCTGGTAGCAGCACACCTCCGACGTGGAGAGACTCCATCAAGGAGTTCGCTGTCTCTTGCCACGTTGATGAGCAGCATGCCAGGCACGTTGCAGGGATTGCATTGTCAATTTACGATGCCTTAGAGCTTCCCTTTGGCTTAGAAAAACCAGAGAAGAAACTTCTTGAGGCGGCGGCCATACTTCACGACTGTGGGTATTTCATTAGCTACGGCAGCCACCACAAACATTCGTATCACCTTATCCGACATTCAGAATTATTTGGCTTCTCACCGCGAGAGCGTGAACTGATCGCTCAAATAGCACGCTATCACCGGAAATCCATTCCCAAGAGAAAACATGAAGCATTCCAGAATCTGAAGGGGAAGGATCAGGTCACAGTTGCCCGCATGGGGGGTATTTTGCGCTTGGCGGATGGCCTTGATCGTCGGAGAAACGGTTTAATCCGGGAGGTATCCTGCCTGTTTGGTGGCACAACTATAACGATCAACCTGACTGCAACTGAAGACGTATCAGTGGAGATTTTCGGTGCAAATGCCAAGAAGGATCTGTTTGAGAGGGCTTTTGGCAGTTCGGTTGTCTTCGCAATTTCTTGATCAGACCAGAAGGTTACATACTCCTGAACAGTTACTTCCCTTTACGTCGCCGTTCTCCTCGCCACCTTGAAATCATCTTTGACCTGGAACGGGAATAAGATACCCACTCATTTTTTCTCACCGAAATATTCGATGATCCAATTTTTAATCTCATCTCTCACTCGGCGAAATTCTGGCAGAATATCTTCTTCGCTACCACTGAGCCGTGAAGGATCTTCAAAACCACGATGAAGGCGTTGAACTCCCCCGAAAAAGAGAGGGCATTTTTCATTGGCATCACCACAAAGGGTCACCACATGATCAAAAACCTGGTCGTCGAATTCATCGATGGTTTTTGAGCGGAGGGCTGATGTGCCTATGCCCAGTTCGGCCAGTACCAAGGCAGCCAGCGGGTTGACCCGTGTTGCTTCAGTACCGGCCGAAAAGGCTTGGCAGCGGTCGCCCAGGAAATGATTGGCCAATGCTTCGGCCATCTGGGAGCGGCAGGAATTGTGGGTACAGAGGAAAAGTATTTGTATTTTCATACGGCACATTATATCCGCTTTAGCGGATATATCAAGTTACAATTTGGTTAAATAATGCGCAAGCCTGAAAGATTCGCTTATACGCAGACCTCGCGCCATAGACAGGCATCCTGTCCGCAGATGTCTGCGGTGCCGGTCTCAAAACAGACTTCATTATTTTCTGCTGCCTGGATGGCTCTTACCAGATCAGCCTTCTTCAACTTACCCACCTTGATGTTGTGCTGCTTTGCCATTTCTTTAATTTCTTCCAGTTTCATGTAATCCTCCGTTTTTAGTTGTGAATATCGATCTCTTTTTTTGAGTTTTTTTTCTTCATTCTCTTCCGGTGTTGCACAACGCGCTTATCGGCATACTCAATCAATTGGCTATGGCTACCGCAGTCAACAATGTCAGGGTCGGTAGAAATTCGCTGGACATAACTCCCATCCGACTGCATATCCCACGCAGAGCGGGTATCGCTCAAATGAATATCAAGGATAGTACGAAGTTCACGGGCAAGTGCAGGAGTCTCCACCGGGCAAAGCACCTCCACCCGAGCTTCAAGATTGCGCTTCATGGCGTCGGCTGAAGAGATAAAATATTCTTCCGATCCATTGTTTCTGAAATAGTAAATGCGGGAATGTTCCAGAAACCGCCCAACAATACTGATAACACGAATTGTCTCAGACAGACCGGCAATCCCAGGCCGAATACGGCAGGTATCGCGCACAATCAGGTCGATCTGGACTCCAGCTTGAGATGCCAGATAAAGCGCCTTGACAATGTCTCCATCTTCCAGCGCATTTATCTTGAATTGTATCAAACCACAGCCATTTTCACGGTGCAGTACGGTTTCGCGCTCAATCTTGGCTAACAGTGCCTGCTTGAGGAACCGAGGGGCGGTCAACAAACGACTATATTTCCTGCGCGGTTTGAAACCGGTTGTCAGGTAGTTGAACAGCTCCGTGACGTCATGTCCGAGGGCCTCACTGCAGCTTAACAGACCGACATCGGTGTAAAGACGTGCTGTGTCAGCGTGGTAATTCCCTGTGCCGATATGGACATAGCAGCGTAGAGCGTTAAAATCCCGGCGAACGATCATAATCACCTTGCAATGGGTTTTGAGTCCAACCACACCGTATGTGACATGAACCCCCGCCTGTTCCATAAGTTCAGCCAAACGAATATTTGTGGCTTCATCGAAACGCGCCTTCAGCTCCACAACCACCGCCACCTGTTTGCCGTTTTGGGCAGCCAGCAGCAGGGCTTCAATGATGCGGCTCTGGCTGGAAGTGCGATAGAGCGTCATCTTGATGCCATGCACCTTGGGATCTGAGGCTGCATCACGTAGAAAGCGCTCTACTGACGATGAAAATGATTCATAGGGGTGCTGAAGCAGGATTGAACCCGCGTCGCGTATAATATGAAAAATATTTCGCTGAGAGTCCAATTGCGGATTCACAATCGGGTAGTGTGGCGGGTCATGCAGGTGCGGATAATCAAGTTTTACAAGCTCAAACAGGTCGCGCATGGCCAACAACATCGGTACAAAGAATACATCGTCATTTTCGTTGATATCAAGTTCCGCAGCCAGTCTGCCGCGTTGAAACACAGGCATTCCTTCAAGTACCTGCAGCCGTACGATTGGCGCAAAACGTCGCTCCTTTAGCTCTGTTTCAATCATCTCAACCAGATCGTCCGCTTCTTCCTCGTCTGTCTCCGTGTTGGCGTTGCGGGTAACACGAAACAGGTCGCAGCGTACAACCTCCATACCGGGGAAAAGCATATCCAGATTGCAGCAAAGCAGTTCTTCGAGGCGTACGAAACAATCAGATCTGCCGGGAACAGGAATGAATCTGGAAGTACTTGCACCGACCGGTACCTTGACGCGAGCCAACTGCATATCAGGTCCTGAAGCGCTGTTCAGGGTAAGCAGCAGATTAAGTGACAGGTTTGATATAAATGGGAACGGGTGGGCAGGGTCGATGGACTGGGGTGTCAGCAGAGGATATATGTTAGTTGCAAAATGCTTACGAAGTTTTTTCCTCTCGCTTGCAGTGAGATCTTTTATTCTGCAAATCCGTATACCCTGTTCATTGAGCAGCTCAAGAACCTGCTGCAATAAATCAAATTTTCTGCTTTCCAAAATCCGGATGTATTTGTAGCACTCGTGTATCTGCTGAAGTGGCGTAAGTCCATCAATGCTGACTTCTCGCATACCTGCGGCGACCTGTTGTTTGAGTCCGCCGATGCGCTTCATGAAAAACTCGTCAAGGTTGGCACTGACTATGGCGATGAATTTGAGGCGTTCCAGTAACGGAGTACGTACATCTTCAGCCTCATGCAGCACACGGCTATTGAATTCCAACCAGGTTAACTCGCGGTTTAGGTACCAGCAAGGGTCCGAAAGATTAAATTCGCCGGCAGGTTTCCTGGATCTTCGTGGTTTGGGTGGTATCGTATTTGACATTATTTATGCTCCAACATCTGCGAACTCAGTTCCGGCAGCGCACGTGTCTACTTGCCGTTGCACGTCAAGGTGCAAAATAGTGCTGTAAGTTTGGCTGCTGTCAGGGGCATTCGTCAGTGTAAAGTTCCGGGCATTCATACTCATTCGAGCCATTTGCTCCGGATCGGAGACTATCAGCCTGATAGCTGCAACTAGGCCGCTTTTACTGCCGGCACGGAAAACCGCCCCGGTTTCGCCATCTATCATCAGTTCGCGTGGGCCACCTTCATCAGAGACGATCACCGGTAAACCTGAAGCCTGTGCTTCGAGAACCACATTGCCGAAGGTATCAGTGGCGCTGGGAAAGACGAAAAGGTCGGCAGAGGCGTAACCCATCTGGAGTTGTTCTCCCGCCAGATAACCGGTAAAAAACGTTGGATATCCCGAAAGCGTTGTTTCCATTTCCTCCCGGTACGGTCCGTCACCGATGACCGCAAGAGCAATTGAGGCCCCATTATCTACCAGCTCTCTGAAGGCTTCCACCAGCATTGCCAAGCCTTTTTCCCGCGAGACGCGCCCCACGTAGAGCAGTACGGTTCTGCCCATTCCGATACCACGACTTTTCCAGAAGCTCGGGTTGCGCATTTCAGGCGAGTACGTCTCCGTATCCACCCAGCGGGGCAGAGGTTTCATTCGTTCAGGCGGCAAACCGCGTGCCGCCAGCTGTTCGCGTGTGCCTACTGACGGCACCATAACCTCTTCCATCTGGCTGTAAAACCAGATCATATAGCTCCAGGCAGCCTTTTCAAGAAACTCATCGTTAGTCAGACTGCGTACATATTGGGGAATGTCGGTATGATAGGTGCCGGCTACCGGAATGTTCATTATACGGGCTATCAAAAGCCCAAGCAGCCCCACCGTCCCGGGAGTGCTGACATGAATCCGGGTAAACCCTTCTCGCTCGATATAGTCCATTACATCCAGAATCGGTGGGAAGTTGAGTTTCAGTTCTGGATATTCCGGCAGCACAAAGTCGCCAACAGACGGAAACTTCTTAACACCGTCAACCACCACGTCACTGGCATCTCCCGCCGTGATGACCGTCAACTCAACCCCACGGTTCCGGGCGGTACTGATCAGGCGTTTGATAGTTATGGCAACGCCGTTAATCTCATCCAGTGTGTCGGTGAATAGAGCTATCTTTTCAGGGACTTCCTTGTAGTGCAGTTCAGGTAATGCCCTTGTGATATCCCGAATCAGTTCCTTCCCCTTGTGCTGGTGATGAAAAGCCAGGTAGTAGGGGGAAATAAGGGCGTGGACCAGCCCTATTGTGCCCGCCGTATTGAGATAGTCAAAAAAACCGGCGTTGAGCGGCAGTGTCATAAGGCGGTGCGTATAGTGGAAAATCAGGCGGTTTGCCAATCGGCTCGTTACGGCAAATATTTTACGATTACTGTCAGCATTACTGATACCGGTCATAAACTGGTTGTCACTCAGCAACAGCCGAGCTTCTGAATCGAGGATTTCTTCAAAACGTTTTCCTGTATGACTGCGTGAAGCGGGCAGATTCTTTAGAATAAATAGACGAATCGTGTCGATGAAAGAGCCCTTGTCTTCGCCAATGTTGAAAAAACGATCCAGAAGGGCGCTGACGAAGGGAGTAGCACCGCGCCGGCGCTGCCCCAAGCGCTCCCGATAGAAACTATGACCAATGCCGTACAGGCTGTGCGCCATAGTCAGTGGTCCGCCATCTTCACCATCGGCCCAACTGTCGCCGTTTCTGATGCCGTCAATAAATCCTTCGATAGTCGGCGTATCGTAGACGGTGGTATGGGCCCGTGCTATGAACAGGCCGCCGTGGTCATCAGATCCCCCGACTACACCCTTAATCCATGGGATTTCACCGGAGGGTTGCAGATCATATTTATTGGCAAGACGCTCTATGACCGCTTCGTTCAAGGAGGAAACCAAACGCTTGGTGAATCCGTTGAAGCGGTGTGCCCGGCAACCGTTCTTGATTTCAAAGGTGGTAAAAAGCAGCAGCGACCGTTCAATAATCTCGCAGTTCAGTTTTTCATTCTGGGCATAGAGAGGATGGGCCAGGAAATGTACTATTTTTTCCGAATGAAGATACGCCACCAGTTCATAGATATTTTTGCGTAGGATCATTATCGACTGGAACTGGATTTCGGAGATATGCAACACCACAACATGAACTTTGCAGCCATTCTCCGGGAAATGGGCCGTAATTTCGGAGCTGATGAAGGTGTTCTCAAGATGTGCTATTTCCAGAGCTCCGCTGATGGCGTTGTGGTCGGTGATGGTAACGAAATCCATGCCCCGTTCACGCGCTACCCGGTAGAGATATTTGGGGGATGTGTAACTCTCCGGGACACTGAATTTGCGCATGGCCCAGTAGGTTGGTTTGTTGGAGTGGCTCGAGTGAACATGTAGATCAGCTTTGTATGGGTTCATGCTCCGAGTGTATATCATGCCAATGTTACAGCGATGTTTCGGTTGTGTAATTGTTTTGTAGAATATTTTTGCGCCCACAAAAGCACTGAAATAATTTCCACAATCGTAACCATGTCACAACCTGATCGTAATCTGACCCTGCTAGACTGAAAGAAAAACTATGGGGAGGAAATGATTCATGTGGAGGGAAGATGTTATAGACCTGAACGTAAGCCGTTTCTTCGAGATGTCAGCGCGTGTTGTGCTGTCATTGTTAATCGTTGCTATCCTGACAACGATAGTGGCAGGAATTGGCTACACCTTTTACGATTTGAGACTCATTTTTCATCAGGATTCTCATTCCGCCTTCAAAACCATACTGGTGGATATATTGACGGTGCTTGCCATTGTTGAGGTGTTACGTACAGCACTGGCCTATTTTACTGAAGGCAGGGTCAAGGTAACGTACATCATCGACACGGTTATTGTTACCGTGTTAACAGAGGTAATGGCATTTTGGTATAAAGAGATGGAATGGCAGGAAGTTGCCATGACCTTATTACTGGTGCTTTCTCTTGCCTGCATCAGGATTATTACGGTCAGGTTTTCTCCACGATGCACAACGGAAGATCTGTGACGCTATTACGTACTGTCCTAACGTGGTCTTTTTTCCTGGCATTATTCTTTATCCCGTTTTTCGCGCAATCGGCAGGCAATTCGCTAAAAACTGTGACGTACTACACGGTGACCACCAAGGGGTTTACGATTGGCGACGTCACCACTACGCAGCGCGTCAATGAAGAAGGCGGTGAAGCGAAAGTTCATTTTGAAACCAGAACTGCGGTCAAGGCATCATTTTTGTGGATGGGGTATTCCCTTGATTCAATGGAGAAGGGGATGCTTCAAAAAGGGGTCCTGACCAGTTACTCCCGTAAAGGCCGGGAAAACGGTGACCGGATTGATGTCGAGGGTCGACTTGATAATTTATCATTCCGGTTTGACGTGCGTGAACAGGGGACTGCACACTCCATCCTCGTTCCACGCAACAGCTATGACTATACCACCATGGAGTGCCCCGAAGCGCGCCTGGATTTTTTAGATAAAACACAAATTACCTTGAGAATTCTCGATGTTGAAAAAATGGCTGTAGTCAAGCGGGACTATCATCTCGTGCAAAACACGGTTTATGCCATCGGAGGCAAGGAATATCCGTGCCGTATTATTGATTTTTCAGACCAGAACAAAAAAGCCAGACGTTGGATAGCGTGGGATGGTTCGGCGATAATCATGTTTCGCCAAGACAGCAGGGGAGAGAAAAATTCCTATTCAGTTCAGGCGAAAACGGTGAGCAGGGAAATGTAACACAATCTTTACATGGCACGAACGTAACCGTCACAATTTTACTATATGATATGCGCCATATGAACAATCCCCCTAACGGTATGTACTACAGCATGGCTGGAGAACACAAAGCAAAAGAAGAGTCCGCGCCGCTCAATATTCGAACGGTTTTCTCACAGATGGGCGTTTCATTTGCTTCCCGGGAAGAACTGGCGGCTACGCTGCCATTTTCGGTCAATGATGTGACCGCCGGCTCGGAAAGTGAGCTCCAGGCAGTTGTAAGCGGTGCAAGGGAAGATGTTGACCTGCCGTTGTTAATAGAACAGTCCAATTTCTTTGCCAACATGATGAAACGGGCTGCGGCAGGAGAAACACCACGCAAGGCCGTGGCTGATCTTGGAAGGTTTCTGGCGGATAACCCTTCACGTGTCTGGGAAAACAGCTGGGTGCGCTTCCCCCGCCGAAACCTTTCCCGGTTCGCTCTGGATGTATTGGAAAGAGATCTTCTGGCGGACAAGCAGAACCCGGGAGCAGGTACGCGCTCCGATTCAGCCCGCTTCATGTTTCGTGATACTTCGGGCGAAGATATGCTGCGCCTTCCGATCAGTTACCTGATTAAACTCGCTCTGGCCGACCTTATTGGCTCTCAACACATACTGCCGGACATTATTCGTCATACCGGCATCCGTCTGATGGAACATTACCTGAACGACAATACCTCGCCGGAAACGTTTTCGTTCAATGTCGTCTCCCTTACACCGGATAACGGCATGGGTAGAGGCATCGCCAAAGAAACCGCCATACGCTTTCTCATGACGCAATTATTGGTGATGTACGCCAATCAGGCCTTCGGCCTCGATGAACGCGGCCAGCAGGCCATGGTCTATTTCGCCCCACACCCTCCGGTTCGGCAGAAAGAACTGAACGATCATGTCTCGGACAGTTTTTACCGGGATCTGTTCATGAGCCCCTGTCTTTCCGGATGGGATAAGGGGGAGGACAAGTTCCGCTACATGCAACTCTGCCATCAGGTATTGTCCCGCAGTCAACTGAATGCGGTCGCCAAACTGCGCGACGCCGGCATAATCCAGACAAACCTGGTGGTACTTCCCAACCTCTCAAATGTCAGCCTGGCTAATAACGGTACCCATATCAGTATAGGCAGCCGGAGACTGACACGAGCCATGGCTGACGGTAACTCCGGTTTTAACGCAGTCCACGAAAAGCTTTACGGAGATCTGGCCATCAAGATCAGTGAACATTTCCTGCCGCTCTTCGTTGGTACCTATACTGCGGCTCCCTATCGGCTGGCTTTCAGCGATTTCCATCCAGAAAAGGCGCTTGGCTTTCTGCCCCATGAACTGGACTTTACCCATCTGAGAATGATCTGGCGCCGGTGGAAAAAGAAGGCCGATCTTTCCATTTTCGGCCAGCCGTTGACCCCTTTCGGGCCGCAGGCTCTGGACAAGGTGCTGAGTTCTGTGTTCAGGCTGAAAGGGGATTTTGTCCCCGACTACCGCCTGCTTGATTATTTGGTCTGCCTGCTCTCCACTGAGCACAGTCCTGGGCTGAATGGCCAAAGCGGCAACAGCGACCGCCTCCGCAGCGATCTTGCCGACATGGGCGTATTCGATCAGCAGATGTCGGTATATCTGCTCTACAAACAGCGTGAATTTGCCAAAATGGGCTTTTCGGGTTTTGAAGGAAGATACTACAGCATCTTTGAGAATTTTGGGGATGACATGGGGCGGGCTGCCGACCTGCAGACCCTCATAACTTCGCTTGCCTATAAATACATGGCACTCGGCACAACTCACGTCCACATTCCGGACAATCCGTCGGTGGAAAGCGAACGGCGGCAGATTTTTTTCGGCGCGGCCATCGGCATTCCCACTTTTTTTGTCAGCAGGAACAGTAAAAACGCTTTTCTGGAGAAAATCCTCAAAAAAACTGATGGCATTCGCCCCAGCCGTCGGTATCCCGGCTATCTTCGCGTTCAGATCCATGAATACCGCCGGGCGTTGCTGCGGGTAATCCGGGAGGATGCGGCTGATCTGGTCGAACTGATGGGCCTGCACGATATGCTGAGCGATCTGGAGCTGAGACTTGACGAGCCCGGATGCCATTCAGCGGCAGGTCGAATCACCTCCGGTATACTCTCTGAAGTGAACGCAAAATCGCCGTTACGCGTCAATGCCAGCGAGTTCAATCTTGGTGCCGAGAGCTACTATCGCGGCACCCTGCGCCGCCGCCATACTGAAGAGGCGCTCGGATTTCTGGCCGAGGAGAGCAGCATTCTTGACCGTGAACCCGTAACGCTTGATGAGAAACTGCGGAAAGCCCTGCAGTTGGTTCTACAGGGGCAGGAGGCGTGCCGGTTTGTCGAGCTCGCAAAAGAGGATATCCTGCATGAACGGGCCGATATCCCCACCCTGAAGCGCCTGATGAACCTGATTCTGCTCAAGGTGTATCACGACGAGGCGGCGGCTGCGCATTCAATTGACAGACAAAGGAGTGACCGGGATGATGCATCAGTATATCGAGCGGTATAGCGGCAGAGTTGTCACCGAGCAATTGATCGGAGACCGCATGGTTCGGTTACTCTACCATGACGTGCGCGAAAGCAGTACGAAGCTCTTCAGGATTTTAACCAGCAGTTGGTCGTCCCATGTTCTGAGCCTGGTCAATTATGACCGACCCGTTCTATCTGATCGCACCTTTCTGGAGAACTGCAGCATCAACCTTTCTGAGTGCCTTGATCCCTTGTCACAACTGGATACGCTTCGAAAGGTATTCGAGCGGAGAATCCGCTACTGGGAATGCCGCCCCATGCCGGCTGATACCGATGCGGTCGTATCCCCTGCCGATGCGCGGGTGCTGGTAGGCTCTTTCCACGAGACATCGCTGCTCTTCCTGAAAGAGAAGTTTTTCTCTTTTGAAGAGCTGTTCGGTGTTGGCAACACTGTATGGCACCGAGCCTTTTGCGGCGGAGATTTTGCGGTATTTCGCCTGACACCCGACAAGTACCACTACAACCACACCCCGGTGTCCGGTCAGGTGGTTGACTCCTACGCCATCGACGGAGTTTATCATTCCTGTAACCCGACTGCGGTTGTTGCCGTTGCGACACCGTATTCAAAAAACAAGCGGGTCGTTACTATAATTGATACGGATGTGCCAAATGGCACCGGAGTCGGACTGGTGGCAATGATCGAAGTAGTAGCCTTGATGATCGGCGACATCGTTCAGGCATACAGCTCGGAGGCATATAATTCACCGCAGCCGATAACAAAGGGGATGTTCCTGCAGAAGGGACAGCCCAAGAGCCTGTACCGCCCGGGGAGCAGCACCGACATACTGGTTTTTCAGGAGGGACGTATCGATTTTGCCGGGGACATTCTGGACAACATGGACAAACCGAATGTGTCGAGCCGATTCACCCAGGGGTTTCAAAAGCCGCTTATTGAGACGGATATCCGGGTGAGGTCGCTGCTCGGCACAGCACGTAAATCGTCGGTATCGGGGAGGAACTAATGATTGAAACCGTAACAATTATTTCCGCACTCATACTTCTGACCGCCTATTTCTGGTGGGGATTTAAAAAGCTGCCGGGCGAGAAGTGGCAAATATTTGCTTCAGTTCCGTCAGTCATCACTGGGGAAAGGGAATGGAGTGGCATTAACTTCACCTGGTATGGTCTGCTTACCGCCAACGCCTATCTGGTTGCAGTGGCAGTGTTGCTGGTGCTGATGGGAGCGGCTGGTGTCCCGCCTATTGGCACGGCCATCCTGGCGGCGGCCATGCTCTGCTGTTGCGTGCCGGCATCGCGGTTAGTGGCCCGGATTGTAGAGAAGAAGGCCCACACGTTTACGGTTGGCGGAGCTGTTTTCGTCGGCATCCTGATCACCCCGTTCGTAATAACGGCCATCAACCGCACCGCTGGCGAGCTGCTGGCTTTTCATATTCCGATCATGTCGGCGTATGCAGCCATCGCCATTGCCTACGCCTTTGGTGAAGGATTGGGGAGGATGGCCTGCATCAGCTTTGGCTGCTGCTACGGGAAACCGCTTGCGACCAGCTCGGTTCTACTGAAACGACTGTTCAGGGGACGCAGCTTCGTGTTCTTCGGCAGTACCAAAAAAATTGCGTATGCCGGGGGGTTGGAGGCGACCGAGGTGATTCCCATCCAAGCGGTAACCGCTGTTTTCTACACCATCAGCGGCCTGATTGCGGCCGGAATGTATCTGTCATCGCATCTTACGGGAGCATTTCTGCTCGCCACCATCGCTACCCAGGGGTGGCGTTCGTTTTCCGAGACCCTCCGTGCCGACTACCGGGGCACAGGTTCCATTTCTGCGTATCAGATCATGGGAATGGTCGGCGTTGTTTATGCCATTGCGGCAGCTTTCTTCCTCGCCCATGAGCCGACCGGTCTGCCTGATCTTTCAGTCGGCCTGAAAAGCCTCTGGAATCCGGCGCTGATTCTCTTTCTACAGATCATCTGGCTGGTATTATTCTACTACACGGGACGCAGTACGGTAACTGGCGCCACGCTCCGTTTCCATGTGCATCAGGACCGGATTTAGTTTGTCCGCCGTACGAACGTTGAAGAATGTGTGGCAGCGAAATGCCCACCCTGTAGCACAACGATTACGCTCCGTCATGACCTGCGGGATGACACCCGAAAAACTGGTACTGACACTTTGCCTCGGGATCGCTCTGGGAACGATGCCGCTTCTGTGGGGTACATCGTTCATCGGCATCATGCTGGCGTACCTTTTCGGCCTCAACCAGGTTGCACTGCAGACGGTGAACTATCTCCTCTATCCGGTTCAACTGGTATTGCTGATTCCATTTTTTAAACTTGGCGAGTGGCTGTTCCCCTGGGGGCCGACGATTCCGAAGCAGATGCTGTCGGCATTGCTTCACGGTCCAGGCCTGACCTCATTGAATATACTTGGCTGGATAACGGTCAAATCGCTTGCCGCTTGGCTGGTAACTGCCATTCCGATACTCCTGATCGCCTACGGCATACTGATGATAGCTGCGGGGAAAAACAGCCCAGAAGATAAGGGTTATGAAATATAGTACGTACAATGGACAAAATTCAGGGAGGTTACATGGCGGGCCCCTATGCTCACATCACACTGCTACACGAACTGATGCAACACGACAGACTAGAGAGAATATTTTCTCCCTCGTCAGAATCTGGCCGTGTCCTGAGGGAATACTTTCCTTACTGTGCGTTGGGTGCTGTCAGCCCGGATTATCCCAACCTTGTACGGGAAAACGCCACCGCCACGAATTGGGCCGACGCCATGCATTACACTCGGGCGTGCGATATGATTTCAAGTGGCATTATACGCATCAGAGCGGGGAAAGGAATCGCACGTGACAAACAGTTGGCATGGCTGTTTGGATACTGCGCGCATGTTGCTGCCGATGTTACCATCCATCCCATAGTACAGGCCAAAGTGGGTGTGTATGCTGAAAACCAGCGTCATCACCGCATCTGTGAAATGAACCAGGACAGTTATATATTCCGCAGGATGAATCTGGGGGAAATCGGGGAGTCGGACGATTTTGCCCTGACCGTTGCACGGTGCGGTGATTCTGAGGACAGAACCAGGCTGGATCGGGACATCGTCTCGCTCTGGGAAGGGATGCTTGAAGATGTCCACCCGGAGCTGTTCGCTACGCATCCTCCGGACAGTGCCAGATGGCATGGGGAATTTATTGCCAAAACTGTTGATTGCAAGGCCGGCGAGGTGAAACTCTTCCCCCTTGCCCATGTTATTGCGGCAAAAATCGGCCTTACCTATCCGGCATACAAGAAAGTCAGCCGGCAGTACATTAGCGAGCAATTAGTGCCGACAGAAAATCCGTATCACCTTGATTATGACGATATCTTCGACCAGGCCGTTGACAATGTTGCGGCGGTGTGGAATTTGGTGGAGCAGGCCATTTGTTCCGGGGATTCGAATCCTGTGCCATTGTTCAGTAACTGGAATCTGGACTCCGGCCGCGACGAGCATGGCACTCTTGTATTTTGGGATTAGTTAAGAGCCGATAGCGGTTAAAGGGGACGGGACGTATGGTTCCAATTGAATTAATCGTGGAAACGGTTTCAATTGACAATATCCGCGGACACATCAAGGCGCTTGAAGGGGTGCGGCATCCGGAGATGGCTCCTGAAGCACTTGAGCAAGCAGCACTTCATATAACGGAGTCGCTCAGTTCACTTGGCTATGAAGTCACGGATCATTATTTCCCTGATAATGGCCGCATCTTTCGAAACATACTAGCCACCCGGAGCGGGTCCCATTGTCCGCATGAGAGGGTATTGGTTCTTGCCCATTACGATACTGTCGCCGGGTCTCCTGGCGCCGATGACAACGCCAGCGGGGTGGCGGTACTGCTGGAGTTAGCCCGGGTGCTGGCAAAATTCCGGTTTGAGCGGACCGTCCATTTCATCGGCGTATGTCTTGAAGAGAATGAACATGACGACAATCCCTGCTCAGGTACGCGAGGAAGCCGGGCATTGGCATGCCACGCCCGCGAAAACGGCTGGGACATCGAAGGCGTACTGGTACTCGAATCGGTAGCCTATGCCGGAGATACTGCCATTCAGTCAATTCCGCCGGGTGTTCCAATCTCGATCCCCGAGGCTGGTGACTTTATAGCTGTTGTTGGTAACGAACGGTCAAGGGAACTGTTGAAACTTTTCACACGGGCAGCAGAAAAATATCGGGGCGATCTTCCACATGTTGTATTGGAAGTACCCGGTAACGGTGAACTGCTCCCGGACAGTCGGCGGTCCGATCATGCATCTTTTTGGGACGAAGGTTTCAAGGCAATCATGGTGACCGACACGACAAACTTTCGCAATCCTAACTTCCATCTGCCGACTGACACCCTGACCACGCTAAACCTTGAATTTGCAGCAAAGGTATGTCGCGCCACCTGCGGGGCGGTCGCTGAGATAGCACGGGTCACGGAGTAACGCATGGCTGTCGACAATTCCGGGGAGATAGTACCCGGCCTTTTAACGGTGGTGGACGTCTCGGGGGCCCCCTACGAATACCGGAAAAAACATCAATTTTCTCCGGGAGAACGTTGGAAATATCGGAGCCTTGCCGCTATTATCCCCTGCCTTACCGGGTTCGGTGCGATGTATCAGGCAGTGGCAACTGCACGTGATCGGTACAGTCTCCAACCTCCCGGACGGTTCCTTGAGGCCGATGGTTGCCGGCTGCATGTGCATACGACAGGCTGTTTCGGCCCTTCAGTAGTTCTGGAAGCCGGCCTCGGAGGGATGTCTTCCGCGTGGGGATGGATTCAACCAGAAGTGGCCAAATTCTGTCGTGTCGTTTCATATGATCGAGGTGGACTCGGATGGAGCGGGCCGGACAGCGCTCAAAAGTCTGCCGTTCTGGCAGCAAGGCGGCTGCGCAGTATCCTGCTGCAGTCCTCTGTCGCCCCTCCTTACGTGCTTGTCGGTCACTCCATGGGAGGCCTCTTAATTCGGGTCTTCGCCGATCTTTACCCGAATGAGGTGGCCGGGATGGTGTTGCTGGATGCCGTTCACCCGGATCAGCATCTGCGCAGTGCAGCTATTTCCACCCATATGCGCAGCGGATTCCGTTTTCTCGAAGCCGTACCCATGCTGACACGACTTGGATACATCCGTCTTGCCGGGATCTTTAACGTCTGGTCGGAAGGACTGCCTGCACGGCAGGTAGCGGAGGCGATGTCTTTCCTTGCCACGCACCAACACCTCAAGACAACGCGTGATGAGTCGCTTGCGTGGGAAACCATCTGTGCTGAGGTTCGCAGTACAAGAGGTCTGGCGGGTACACCTCTGGCGGTAGTGACTGCGGCCAAGGGCGTTTTACCCGGTCATCCTGAATTGCAAAGTGAACTCGCCAATTTGTCATCCGACAGCATTCACTTTGCCGTCAAGGGCGCCGACCACGTGACACTTGTCACCCGGCAGAAATATGCACTGCAGGTAGTGGAGGCGATCCGCCACGTGGTTGAAAAGGTGAAAGCGCGTACCCTTTCTGGTAACGCTGTGCCCCGTGCGGCAGGCTTGTATTCACGTAACGATCAAGGAGCAGAACATGTCTAAAAAAATAGGTTCTCTTGAAAAATTTGTGGGTAGATTTCAGGGTGCGGAGGCCTGAGTTGCTACGTTGTTGTTAATAATAGGGCATCCCGTCTTCAAATCCGGCAGTATGGGTTTCGACCAAGAAACCATTGCTGGAAAAGG
>CAIOXL010000172.1 GCA_903862245.1 uncultured Geobacteraceae bacterium | reverse complement strand
CCAGCATGAGCAGGTTATGGCTGCCCGTATCACTTCGCTGGTTGTCGGCGCAGTCGGCATCATGATCGGCCTGATGGCTGAAAAAGCCAACGTTGCTCACCTTGTTGCTCTGGCTTTTGCCGTCGCTTCCTCCGGTAACCTGCCGGTTGTCGTGCTTTCCCTGTTCTGGCGCAAATTCAACACCGCCGGTGTTATCTCCGGTCTGGTTGTTGGTACTATCGCCTCCATCGGCCTGGTTATGGTGTCACCTAACATGACCTATCCGAAGGTAGTTGCTGCAGGCGCACAGAAGATCATTACCGCGATGGAGAAAAAGCAGTCTGCTCTGCTCCCAGGTGCTGTTCTTGAAGAGAAAGATGCCAAAGCGCTGGCCAAGGCAAAAGTTGATTTTGAAAAGAATAAAGACGGCAAGTCCATCATGGGTCTTGATAAACCGATCCTGACATTGAAAAACCCGGGCATCATCTCCATCCCGCTCGGCTTCCTGGCAGCTATTTTCGGAGCGCTGCTGTTCCCGAACAAACGTTCTGAAGAGATGTTTGACGAAGTGTATGTCCGTCAGAACACCGGTCTCGGCATGGCTAAGGCTATTAATCACTGATGCTTTAAAATGGTGGATTTTGTGGTACAGTGGGGGGAAGGCTTCGGTCTTCCCCCTTTTTTTGTATATTTGCCCTTAGCTTTGTTTAAAAATTTACTGAGCACCAGACCGGTGACCAAAAGGATGGATGTAAATGGAATCTGCTGCAATTATCTCGGCTAAACACATTCTGCTGGTCATCGGCGTTATTCTTGGCGCAGGCTCATTCAGTGGCATCCTGGCCTCAAAATTCAAGGTTCCCGATGTTGTTGTGTTCCTACTGGTCGGTATCGGGCTCGGTCCCGAAATGTCGGGCATGATAGATGTCAAGGCCGATTCTGCGTTCAATCAGCTGATTCTTATTTTTGGATCCTGCTACATACTGTTTGACGGTGGTGCCAGCCTAAGACTCAAGGTGCTGAAAGAAGTCTGGATCACAATCGTGGTCATCGCCACCATAGGTGTCGTGATAACCGTTGTTATAACCGGCTTCGCCGCCAGTCAGATTTTGGGCCTGCCTCTGATGACGGCTCTTCTGTTCGGTGCTGTTGTCGCCTCTACCGACCCGGCGACTCTGGTGCCGGTGTTCAAACAGGTCCGGATAGTGGATCGGGTGGCACAGACCGTCATGAGTGAATCGGCCTTCAATGATGCCATGGGTGCAATTGTTACCTTCGCGTTGCTGGGTGTCATCATGGGAACCGGCGGTAAATTTTCCCTGGGAAAAGCCTCATTTGACCTGGTCAGCAATGCTTTGATCGGGGTGGTGGTGGGAGGCACGCTCGGCTACGCCGCAGCATTTCTGATTGCCCACGAGAAATTCAGCTTCCTGCTGGAATATGCCCCGTTAGTTACCCTGATGTCGGTAGCAGGGGCGTATATGAGCGCCGAAAACTTTCACGCCAGCGGCTTCATGGCGGTATTCGTGTTCGGGATTATACTTGGAAATAAGGATGCCTTTGGCTTTGAGATGGAAGCGCAGGAGGCGGAGAAGCTGGAAGATTTTATTCTGACGACATCACTGATTATGCGGATGTTTATCTTTATTCTGCTCGGGAGCCAGGTTAACTTTGCCCTGATGGGAAAATATCTCTGGAGTGGAATCGCTTTAGTCGCAGTATTGATGCTGGTCGCCAGACCGGTCACGGTTTTCTGCTGCGCCCTGCCGGACAGAAGGGCGAAGTGGAGCCTGAACGAAATGCTGTTCATGTGCTGGACAAGGGAAACCGGGGTAATCCCGGGAGCGTTGGCCGGAATTCTTGTCGGCATGAAAGTGCCGGGTGCTGAAGTTATCGCCTCCATCACCTTCATTACCATTCTGATGACAATCATTATTCAGGCTACAACAACCCGCTGGCTTGCGGGTAAGCTTGGTTTACTTGTTTCAGAGAAATAGTACCGTTATATCCGTCTGCCTAGTCTAACGAATTAAGAGTTTATGCGGTGTGTAGCGTCAGCGGAACCACCGCATAAACTGTTGTTGAACTAAACCGCGTCTGCTCTGCTACCATTTGGATTTTTATCTCGGATTTTGACTCTGGTTACTGTGATGTGCTGGT
>CAIOXL010000171.1 GCA_903862245.1 uncultured Geobacteraceae bacterium | reverse complement strand
CGCCAGGTGCATTCACGTTCGAAGGCGGCAATGGCTTTGGGATGAGCAAGGAAGAAGGCCGGTTTTTTCCATACCAGCGCCAGCAGTTCATCAAGATCATCCGGGGTCGGAGCACCGTAACGGGCGCTGATACGGTGCGACGGATGCACGGAATGGAGCAGGCCGAAGCTCTTGTTATTGATCAACTCCCATTCCTGCCGTTCCTTGATCCCCTCGATGGTCAGGCGCAGTTGTTCTTCCAGCTGATTGTAGGGGTTGTTGTACAGGTCGGAGACGCGGGTATGAACCCGCACCACGGTTTGTACGGCGCTGAGCGAGTATTCACGCGGCGTGGCGGAATAATCTACGAATGTTTCCGGGATAATGACATTCTCGGCCAGTCCGGAGACCAGATCGATATTCCGTTCGCCGTATTTATTGACCGCTGCCAACAGTACCAGATGTTCCTCGACCGCCTTGTCGAATTCCTGTTTCAGCCCCGGATTCTTATCGAGTTGTGCGTCCAGATCCGTACGCGACAGTGTCAGCAGAACGCAGGAATTGATGGTACGGATGGTTACATCGGACGGCTTGTCCGATACCAGGTCGGCTTCGCCGAAATATTCCCCTTCGCTGAGCAGGGCGATACGCAGGTCGCTGCCATGAACACCTTTGCTGTGAACCTCGACTTGCCCCTGGGCAATGACAAAAAATTTATTGCGGTCTTTGCCTTCCGTTACCAGGGTATTTCCCAGCGTGACCTGTTCCGTTTTGAAGCTGTCAGCCAGCTTTTCAATAATACTGTCCGACAACTTGGCGAAGAGCGGCACGCTCCGCAGCGCCTGAATCTCAGCTTTATAAATGATGTAAAGGGTATTATTTTATCGGCAGGATAATTGAGGAACAGGGCAGGAGCCCCCTCAAATAGCTTGCCGGCTCCACGAGAGTTCTCCTGCCCCTCTACCTTGGGGGTAGGAGAATATGCTATCAAATCTTCTTCAGTCAGCCAACCTATTTCACCTTCTTTTTGTCATCGACTCAGAACTTGCCGCTATCAAGCGTTCATCTGGCTGCCCCTATTGCGGCGGCCAGCTCCATCAGTCTAACTATATGCGTCAGCCCCGTGGCGGTCCCGCTGGGCTACCGGATGAGTATTGTCTTCGGCGGAGTTTGTGCTGTGGTCGTGATGGTTGTCGCCGCAGGAATATGCCGGAGTCATGTTTGTTTATGGGGCGGCGTGTATACTGGCGATGTGTAGTGCTGATAGCAACGTCTCTCATGCAAAGAAGGGCCGAGAGTCAGAGCATTGGCGAGCTTTCCAGGCTGCTCGGTATATCGAGAAAAGTCATTATGCGCTGGTTTGAATATTTCACAGAGGTATTTGGGAGCAGTTCAGAATGGCTGCGGATTCGAGGTTTTTTGCCGGCGTCTGTTTCCAATGACGGTCTTCCCGCAAATTTTCTGGAGTATTGCATGATGCAGTCCCGGGATGCTCTGGGCGGCTTAGTCATGTGTTGTCGGCTATTGGGGAGGGGTGGATAAAATACGCAGGATACGTGCGGGGCGTTCCCTGGAGACTTTCGGCACGCAGAAGATGGTAACTTCCCGAAATATATATGATTGTGTTACAGGATGGCATTCCATTTTGCATAAAGGAGCCATCCGATGTCAGATGAATCGAGAAAATTACGGAACTGGGCACATCTTCGCTTCTCCATTGTCGGTCCTCTGTTAGCACAGCCTCCAGATCGGGGTGAACTTACCCTGGAAATTGAGCGCCTGTCACAGCGAAGTTATCCTCATCCAACCCGTCATGGAGACATGATCCGCTTCGCAACATCAACGATTGAGCGTTGGTACTATGCGGCATTGGGAAATAGCGATCCAATAGCCGCACTCAGTCGCAAGGTGCGTACCGATGCCGGCATACGCAAGGCTATCGACGAAAAACAGCAGGAAATCCTCAAGATGCAATACGGTGATTATCCCAACTGGAGCGTCAAGCTGCATAGTGACAATCTTGCCGCCTACATGAAAGAGTGCCCGGAACTGGGGACTGCCCCGTCATACGATTCCGTACGGCGTTTGATGCGCACCAAAGGGTGGCGTAAGAGACGAAAACCAAAGACTGAAGGTCAGCAGCGTGCGGCCCTTCGACTTGAATCACGTGAAGTGCGCAGCTACGAATCGCCATTCATCCATAGCTTGTGGCATCTCGATTTCCATGAGTGCAGCAGAAAAGTAGTAGATTCAAAGGGGCAGTGGTACAAGCCGAAAGCGCTATGCATACTTGATGATCGTTCCCGCCTTTGCTGCCACATTCAGTGGTACCAGGGTGAAGGTGCCGACGAGCTCATTCACGGCCTTATTCAGGCATTCCAGAAGCGCGGATTGCCAAGATCACTTATGACCGACAACGGGAGTGCCATGAAAGCCGGCGAGACCGGAAACGGGCTTTTAGGTCTCGGGATCGTCCATAGCAAAACACTGCCGTACAGCCCCTATGTTAATGGCAAGCAGGAGTCTTTTTGGGGAAAAGTTGAAGGTCGGCTAATCGCCATGCTATCAAACTTCAAGCATCTCACCCTCGAAAACCTCAACAATTTCACTCAGGCATGGGCTGAAGTTGAATATAACCGATCCGTTCATTCTGAAATTGAAGCATCGCCACTTGATAGACTCCTCAGTGAAAAGACGGTTGGCAGAACCTGCCCTGACACTACCGTGTTGCGCCGTGTATTCACGATTGAAGCCACCAGAACTCAGCGCAGAAGTGATGGCACTATATCGGTTGATGGCGTCCGATTTGAAGTACCTTCCCGGATGCGCCACTTCGAGAAAGTGACCGTCCGTTATCGCTCATGGGATCTCAGCCAGGTCTATCTGGTTGATCCGAAAGAGGGGCAGGTCATCGCGGAAATATATCCCATGGACAAGGCAAAGAACTCGCAGGGATTACGCCGTCAACTTGCCCCGGAACCAGACACCGTCCAATGTGCCGGATCCGATAAACAGGATACCATACCGCCACTGCTGCGGAACATCCTCGCAACATATGCCGCCACCGGCCTCCCCCCGGCATATATCCCCAAAAATGACAAAAAGGAGCATGACGATGTCTGACAAACAACTGCTGGCCCTCTACGGACTCAAATGGAATCCATTTCTTTCCGATATTCCGGCGGATGTCATCTGGAATCCGCCACAACTCGGATCATTTCCCTTCAGGCTGGAGAATCTTGTCATGGATGGCGGATTCGCGATGATCAGCGGAGAACCGGGACTCGGGAAATCGAAAATACTCCACCTTATGGCCCAGCAACTCACAAAACTGCAGGATGTTGTCGTTGGGGTCATGGAACGACCACAGAGCACCGTTAACGACTTCTACCGCGAGATGAGTGCACTCTTCGGGGTCAATCTCTCACCAGCAAATCGTTATGGAGGATTCAAGGCCCTCAGGGAACGATGGCATAATCATATCCGCACCACGCTCTTCAGGCCGGTCCTCCTCATTGATGAAGCCCAGGAAATGGCCACTTCAGTGCTGAACGAAATCAAACTGTTATCAAGCGCAAACTTCGATTCACAGGCTATTCTCACCACTGTGCTCTGCGGGGATGACCGGCTGCCGGAACGATTCCGTTCGGCACCACTGGCATCTCTGGGCACACGTCTCCGATTACGGTTACCACTCGAACCACTCCACAAGGATCATATCCTCGAATATATGCGGCATGCGCTGGAACAGGCAGGAGGAAAGCATCTCATGACGGAGTCTCTCATGGAAACGCTTGCCGAACATTGTTGCGGAAACTTGAGGATGCTCAACCAGATGGCTGCAGAACTCCTTGCCGCCGCAGCTGAAAGACAATTGCCCAGAATTGATGAGGGTCTCTACCTCGAAACGTTTTCACGGCAGCCGCAAACCAGAAAACAGGCCAGAAAAGGATGATCCTAAGACGTTCGAAACATTATGACCAATTCACACAGAAAGGAGAAAACAATGAACTTTTATGAAAACGAGGCGCTGGAGCAAAAAATGGAAGAATTGAGCGATCAACTGGGATACCTGGTACTCGACCTTCTCGTAGTGAGCCTGAAAAAAGTAGTTCGGGAAGAGGGTATCTATAGCGAGATTATGGACGCAAAATTAGACCGAGATCCGTTCTAAAGATTCATAGTAGGGAAAATCGAACATTCAACGTGGGGTGGGTACATGAAGTGCTCACCTCTCTTTTTAACCAAAAACATCAGGTTGCCCGCTGACTTAAGCATCAAAAAGCGTGCTTCCACTCACGCCTGGGGTTGAAACACTGCCACACCGTCAGTCAGGGTAAATTCGACCCGTTCAGCATTGGGGAGTTCAACTCTGGTGCGGTTGACGCGATACGTGCCCCCTTCCACATGTACCCACGGAAGCAGACTGAGCAGGTGACGCGGAGTGATGGATGCCAACTGTGGCGCTGTTTTTGTTGTGCTGGCCAGGTTTCT
>CAIOXL010000170.1 GCA_903862245.1 uncultured Geobacteraceae bacterium | reverse complement strand
GTTCCAGCCAGCTGTTTGCGACGGTCCAGAAGACGCGGGAACAGGCTGAACACCAGATCCATATCCTTGTGAATGGCCCCCTTCCCCTCTCTGTTCCGGTAACGGAGATAGGCGCCCAGTTCCAGGTTGTCTTCAACAGAGAGCGGCTTGAACACCTGGCGCCCTTCCGGAACCTGGGAGATGCCGCGCTGCACAACCTTGTCCGGCGCAAGCGCAGTGATCATTTCCTTGCAGAACTGAATTTCCCCGGCTGCCGCTGGTGTAACGCCCGATATCGTGTTCAAAATGGTGGTCTTGCCGGCACCGTTGGCCCCGATCAGTGTTACGATTTCACCCTGACCAAGGTGCAGGGAAACATTCCTGAGTGCGTGAACCTTCCCGTAGTAGGTATTTACGTTTTTAAGGCGAAGCATCAGTCGTCATCCCCCAGATACGCCGCAATGACTTCAGGACTTTCCTGGATTTCCCGAGGTGTCCCCTCTGCCAGCTTTTTACCGAGGTTGAGCACGACAATACGGTCACAGATATCCATAACCAACTCCATGTCATGCTCGACCAGAACGACGGTAATATCCAAATCACGGATACGTTTGATCAAGCCTGCAAGGGCAAGCGTTTCCTGACTGTTCAGGCCTGCCGCCGGCTCGTCCATCAGGATGATGCGCGGCCCCACGGCCAACGCACGGGCAATCTCCAGCAGCCGCCCCTTGCCAAACGGAAGATTCCCGGCCGTTTGGTCGGCAAGATCGGCAATACCCGTAAACTCAAGCCACGTCATGGCACATTCCCGGATGCGCCGCTCTTCGGAAATGCTCCAGGGTGCTTTGAACGAGCAGGCTAACAGTCCGCTGGAACTTTTGGTATGCATACCGACCATGACATTTTCAAGCACCGTCATGCCGCCAAACAGCTCGATATTCTGAAATGTGCGCACCATGGCCAGACGTGCCAGCCGCTCCGGGGGAAAACCGGAAACGTCTTTTCCTTCCAGAAGAACTGTGCCGGAAGTTTGGCGATAGATTCCGGAGATGATGTTAAAGAGGGTCGTTTTACCGGCACCGTTCGGCCCGATAACACCGGTGATCTCCCCTTTGGCTATTTTGAAGGAAACAGCTTCCAGCGCGGTTACACCGCCGAAAATCTGCGTAATGCCGGAAACTTCAAGCATTGCCCGCCTCCCCCTTCTGTCCGGCAATCTTTCGGTACAGGGCCGGAATGCCCCGTACCAGACCCCCGGGCATGAACATCACCATAACCATCAGCAGGGCTCCATAGACAATGATGTCGTAATCATTTACCGCGCGCAGAAATTCAGGCAGCAGGGTCAGCAGGGCGGCGCCGAGAAACGAGCCGAAAATGCTCCCCAGTCCGCCGATAACCACCATCGTCAACAGCTCTATGGAGAAGTTAAAGCCAAAGGATGCGGGAGAAATAAACGTCATGGTGTGTGCATAGAGGCTTCCGGCCAGGGAGGAAATTACCGCCGAAAGGGTAAAAATCTGCACTTTCAGCAGCCGGGCATTTACCCCAAGAACCTGAGCCGCAACCTCTGAATCATGAACAGCACGCAAGGCACGCCCGACACGCGAATTGGCCAGATTGATAGAAAACAGCATGACGGCCAGAGCAAACGTCCAGATGAGATAATAGTTTTTCACATCGGAATCAAATGATACTCCGGCAAGCTTCAGATTCGGGATGCCGGACAGGCCGGACGGACCGCCGGTCAGGTCCACCGTTTCATTGAAGACGATGAAAATGATGATGCCGAGCCCAAGCGTAGCCATGGCAAGGTAATGCCCTTTGAGTTTCAGGATCGGAAAACCGATCAGGCCGGCAAGTGAACCGACTATTATCGCTGCAACCGGCATGGCACCCCATGGGTCCATGCTGTATGTGGTCGTCAGGATTCCGGACAGATACGCGCCCAGCCCGAAGAAGCCAGCATGACCAAGGGAGATCTGTCCGGCATACCCGAGGAGCAGGTTGAGAGCAACTGCCAGCATGGTGTTGATTCCGACAAACACCAGCACGTTCATCAGGTAGCCCCCCTTGAACAGTTGGGGAGCAGCCATGACCAGCAGGGCAAACGCGATAAACAGGAGGAGATCTTTTTTCATGGTGTCAGACCCGCTCCGAATCAGCTTTTCCGAACAGACCCTGCGGCCTGATGAAAAGAATCAACAGCAGAATAATGAAGGAGATGGCGTCCTTGTACCCGGAGGAGATAAGGCCGGCGCCGAGCGATTCGAGAACACCCAGCAGCAGACCGCCGATAACCGTTGAAATGCCGCTGCTCATACCGCCGATAATGGCGGCGCAAAACCCCTTCAACCCGAGCATGACACCGACATCGTAGGCGGTCATCGTGAGCGGCGCAACAATGATGCCGGCCACGGCTCCCATTGCAGCACTGATGATGAAAGAAAACAGTACCATCCGTTTCACGTCGATACCGACAAGGCCTGCCGCCCGACGGTTGTAGGAACAGGCACGCATGGCCTTGCCGCTGATGGTGTGGTAGAAGTAGATCTTGTTGACAACAATAATTATCAGGGTAATGGCGAGTATCCAGAGATGCTGGGGCAGTATGGTCGCCCCCCCGATTGCAATCGGGGTGTCACCGGAAAACGGGGGAATCGCGTGGGTATCCTTGCCCCACACCAGCATGGCAAGTCCACGAATCAGAATACTGCCGCCGATGGTTATAATTACCAGGTTGATCGGAGTCGGCTGACGGAGCGGACGGATCGCAAGACGCTCAAATATAACTCCCACCACGGTAGAAATGGCAACTGAGACAGGAATGGCAGCCCATAACGGCAGCTTGAGCAGTTGGAGGCTTGAGAGCGTCAACAGCCCGCCCAGCATGACGAATTCACCCTGAGCAAAATTGATGATGCCGGTCGCATTGTAAATGATCGAAAAACCGATGCCGATCAACGCATAGATGGCCCCGGTAGATAAACCTGACAACGAGTATTGTAGAATCTGATCGAATTCCATTGCCCCTCATAAATGTAGGGGCGAACGATTGCCCGCCCCTACGAAAATCAAACGTTACTGCACAGGTTACTTTACAATAGCCCAGTCTTTGTTCTTAATTTCCACCAGAACAAACGCATCCTTGCCCAGACCGGCATGATCCTGGGCTGAGTAGGTAAAGCTCCCCCCTATGCCGGCAAAGCCTTTGGTTTTTTCAAGCTGATCGCGGAGCAGCGCAGCGGTATCTGCACCGTTTTCAACAGCATTCCGAATCAGCATGACGGCATCCCAGGCATGGCCGCCAAAATGATCACCCTCAGCTTTGAAATGCTTCTGGTAATCCTTGACGAAGGTCATCAGTGATTTTTTCTGTTTGTCCGAGCCTGACAGCAGGTCAGCAACAACAACCTTGCCGGAAGGAAGCTTGATCCCTTCGGCAGCTTCACCGGCCAGTTCGATAAATTTCTTGGATGATACGCCGTGGCTCATGAACAGGGGCGACTTGATACCAAGCTGGCGAACATTTTTTGCAATAACCGCCGGTCCGGGGTTCGTACCCCAGCAGATGATGGCCTGGGGATGGGAACCGCGGATTTTGGTCAACTGTGCCGTCATGTCGGTATCTTTGGGGCCGTAGGTGTCATCGGAAACAATCGTAATGCCGTATTTGGCAGCCTGGCTCTTCAGTTGTTCACGTCCTGAAGCGCCAAAACCGTCAGATACGGTCAAAATCGAAACATTGGTCTGTTTGGCTTTTTGCAGATATTCATAGATTCTCCCGACCGCCAGAGAATCATTCTGGGCTGTCTTGAATATCCATTTTTTTACCGGATCAGAAATTTTGCTGCCGGCAGAACAGGAGATCAGGGGAACCTGTTCTTTTTCGGCAACCGGGATCACCGCCATGGTTTCACCAGTCGTACTCGGGCCGATGATGGCAATAACCTTGTCATCCTTGATCAGCTTCGTTGCCAGCTGGACCGCTTTGGTGGCATCTCCGCTGGTATCGTAAACAATCAGTTCAAGCTTGTGTCCCTTGACGCCGCCGGCTTTATTGATTTCATCGACAACCATCTTGGCGCTGTTGCGCTCCGGTTCACCAAGAAACGCAGCGGGGCCGGTTACGGCAAACAGGCCGCCGATTTTGATCGGGGCTGCGGCAAAAACATTGGTGGAGAACAGTACGGCAATGACTGCAATAACAACATGTTTAACGGTAAAGTTCATAGACAATCTCCCTGAATTCTGAAGTAATTATTTAGCCAGCGCCCAATCACCCTTGACAACCTTGACCATTTCGAAAGCCGAGAGATCAAGGCCGTTATGGTCTTTGGGAGTCATGGTGAAAACGCCCGATATGCTTACCAGTTTACTGGTCTGTTCAATCCCGGTTCGGATCTGCTCAGGCGTCGAACCTGCTTTTTTTATGGCTCCCGTGACAAGCAGAAATGCGTCATAGGCGTAACCGCCGAACGTGGATGCCTCGACACCATACGTTTTTTTGTAGTTCTGATCATAGCCTTTCAGCAGTTTGTACTGGGCATCGCCCTTGGGAAGTGCGTCATATATGGCGAGTTTACCGGCGGGCAGCATGACCCCTTCAGCTGAATCAGGACCGGCCAGTTCAATATACTTTTTAGAAGCGACACCGTGGCTCATGTACAGTGGTGTCTTGATGCCGAGTTGTTTAACATTTTTTGTGATGACTGCCGGTCCCGGGTTGGTACCCCAGCAGATTATGGCATCCGGCTTGATCCCGCGTATTTTGGTCAGCTGAGCGGTCATGTCAGTATCTTTTGGGCCGTATACCTCGTCAGCCACAATGGTAAAGCCCTTCTGCTTGGCCAGAACCTTGATCTGTTCACGGCCAGAGGCACCAAAGCCGTCAGTTACCGTCAACAGGGCAAAACTCTTCTGTTTTTTACCCGCCATGTAGGCAAGAATTTTTTCCGCAGCAATATGGTCATTAGCCGGTGTCTTGAAAACCCACGGCTTCACCGGATCGGTGATTTTGATACCGGCAGCACAGGAAATAAGAGGAATTTTCTCTTTTTCAGTGACCGGAATAACAGCCATACTCTCACCGGTGGTACTTGGTCCGATTATGACACTGACCTTGTCGTCCTTGATAAGCTTAGTTGCGAGCTGAACAGCTTTGGTGGCATCACCGCCGGTGTCGTAAATGACGGCTTCCAGCTTCAGACCATTGATACCCCCTTTTTCATTGGCCTCCTTCACCAGCATCTCAAGCGTCTTTTTTTCCGGCTCACCGAGGAATGAAGCCGGTCCGGTAACGGCAAAAAGTCCACCGATCTTGATGGTACCGGACGCAAACGACATGGTCGCGCAGATAAGGATCAAACAAATACTGCTCAACAGCGGAATCATTTTTTTCATAGTACCCCCAGTAATTGTGCCTACATGTTATAAATTCTGTTTCCCTCAAGCATATTGAAATTTTGCGCCTGCAACGAGGCGATCGCCTTGTCCGTTTCATCAAAACGGAAAATTATTACCGCATTCCCGCCACACCGCTCAACAAATGCGTACATGTACTCGACATTAATCGAATCCTTGTCAAGGGCTTGAAGAATGGCCGACAACCCGCCCGGTCGGTCCGGAACCTCAACGGCGACCACCTCTGTCTTGCTGACGGTAAACCCTTTTTCCTTCAGCACTTCAGTGGCTTTGGCACCGTTGTTGACAATCAGTCTCAGGATGCCGAAATCGGACGTATCAGCGAGTGAGAGGGCGCGAATGTTGATCCCGGCATCGCTGAGAACCCTGGTTATTTCAGCCAGCCGTCCGGACTTGTTTTCGATGAAAATGGATATCTGTTCAACTTTCATGCAGAACCTCCCTGAGGGGGAAACCGTTACACCAGTTTCCGGTTATCAATGACTCGTTGGGCCTTGCCTTCACTGCGCTGAATCGTTTTCGGCTCGACCAGTTTAGCCGTACACGTGACACCGAGCATATCCTTTATCTCTTTTTCAACTCTCCGCGACAGCGCCTGGAGCACCTTGATCTCATCAGAAAACAGCAGTTCACTGATTTCAACCTGAACCGTCAGCGTATCCAGTGTACCGAGTCGATCGACAATCAACATATAGTGCGGCTCGATCCCCTCAATCCCGACCAGTACAGATTCAATCTGAGACGGGAACACGTTGACCCCCCTGATTATCAGCATATCGTCGGAACGGCCGCTCATACGAGCGATTCGGGCGTGAGTCCGACCGCAGACACACGGTTCATAGGTCAGGCTGGTAATATCCCTGGTACGATAGCGAATCAGCGGAATACCCTGTTTGGTAATGGTGGTGATTACCAATTCCCCCTTCTCACCTTCAGGCAGGAGTTCACCGGTTAGCGGATTGATGATTTCCGGGATAAAGTGATCTTCCCATATGTGAAGACCCCGCTTGGCTTCGATGCACTCTATGGCGACGCCAGGCCCCATGATCTCGGACAAACCGTAAATATCGATCGCCGACAGATTCAGCTTGTTTTCGATTTCAGTACGCATCGCCTCGGACCACGGCTCCGCACCGAAAATTCCGACGCGCAGTTTCAGGTTTTTGAAATCAACCCCTTCAGCCTGGGATTCTTCCGCCATGAACAGGGAGTATGAAGGGGTGCAGGTAAGTACCGTTGAGCCAAAATCCTGCATAATCATAATCTGCCGCTTGGTATTGCCGCCGGAGATCGGTATTACGGAAGCCCCCAATAGTTCGGCGCCGTAATGCGCCCCCAACCCGCCGGTAAACAGGCCGTAGCCGTAGGCGTTATGGATGATATCCCCCTTGTGGGCACCGGCCGCAACAAAAGAGCGCGCCATAAGTTCGGACCAGGTCGTTATGTCCTTCCGGGTGTAACCGACAACAGTCGGCTTGCCGGTTGTTCCGCTCGAAGCATGGATCCGGACAATTTCGTCCATCGGCGCAGCAAACAAGCCATAGGGGTATGAATTACGCATATCCTGCTTGGTGGTGAACGGGAGCTTCTGCAGATCCTGCAGATGTGTCACTATGGATGGCTTGATGCCGGCAGCATCAAAAGATGCTTTGTAAAACGGTACGTTCGCATAGACTCTTTCAAGAGTTGATTGCAGCCGTTTCAACTGCAATGCTTCAAGAGCCGGTCGCGGCAGGGTTTCGAACTCTTCGTTGAAAAACATACGGAGTTACCTCGTTATAATTTTATACAAGTCCTGCGGCAAAACTTTCCCCGGTATAGCCGTTCACGACAACATCGAGGTGACCATCATTGGGACAAAAGAGAAGGCCATGTATCGGTACATCCTTTGGTATCAACGGGTTATGTCTGATAATCTTGACAACCCGCTCCACATTTTCCACCGGGTGGGCAAAGATCCCCAGCCACTGTTTCAGATCAGGGATATGAATATCAATTATATCGGGTGAGATGCCGCGATTCACCATATCGCTCTTGACAGATTCAGCATCAATCTCCGCCATGCCGCAGTCCCTGTGCCCGATGACAAAGACTTCATCCACACCGAGCATGAAAATTCCGGCCACAAGACTTCGTATAACGGCACCTGACATCGGGTCTACGATGGTGTTGCCGGCATTTTTGATAACCTTGGCTTCGCCCCGTTTAAGACCCATGGCCGGCTCAAGAAAATCGACCAGACGGGTGTCCATGCAGGTGAAGATGGCCAGCTGCTTCTGCGGCGACTTGGAAAGCGGCGGAAAGGCATCTGGCCGCACAAAATTCTTGTTGGCGGTTATGATTGCTTCAAGCTGCGTCAAGGCTAGAACTCTCGACCCATACGGAAAGCCCGTTTATTAACATCCAGCGCCTTGGCCGGCACCATTTTTTCCAGTGCTTTCAGCCAATATTCTTCGGCAATACTGAGACGTTTGGAAACCGCTCCCAGCAGTACCGTGTTGGCAGCCTTGACGTTGCCGGAATCAGCAGCAATTTTTTGACCGTCCACCAGGAGAAAATCGGCAAACTGCGCCTTGATACGCTCCACCAGCCCCCCGGGATAGAGTTCCTGCCCCATCAGCACCGACGGCGGAGAAATCTGCAGGTCGTTGGCCACAACCGTACCGCCCGGTTTCAGGAGCGGGAGAGACCGGCAGGTCTCCATCAACTCGAAGCCGAACAGGATATCCCCCTCGCCTTCCGGCACAATCGGGGAGAAAACCTCTGCCCCGTAACGGACATGGGAAACGACACTGCCGCCCCGCTGGGACATGCCGTGAATTTCACTTTTTTTAACATCAAAACCAGCCAGCATCGCTGCTTCGGAAAGTATTTCTGACGCCAGCAGAATGCCCTGACCGCCAACCCCTACCAGAAGAATGTTCTTGATCTGCCCGCTCATGGTTTGCTCCCGATCACATCAAACTTGCACAACTGACGGCAGACATCACAGCCGGTACACAGCAGCGGGTCTATAGAGGCCTTACCCCTCCTGCTCCCGTCGCCTGCAGCACGCCACTCAATGGCCGGACAGCCGATTTTCAGGCAGGCACGACAGCCGGTACAGCGCTCCTCATCGACGGCATATATCGGCCCTTTTTGAAAAACGTCTTCCCGTTTAATCAGTACGCATGGCTTATTGGTTATTATTACGGATGGTTCGGGACGCTCCATCTCTTCGGCAATGACCCGTTTGGTTTCTTCCAGATCGAGGGGATTGACGATTCGGATATGCTTTACCCCCACCGCTTTGCACAGAAGGGGAATATTTACGGCATGGGTCGGGTCATCCATCAGAGTGAATCCGGAGGCAGGATTATCCTGCCGGCCGGTCATTGCCGTGATGTTGTTATCCAGGATTATGACGGTTGCGGGGGAATTGTTATACACCATGTCCATCAGGCCGTTAACACCGGTATGCAGGAATGTGGAGTCTCCTATTACCGCAACGACCTTTTTCTTTTCTTCGGCAGAAACCACCTTGGTAACACCGGTGGCCATTCCGATGGAAGCGCCCATGCAGACACAGGTATCCATGGCAGACAGCGGCGGCATGAAGCCGAGTGTATAACAGCCGATATCGCCGGTGACATATGCCCTGAGCTGTTTGAGTGCAAAGAAGACGCCACGGTGCGGACAGCCGGGACACATATTGGGCGGACGTCCGGGCATTTTTTCAGCCGGAGTAACGGCGGCCTGGGGCAGGCCGAAGGCGGTGCGGAGACGGCCGGGCGTTAATTCGCCACACAGAGAAATTATCTCCTTGCCGATGACCGGAATCCCCATAGCCTTGACCTGATCTTCAATAAACGGGTCAAGCTCTTCAATGACATAGAGCGTGTCAACTTTTGAGGCAAATTCACGGATCAGCTCGTGCGGCAGCGGGTAAACCATGCCAAGCTTGAGGGTAGAAGCGTTCGGCAGAACCTCCCGCACATACTGGTAGCAGATGCCGGCTGTTATAATCCCGATGGAAGTATCACGGAGCTCAACACGATTAAATGGTAAAGCTGCTGCCGCTTTGGAAAGGTTGATCAGATTCTGCTCAACAAGCGGATGACGAACCCGGGCGTTGCCGGGAAGCATGACAAGCTTGGCTGGATTTTTTTCCAGTTTCGGAAGCGGGAGATCGGTAACCCGTTCGCCAAGTTCAACAAGGGATTTACCATGGGAAATACGAGTGCTGCTTCTGAGCATAACCGGCGTATCATACTGTTCGGACAGTTCAAAGCCGAGGCGGGTGAACTCCTTGCATTCCCGCGAATCGGACGGCTCAAGCATCGGCACCTTGGCAAACCGGGCATAGTTGCGGCTGTCCTGCTCATTCTGGGAAGAATGCATTTCCGGATCATCAGCGGCAACCAGGACAAGACCGCCCCTCACGCCGGTGTAAGAAAGGGTAAAAAGCGGGTCGGCAGCGACATTGACACCGACATGCTTCATGGTGCAAAGCGCTCGGCCGCCACCGAAGGAAGCGCCTATGGCAACTTCCAGAGCCACCTTCTCATTAGGTGCCCAGGAGGAGTCTATTTCCGTGTACTTGATGGTGTTCTCGAGAATTTCGGTTGAGGGGGTGCCGGGGTAGGCGCAGGCGACGAGACAACCGGCTTCATAGGCACCACGGGCGATGGCCTCGTTGCCGGAGAGGATTTCTTTCATTTGATTGTTCCTTGTTGCAAAATTGAGCGTTCAGAAATGATGGCGTGGGACTATACTAAAAAAGCCGTGACAATGCAATTTGTTTGAGAAAATGTGCCGGTTCTGAACCATATTCTGCTCCTGTCAAAAATGAGCAATAAACAGCAGTTGCCCCTCTCTGCTTGACAAAATGTTCTTACGGGGACAATATCCGCCCTGCACTGCCCACATATTTCCGGAAGGGATAACCATGCGCATCGAAAGCGATTTCCTCGTTATCGGCAGCGGTATAGCCGGTCTCACCTTTGCTCTCCAGGCAGCCGACCATGGCAGCGTCGCCATTGTTACCAAACGAGACATTTCAGAATCAGCCACCAAGTATGCACAAGGCGGTATCGCCTCGGTATATTCGGATGAAGACTCATTTGACTCCCACGTTGAAGACACGCTCGTTGCAGGTGCTGGAATCTGTCACGAGGATGTTGTCAGAATGGTTGTTGAGGAAGGGCCGCAGACTATCCGTAATCTGATCGAGTGGGGTGTCAAGTTTACAACGAGCGGTAAATCCTATGATCTGACCCGTGAAGGGGGGCATAGCGCCCGTCGCATCCTGCATGCTGAGGACATTACCGGACGGGAGATTGAAAGGGCGCTGGTTGAAGCGGTCCGGCAGCATCCCTCAATCACTATTTATGAGAATCATATTGCCATTGATCTGATCACATCGGCCAAGATCGAACGTCGCCAACTGGAGAAGAACCGGTGTCTCGGGGCGAACGTGCTGGATATAAAGAGTGAGACGGTCATAACGTTCAGTTCAAAAGTCACTCTTCTTGCCAGCGGCGGTGCAGGCAAAGTATATCTCTATACCTGTAATCCGGATGTGGCGTCAGGAGACGGAGTAGCCATGGCATACCGTGCCGGCGCAACGATTGCAAATATGGAATTTATGCAGTTCCACCCCACCACCCTGTTTCACCCTCTGGCCAAATCATTTCTTATTTCCGAGGCGGTTCGTGGTGAAGGTGCCATCCTGCGCAGGCGTGACGGAACCGCGTTCATGGAGAAATACCACAAACTGAAGGACCTGGCCCCCCGCGACATAGTTGCCCGCGCCATAGACCATGAGATGAAAACCAGCGGCGATGACTGCGTGTTTCTTGATATTACCCATGAGCCGGCTGATATCGTCCGCAACCGGTTCCCCAACATTTACCAGACATGCATGGAGTTTGGCCTGGATATGACCAAAGACTGGCTTCCGGTCGTACCCGCCGCCCACTACCTGTGCGGCGGAGTAGCGGTAAATTCTGACGCTGAAACGGATATCCCCGGATTATACGCCATTGGTGAAACCGCTTTTACCGGCCTGCACGGCGCTAACCGTCTGGCCAGTAACTCCCTGCTTGAAGCGGCGGTCTATGCAGGGCGCGCCTACAAGCATTCCAGTGAAGTAGTTGCATCGCTGCCAAGCGACCACCGTGAAATACCGGTCTGGGATTCCGGCACTGCAACCAATAGTGATGAGATGGTCGTTGTCTCCCAAAACTGGGATGAAATCCGCCGAACCATGTGGAATTATGTCGGGATCGTCCGATCTGATAAACGTCTGGCACGAGCCATGAACCGCATTAAATTGATTCAGGGAGAAATAGAAGAATATTACTGGAATTTCAACGTAACTTCCGACCTGATTGAACTGCGTAATATTGCCACCGTGGCGGAACTGATCATAACCTGTGCTCAAAAGCGCAAAGAATCGCGTGGTCTGCACTATAATCTGGACTACCCTTTCCTCGATGAGGTTAACGGCAAAAAAGACAGCTTTGTAAAGAAAGAGTTTTAAAGGAGCAATACCGTGGATATTGGCGAAATTCGCAAACGGATTGACCTTCTTGATGATGTGCTGCTGCGTATTTTTAACGAACGCGCACGGCTCGCCCTTGAAATCGGGCATGCCAAGAAGGAACTGGGTCTGGCGGTATTTGATCCGGCACGTGAAAAAAGAATTTTCAACCGTATGAAAGAGGACAACCCGGGACCGCTTGACGACGACGCAATCATCAGGATGTTTGAGCGCGTTGTTGATGAATCGCGTCGCCTGGAACGCATTATGTCACATAAAGAAGAAAATTAAGGGAGCAGTTATAACATGCTTATTATTATGAGGAAACATGCCGAAGAAACATCACTTGATGCTATCAAGGAATACCTGATTACCCGCGATTTTGATATTCACCAGTCAACCGGGGCTAACAGAACCATCATTGGCGTGATTGGTGATACCGGCACCTTGAACGACCAGGAAATCGAGAATATGCCCGGGGTCAGTCAGGTGGTACGGATTCGGCGTGATGATTAACCGCATCAGATCTCTCCTGCTATCGGATACAATTTGCTTGACACTGTTCGCCAAACAGTGCTAAACAGCTAGCTTCGATTTCGTTACTTACTCAAGAAAATACATGGAGGTGCAGTTTGGCTCATCATAAATCGGCAATCAAGAGGATCAAGCAAACTATTAAGAAAACTGCGCGTAATCGTCATGTCTCATCGACGCTGAAAACATATATCAAGCGTGTTCGTGAAGCGGTAGCCGCCAAGGATAAAGATGCCGCTGTTGCTGCACTCAAGGCCGCCATCCCGGTTATTGACGCTTCCTCCTCCAAGGGTGTCATTCACAACTCCACCGCATCCCGGAATGTTTCCCGTTTGACAAAACTGGTCAACACACTCGGCTAGAGCGCCAATCAAACCATATATAAAAAGGGGGCTGCGAATTCGCATGCCCCCTTTTTTAGTGCATCAGCATCTGGTTGTCCTCACTGTTTACCACCCGCCGGTACAGATACCCACGGCCAATCCATGCATAAGACCGTATGAAAGCCCTCCGGTTTTTGACGATACATCACACCGGTAAAACTCTTCAAAGATCCGTTTCAAATCCCTTCTCGGAAAATTTCTCGCCTGGGCAATAATGTCCCCCAGAAAAAAAGAGTTTATCGAGAGCTCCCTGCCGATGTCCGGTGTGGGGATTTTTTTGTCCAGCAGCTCCCTGACACGCCACAGCTGGCGAAAATGCCGGGTTAACGCACCGATCATCATCGGTGCATCTTCACCATTTAAAAACAGGGCATCCAGACTTCTGATTGAATTTGCCACATCCCGCAGTCCCAGATATTTTGCCAGTTCAAAAGCGGTGAATGCCTTGCTGCTGCTGGCCATGGTATGGACATCATCAACTGTAATCCGGGGCTTTGCACCGGCGTACACCACCAGTTTTTCAATCTGTGAGCTTAACTCCTGCAGGTTATTGCCAATCAGAGCCGACAGAAGTTCCGCAGCGGCGCCTTCTATCTGTTTGCCTTGAGCAACCGATTCACTTTGGATAAAACCGGCCAGCTTATTGTCGTAGAACCGCTTAAACTCTACAAGAACGCCATGTGTCTTGAGTTCCAGAAAGAATTTCTTGCGCTGGTCGATTTTGGTGCCGGTCATCAGCAGGCAGGTACCGGGTGAAGGATTTTGAATATAGGGAAGCATGATTTCAAGAGCTTCGGCTTTGAGCTGATCAGCCCGCTTCACCAGAACCGCGCGGCGCTCCGCAAACATCGGCAAAGTCTGAGCCGAATCGATTATGTCTACCCCCTTCGATTCATTACCGAAGAAGACATTGAAGTTGAAGTCCTTTAGAGATGGATCAATTGCCCGCTCAAGCAGCATGCGAGCAGCCCGTTCAACCAGAAACGGCTCTTCTCCGTACAGAAAACAGACGGTCGGCACGACCCCTTTCTTCAGAGATGTTTCAAACTCCTGAGGCGTCATAATCAATAGGACTCCTCCAGTGCCGAGATGAACTTTTGGGCAACAATACGGGCGACAGCATCAAGAGCCTGTTCTTCAGCGTTATGCTGCAAGGCAAGATTTTTGTTGGCGGGGTATTGCTTTTCGCCATGGATCTGTCCCTTCCAGAACGGTGATGTCTGGCCGCTTTTTGCTACTTCAAGCTCGACATCCAGAGACAGGGAAAATTCACGGGCCTGATCAAGCGTAGTGTAGGAAACAGCCCTGCTGGAGTAGGAAACAATCCGCCCCTTGATGGCAAGATCACCGGACGATTGGCTATTGGCGGGGCGCACCCCGCGCATGGCGTGAAGTTCCTCATAGAATGCCCTGCGCAGAACCGTTTGTGCGGTTGGGCTGATGCTTTCATTCGTAAAGAACGGGACCCAGACCGACTGTTCGGCACCAAGCTGACGGGAGGAACCGGTGCCGGTCAGGTGATACCCGCACCCCGCAACGACATTCAACAGCAGTGCACATATACTCAACCGTATCCATATCCACACAGTCGGCATGTCCCTACCCCACCACAATATTGACAAGCTTACCCTGCACACAAATAACCTTGCGAACCGTTTGCCCCTCAATAAACTGCACGATTTTTTCATCTGCGAGAGCAAGAGCCTTCAATTCCTCCTCACCGGTACCGGCAGCAACGGTGACCTTTGAGCGCAGCTTGCCGTTAACCTGCACAACTACGAGCAGCTCTTCGTCAATGACGGCACTCCGGTCATAATCAGGCCAATTGGTTTGAGTCAGGGGGGCCCGGTTGCCCATACAGATCCAGAGTTCTTCCGTGATATGGGGAACAAACGGAGCCATCAGGAGGACAACACTCTGCAAGGCCTCCTTCATAACCGCCGGGAACTGGGGGGACGCGAGCTCCGCAGGCTGCAGGATATTGAGCAGTTCCATTACGGAAGCGATTGCCGTGTTGAAATGGAACCGTTCCTCAAGATCCTCGGTTACTTTGCGAATCGTTTTATGAACAGCCCTGCGCAGAGCACGCTCTTCGGCGGTAAGAGAGCCGGTATCAAGCGGTCCTGCGGTTATTATGATACCGAGCCGATCATGGACCAGTTTCCAGATACGGTTCAAAAAGCGGAAAGAACCTTCCACCCCCTGGTCATTCCAGTCCAGATCCTTTTCCGGCGGTGCGGCAAACAGTGAAAACAGGCGAGCCGTATCAGCGCCGTATTTTGAAATCAAGGCATTCGGGTCGACAACGTTGCCCTTTGATTTGCTCATTTTGGCACCATCTTTAATGACCATCCCCTGCGTCAACAGATTGGTAAACGGCTCGTCAGCGGAAATATGCCCCAGATCGCGCATCACTTTGGTAAAAAAACGTGCATACAGCAGGTGCAAAACAGCATGCTCAATCCCGCCGATATACTGGTCAACAGACATCCAGTAGTCAACAGAGTCGCGGTCAAGAATGCCGTCTTTGAAATCGGGGCAGCAGTAGCGAAGGAAATACCATGAGGACTGGACAAAGGTATCCATAGTGTCGGTTTCACGGCGGGCCTTTTTACCGCACAGCGGACATGTGCAGTTCACAAAAGACTCCATCTGGGCCAGAGGGCTGCCTCCTTCGCCGCTGAACGCGACATCCCTGGGGAGAACGACCGGCAGGTCCTTTTCCGGCACCGGAACAACACCGCAGTCATCACAGTAGATAACCGGAATCGGGTTGCCCCAGTAGCGCTGGCGGGAAATACCCCAGTCCCTGAGACGGAAATTGACAGTTTTGGTCCCCTGCCCCTGGGATTGCAGGAAATCAGCGATAGATTCTTTTGCGTCACTGCTCTGCAGGCCGTTGAACTGGCCTGAATTAGTCATAACCCCCGCCTCGGTATATGCTTCCGTCATGGCAGCGGAATCAAGGGTTACCCCAGCGGGCTCAATAACAACCACCAGCGGCAGATCATATTTTTTGGCAAACTCAAAATCACGCTGATCGTGGGTCGGCACCGCCATGACGGCACCGGTTCCGTAATCCATCAGTACAAAATTAGCCAGAAAGATCGGCATGCGAGCGCCGGTCAACGGGTTTATGCAGTATGAACCGGTAAAAACACCTTCCTTTTCAAAGTCATCGGCGGTGCGTTTGATGCGGTCCGTTTTTCTGATTTTATCGATGAAGTCGGCAACCGCATCTTTCTGCCCGGCTGCTGCCAGTTCGAGGGCACGGGGATGTTCCGGTGCCAGAGACATAAAGGTCGCACCAAAAACCGTATCCTGACGTGTGGTGAACACCCGGATGGCTTCGGTGCTGTTTTCGACAGGAAAATCAATTTCACAGCCAAGGCTTTTGCCGATCCAGTTTCGCTGCATGACAAGGACGCGTTCCGGCCAGCCCGGCAGTTTATACGTATTTTCAAGAAGTTCTTCGGCATAATCGGTTATCCGGAAAAACCACTGGTCGAGCTCTTTCTGGGAAACGTCACTGTCACAGCGCCAGCAGCCGCCGTCTTCAACCTGCTCATTGGCAAGCACGGTTTCGCACTTGGGGCACCAGTTGACAAAAGAGGTTTTTTTATAGGCCAGTCCCTTGGCAAACATTTCCAGGAAAAGCTTCTGTTCCCACCGGTAGTACTCAATGTCACAGGTTGCCAGCTCACGATCCCAGTCATATGAAAACCCCATTTTCTTGATCTGGTTCCGCATATAGTCAATATTTTCATAGGTCCAGGTTGCAGGATGGCTCTTGTTCTGTATCGCGGCATTTTCAGCCGGCATGCCGAACGCATCCCACCCCATCGGATGCATGACATTGAATCCACACATCCTTTTGAACCTGCCGACAACATCCCCGATGGAGTAATTACGGACATGCCCCATGTGAATGCGGCCGGAAGGATACGGGAACATTTCAAGGAGATAGTATTTCTGTTTGTTTTTGTCCGCAGACACTTTGAATGTTTTTTCGTTTTCCCAGACCGCCTGCCACTTCTGTTCCACGTCTTTCGGTGAGTACTTCTGCTCCACGGTGTATTCCTTTCTCAAGCCAAATGTATGTTTATGCTTCGTCTTATCCAATTTGCTGCTGGATGAAATCCAGCCGGTTGTCATGATACCGCTCACACGCCACCGGGTCTATCGTAAAATATCGGTTCAGGAAGCGCGCTTCAGGAGAAACCGCACCTCTGTACAATTTCTGCGGCAATCTGATCCAACGGAACAGTACGGTCCACGACACCGGTAGCCACCGCTTCACGCGGCATGCCATACACTATGGCGCTCTCCTCCGATTCGGCAATCACATAACCGCCCTGCTCCTTTACAGCCCGAATCCCCATGCTGCCGTCATTACCCATGCCGGTCAGTATAACGGCAGCCACCCGACTGCCGTAAACCGCAGCACAGGAACCAAGCATGACATCAATCGAGGGAATGTATCGATCTGACTCAGACGGGCTGACAATTCGGGTAGTTACATGATCTCCTGCACCTTCAAATACCATATTTCTGCCGCCGGGTGCAATCAACACCCGGCCGGGAAGAACAGGGTCGCCATCTTCGGCCTCCTTGATGTCAAAGGGCGAGGTACGATCCAGTCGTTCGGCAAAAGCTTTGGTAAAGCCGGGCGGCATGTGCTGGGAGACGACAACGGCAAAAGGGTATTTCTGCTCGAAAGCCGAGAAGATCTTTTGCAGGGCGGGCGGCCCCCCGGTTGATGTGCCGATCGCCACAAGGTCGACCGCATGATGTGCGCCGGCACTTGCTGCTGCCAACGACGGCATTAACCGGGCAATGCCTGACTCCGGAACAGTACCGCCCGCCAGCGGTGCTGCCTGACCGGCTGATTTGAGGGCAAGAACCTGGAACACTTTCTCGTGGAGATCCGCTTTAATGGAAAGCAGGTCAAGTGAAGCGCTGCCCGTCGGCTTTGCCACAAAATCAAGGGCTCCCAGTTCAAGCGCCCTGAATACTTTATCTGCTGAACTGACGGCACTGACAACAATCACCGGCAGCGCAAAGCGGACCGTCAGAATTCGAAGCAGGGTAAATCCGTCCATTTTGGGCATTTCCAGATCCAGTGTTACCAGATCCGGCTTGAGGGCGATTACTTTCTGGATGCCCTCCTCTCCGTTTATCGCATACCCCACGACTTCCACAAACGGAAGTTCCTCCAGCATATGGGTAATGCTCCGGCGACTGAAGGCTGAATCGTCAACCACAACAATCCTGATCTTATTCACCCGACACCACCAGGCTGACATGATCAGGCTTTTGATAAATCATGTCATTGTGGAAGTGCCGGAGCGTAAACGTTGTCGGTATATTCATGAGTGATTCGGAGTGCCCCAAAAGGAGAAAACCGCCTTCAAGCAAGTCAGAATAAAACAGCTCGATTGCACGTTGTTTAGCTTGCTGATCAAAGTAGATCATCACGTTACGGCAGAAAACTATGTCAACCTTACCTATTTCGGAGTGTCGATTCTCGTCAAATATATTGAAATACCGGATGGTTACCATCTCACGGATGGGGTCGTTCACTTTTAAACCGTCATCGTGCTGATGAAAATACCGTTTCAGATCTATTTCCGCAGTTGTTCGAAAAGATGATTTGCCGTACACACCACGCTGTGCGAACTGAAGTACTTTCCGGCTGATATCGGTACCGATTATTTCGATGTTCCACCCTGCAAGTTCAGGAATGGCACTCAGCAGCATCGCAATAGTATAGGGCTCTTCACCGGTGGAGCACCCAGCGCTCCAGATGCGCAGTGAGCGGGTTCCAAGCGCGGTTTTCTTTTTGATGAGTTCAGGTATTATTTCATCGGAAAATGCCTTGAGCTGGAATGACTCACGAAAAAAATATGTTTCATTCGTCGTCAGAACATCCATTATGGCACGGAGTTCCTGCTCCTTCCCCTGATTGTATTTTATGTACCGGCAGTACTCATGGAATGTGGGAAATCCCAGATCAATCAAGCGACCGGACAACCGTTTTTCCAGAATATATTTCGAGTCCTGATCAAAATGAATACCGAAATGTGCATGGATGCAACCACGCAAAAACAGAAATTCATCGTCGGACATGCAACGGCCATGTATTTTTGCTGACATCCTAGAGACCACGTATTCTGAGATACGAAGATTTTCCCACCGGTTACCCGTTCATTTCTGCGTGGTGATCTTCCATGACACTGCCTGTTTTCTGGCACACAGATTGATTTTCGTTGGGAATGCCAAGAAGCGCATCAATGTCCAGAATCAAACCTACACGGCCATCAGATAGATAGGCGCCCAGAAGAAATTCAACCCCGGCACCGGAAACGATCTGCAACGGCGGCTGAATATCAGCAACCGGTACAGAGACCACTTCCATCACATCGTCAACAGCCAGAGCGAGCAGTTGCCGTGCCAGAGTAACGATCAGCAGCTTCCCTTCAGCGGTTTCCACTCCGGCAGTTATTCCGAAGCGTTCCCGCATATTCATCACAGGAATAACCGAACCACGCAGCGTAATAACGCCCTGCAGAAGGCTTGAATCACAGGGGAGCGGTGATAATACCGGAGGGACGATGATCTCGCGTATCCGCATGATATCGACAGCAAACAGCCGGTCTCCAAGGCTGAAAGAGGCAAACTGGATATGGGTTACAGCTTCTTCCACGCCGGCTCCATTTCAGTACAGATTGATGTCAGCAATTTTTTCCAGGTCCAGCATGATCATCAATCTATTCTCCATACGGCCGATGCCACTGATAAATCTATGGTCAACTCCGTCAAGAACAGATGGCGCCTCTTCAACCGCATCCAACGGCACCTGGGTAACCTGAAGTACTTCATCCACCAGCAGACCGCTCAATTCAGTACTGTTTTTTATAACGAGTATCCGTTCCCTGCCGGTAGGCTCCCCGCTCTGGAAACCGAGCCGCACACGCAGGTCAATAACCGGAATTATTGCACCGCGCAAGGAAATCACTCCCGAAATAAAAAGCGGGGCACAGGGTATCTCAGCAGTTTCCCTCGGCTTGATGATCTCTTTGATATCCATGATATTTATGCCATAGACTTCATTGGAAATCAGAAAGCAGAGAAATTCCAGAACAGACTCACCGGACGGAGCGCCGGCATCCTCACCCAGAAAAGCCCCTCTCTCGCACCCTGCAGCCTTTCTGCCGGCAAAAATTGCTTCCAGCGGCATGAAGAGACGTTCCTGGTGTATTAAACTGTTCGGTACTGATACAGTATCCGTGCAGGACGGCGCATCCTGCAGAGCAGCCTCAGCAGCAGGTTCCACCGTAATGGCAGCAGAATCGTTCCCGGCCCCGGTCGACACCGAAGAGGGACAATATGCGCCGCACGAATCCCTCAGCATCTGCAACGATAGTTTTCTTATTTTTGCAAGATCCATATATGAACAGCCTACATCATCATTTCGTCTTTAACTTCATTTATTATACCGGAATCTATCAGCGCAACGTCACTGCCGTAGGCAACCAGGAGGGCATTGGTTGCCAGGGAGTTGATTCTCCTCGGCACTCCGCCGGTCAGTTCAAAAATCCGCTGAACAGCATCAGGCGTAAATAACCCGGGGGAGCCACCGGCTGTTTCAAGCCGGAAATCAAGATACTCCATGATCTCACCGAGGGACAGCGGCTTCAGATGATAGTGCAGCGAAACCCGTTGCCGCAGGGGCTCAAAGCGGCTTGATGACATCATGGGACGCAATTCCGGCTGCCCCATAATGACGACGCCGAGCAGATTACTGTCATCCAGCTGAAAGTTGGTGAGCAGCCTGATCTCGTCAAAAACTTCGGCATCAGTAATCATCTGGGCTTCATCAATCACCAGAACCGGACAGATGTCGTGCTGATTCAGGGCATAAACAGCCGTATGGATCTGATCAATCAGCATGTCTTTAGCATCCGCCGGCTGTTCCACCTCAAGGATTCTGGCTATGGTCCTGAGAAACTCCATGGCGTTCAGACGCGGATTGATTATGTAGCAAAAACGGAAGCGGGGGCCGAGGCGATCCATCAACGCACGGGACAAAGTCGTTTTTCCACAGCCGATATCCCCGGTTAAAACAGCAAGTTCCCGCTCTTCAACAGCAAATTCAAGCCGGGCGAGCGCCTCCTCGTGACCATGGCTCAAAAACAGAAAACGTGGGTCAGGGGTTTTACTGAACGGTTTTTCCCTGAGCCCGAAGTAGCGTTTATACATATCAGTCAGCCCCCCGTATGCATTGAATCCTGCACGATTCCGACTATGTCCAGCACAAGGATCGGTCGTTGATCCCCCAGATCTGCTGCGCCCGACACGCCCCTGAACCGCCTGAATGATTCGCCCAGCGGTTTGGTCACGATATCCTGCTGGCAGATCAGGTCGTCAACAGCGATACCGAGACGCTTTTCCGCTGCTCCGACAACAACAACATAAAATTCCTCCGCCCGCAAACCGCGGCGGCGCAGGTCAAAATAGCGATCCAGTCTCAACAGCGGCAGTGTGGCGTCACGAAGCTGCACAACTTCTGCACGCTCTACGGTCATAACATCGCGATCCGTCAGTATGAACGACTCCAGAACGGATGTTATCGGCAAAGCATAGGTCCTGTCACAGCAGCGGACAATCAGGGCCTTGATAATGGCCAGAGTAATCGGCAGGGTAATCGTGAAACGACTCCCCTCCCCTTTTTTTGTCTCTATGTCGACCCGCCCGGACAGTGCCGAGATGTTGTTTTTCACCACGTCCATGCCGACACCGCGCCCGGAAAACTCACTGACGGTTTCATTGGTTGAAAAGCCGGGGAGAAAAATATATTCGAGAGCGTCGTGATCCGACACCGCATGGACGTCACTCACCAGACCTGTTTGCAGCGCCCGGTCTCGTACCTTGCCGACATCAATCCCTCCGCCGTCATCTTCAATTTCAATAACAACGTGATTGCCCTTTTGGCGGGAGGAAATCCTGATGGTCCCCTTTTCGCTTTTACCCAGCGAGGCACGGACAACCCTCGACTCAATCCCGTGGTCTATGGCGTTGCGGACAATATGCATCATCGGATCGGAGAGGTCTTCAACAATCAGTTTATCCAGTTCCGTGTCGGCACCAATAAACGTAAGATCAACCAGTTTACCCTGTTCACGCGAAATCTTCCGGACGATTCTCGACATCTTCTCGTACAATTGCCCGACCGGAACCATGCGAATTTCCATGACCCCTTTTTGAAGATCCGCCAGTTTGCGCTCCAGCACCGTGGCGGCCCGGGAAAGCTCGGAAGCGGTACGGGAAACACCTTCACTGTTCAAGCGGAAAGAAATATCAGCGATGGCAGAGTTGGCAAGAACAAGATCACCGACAATATTCATCAATTCATCCATCTTGGCGATATCGACGCGAACTGTCCTGCTCATGCTTTTGGCACTGAACGGTGTATCATCAGCCATTGTTACCAGGGGGGAAGACGGCGTAGAGACGGCCGAAACAGGTGCTTCATCACCTGCTGCGGCGGACGGCCCGGCAGAGGACACAGCCGGGGTGAGCCGGGCAACGGTGACGTTTTCACGTGCAATAGCCGTCTGCAGCTCGTGCAGGGCACAGGCAGAACCAAAGAGTATCTCAAAGTCGATGGCGGTCTCAATATTTACCCCGACGCCGGGGAGAGTACTGATAACTTCGCCACGTACTTTCAGCAGGTCCGTGAGTTCCGAAAGTTCGGTATCGAACGTGTCAAGGTTGAGGGAGGTGTGCACCGTGAAGAGTGCTCGTCCTTTGGCAAGATTATCATTCAGGCGATGCTCTTCGTATTCCGTCAGAGCGGTACGTACATGGGGGGGCAGCTCAACAGCGCCCGGAGAAAAGCTGCCGGTCTGTTGCTCCGTCGGGGCGAGACAGGCATTGATTTTGGTCACACATGCCGCAATTTCCTGAGCCATGGATATTTCATCACGTGAAGCGAGTGCTCTGACTAGAGAATACAGCAGTTCGTGAGACTCGACCAGCACTGACACAAGGTGCTGAGTAAGATTCAACTTCCCGAGCCTCAGCCGGTCAAGCAGGTTTTCCATATTATGGGCAAGTTCCGCGACAGCGCTGAAATTGAACATGCCTGCCAACCCCTTCAGGGAATGGCACCCCCGAAAAATTGAGTTGAGCAGATCTGGATCAAGCTCACCTCTTTCAGCGGCATCCGAAAGATCAGCCAATTCGGCACCGATATGTTCGACAATTTCCTCAGCCTCGGCAAGAAAATCCTGAACCGCTTTCGTATGGGTAGCGGCCTGTTCACTCATGGCACATGTATCTCATGCTCCCTGATACGGAGTTTGGTTCAAATACCGATCCATCAGTATCCGCAATGCAGGGGGAGAAAACGGCTTGACCACGTACTCATTTACGCCGAGCTGTTTTCCTTTTTCGAGGTACGCGGCACTTCCTTCCGTCGAAATAATGAAAACAGGGATACTTTTGTACAGCGGATTGGCGCGAACATAGCTGATCAACTCAAGTCCGTTGATGTGGGGCATATTGATATCTGTCAGAATAAGGTCAAGACCGAGGTGAAGAAATCGAAGCGCCTCGAAACCGTTGGTAGCCTCAACAACCTGATAATCGCCCATCCCTTTGACAATAGCGGCCAGCATGGTGCGTATGGTCGCGGAGTCATCGACAATCAAAATAGTCCTGGTGCTCACGGGGATACCTCTCCTCAGCTGATATTCCATGTATTCCGGGAAACAGCCCACGACATACACGAATAAAACAAAATGGAACGGGACAGGGCTGCAGACAGTGCATGCTACTGTGCAGGGCGCTCGGAGCCCCCCTTGCGGGAAGTGTCAGTCTTGTCCCTCCCCCGGAACATAAGCCGCAGGGGAACACCGTCAAAACCGAATGCTTCACGGAACTTGTTAACAAGATAGCGTTCGTAAGAGTAATGAATATTTTCGGGCTGATTGGTGAAAATAACAAACGCCGGCGGCCGTGTCGCAACCTGGGTGGCGAAATAGAATTTTACCCGACGACCGTGGGACAGGGGAGCATGGTGCGCCTCAATAGCGTCGGTAAACACATGAACGAGTTCCGATGTGGTCACTCGACGACAATACTGTTCCATGACTTCATCAACGGTAGCGATGATCTTGCCGGTACGCTGGCCGCTCTTGGCGGAAACGCAGACAATCGGCGCATACGCCAGATATTTGAAGCCATCCCTGATTTTCGCAATATAAATTCCGAGAGTGGCGTTGTCCTTTTCAAGCAGATCCCACTTGTTGATGACAAACACGCACCCCTTGCCGGCTTCATGAATGTACCCGGCGATGCGTTCATCCTGCTCGGTCACTCCTTCTTCGGCATTGATCACCATCAGCACCACATCAGCCCGCTCGATACTGCGCAGGGCGTCACAGACACTGTATTTTTCGAGCTTTTCAGTGGTCTTCCCCTTGCGGCGGATTCCAGCGGTATCAATGAGCACATACGGTTTTTTATTACAGCTGAACGGTGTGTCGACCGAATCCCGGGTTGTTCCTGCGGTCGGGTTAGCCACAACCCGCTCAAACCCGAGCAACCGGTTGACAAGAGATGATTTGCCCACATTGGGACGCCCCACCACCGCGATGCGGGTGACATTTTCTTCCGCCTCTTCCGCCTGAGACGGCGGAAACACGTCCATAATATGTTCAACAAGATCGATGACGCCGCGGTTATGTTCGGCTGAAATCGTGAATAGTTCCCCGATTCCGAGAGAATAAAATTCAGCCGATTCGTTCTCCAGTTTTTCGCCGTCAACCTTGTTGACCACGAAAAAGACCGGTTTCTTGACGCGCCGCAGCATTTCTGCGACCTCAATGTCCGCCGGAGTCAGACCGCTCCGGGCGTCCATCATGAAAATAATGACGTCAGCCTCTTCAATGGCCAGGCGTGATTGCTCGCGCATCTGCTGCAGCAGGCGATCTTCCGTAACCGGCTCAAAACCGCCGGTATCAATCAGAATAAACGGTTTTTCAAAACGGGTAATGTTGGCATAGTTGCGGTCACGGGTAACACCCGGGGTATCATCAACGATAGCACGCCGATGACCGAGGAGACGGTTGAAGAGGGTGGATTTACCCACATTGGGACGTCCGACTATAGCTACTAAAGGTTTCATTCGTATCCCAGTTCTCGTAATTTTGACGGACGTTCGCTCCAGTTTTCAACAACTTTGACGAACAGCTCCAGGTATATCCTGGTGTCAAGCAGGCGTTCGATATCCTGTCGGGCCTGACTTCCGATTTTTTTCAGCATTTCACCCTTTGCACCGATGATGATCCCCTTCTGGGTGTCCCGTTCCAGCATGATAGCTGCAGAGATGGCGATCACGCCATTTTCCCGCTCGATAAAGCTTTCCACCACAACCGCCGTTGAGTACGGCACCTCATCGCGCGTCAGACGGAAAACTTTTTCCCGGATCATCTCTGCCACAATAAACTTTTCCGGCATATCGGTCAGGATATCATCGGGGAACATCGCCTCGCCCTCGGGAAGATAGCCGCTGACCACCGAGACCAGATGATCAACGCCATCGTTACGCCCTGCGGAAATCGGCACGATTTCCCTGAATGGGTAAAGCGCCGCCCAGTCGGATATTTTTTTCAGCACCAGATTCTTGTCAGCCAGCAGATCAATCTTGTTGATAACCAGCACAACCGGAACCGATACTTTTTTCAGGACATCCTGGATAAATTCAGGATCAGCGGACGCTGTCGCTTCCACAACCAGCATCAACAGGTCGACACCGCTGACGGCCGATCGGGCCGCGTCCACCATACTTTTGTTCAGACGGGAGCGCCCGCTGTGGATACCGGGGGTATCGATGAAAACAATCTGGCCGCCGGGGATATTGTGGATACCCTGAATCCGGTTACGGGTTGTCTGCGGCTTATCGGAGGTAATAACAATCTTCTCGCCGATGATACTGTTCAGAAGAGTTGACTTACCCACATTGGGACGTCCGATAATTGAAACAAAACCAGAAGTAAATTTTTTATTTTTCATTTAGTTAGGCACCAATCCTTCATAAATTACTTTTTGGTCCACACATCACGCAGGGTGACGATACGGTTGAATACGGGGGTACCGGGACGTGTATCTTTCGGGTCAAGCCGGAAATACCCCTGGCGCTCAAACTGGTAGCGGGTTTCCGTTTCGGCTCCCGCCAGAGACGCTTCCAGCTTGCAGTCAGACAGGGTTTCCACTGAGTTGGGATTGAGAAACTGTTTGTAATCTGCGCCGCCCCGATCCGGGTTGGGATCACTGAAAAGCCGGTCGAACAGCCGTACCTCGGCAGTTATGGCATGGACGGCGGAAACCCAGTGAATTACCCCTTTGACCTTTCGGCCGTCTGCGGTATGTATCCCCTCGCGGGATGCAGGATCATAGTCGCCGTGCAGCTCCAGAATCGCACCCTCACTGTCCTTGACGACGCCGGTACAGGTAATGATGTAGCCGCAGCGGAGTTTGACCTCGCCGCCGACAGTCAGGCGATGGAAACCTTTGCTCGGCACCTCCATAAAATCATCGCTGTCGATCCATAGTTCGCGGGAAAAGTTGATGGAGCGGCTCCCCATCTCCGGCTTCTGGGGGTGGTTGGAAGCCTGAAATTCTTCGGTCTGACCGGCCGGATAATTGTCAATGACCAGTTTAATCGGACGCAGTACCGCCATGGCCCGGGGAGCCGAGTCATTCAGGTCAGCCCGGACACATTCTTCCAGAATGGCAACATCAATCCACGAATCACTCCGCCCGACACCGATCATCTCGCAAAAAGCCCGCACCGCATCCGGTGTATAACCGCGACGTCTGATGCCGACCAGTGTCGGCATGCGAGGGTCATCCCAGCCGCTGACAATGCCAAGCTGCACCAGTTCCTGCAGTTTCCGCTTGCTCATCACCGTATAGGTCAGGTTCAGCCGGGCAAACTCGTATTGCCTCGGCCGCGCCGGAACCGGCAGATTATCGAGAAACCACTCATAGAGCGGCTTGTGGGATTCAAATTCCAGCGTGCAGATGGAGTGGGTGATCTCTTCAATAGCATCGGTCTGCCCATGGGCAAAGTCATACATGGGGTAAATTTTCCAGGCATCGCCCACGTGGGGATGGGGGGCGTGGATAATCCGGTACAGAACCGGATCGCGCAGGTTGATATTCGGTGCTGCCATATCGATTTTAGCACGCAGAACCCGGGAACCATCGGGGAACTCCCCGGCGCGCATGCGACCGAACAGGTCAAGATTTTCCTCAACAGAACGGGTACGGTACGGGCTTTCCGTCCCCGCCTCGGTCAGTGTCCCCCGATAGGCCCGGATCTGCTCGGCATTCAGGTCCTCAACGTAGGCTTTACCCTGTTTAATCAGATACACGGCCCAGCAGTACAGCTGTTCAAAGTTGTCAGAGGCATAGTGTAGATGCTCCCCCCAGTCAAAACCGAGCCAGCGGACGTTCTCCTTGATGGAGTCGATATATTCCTGTTCCTCTTTGGCCGGGTTGGTATCATCAAAGCGAAGATGACAGCGCCCGCCGAAATCACGGGCCAGACCGAAGTTGATGCAAATTGACTTGGCGTGTCCGATGTGAAGATAGCCGTTCGGTTCCGGCGGGAAACGGGTCACAATACCGGCGTGCTTGCCGCTCTTAAGATCTTCGTCAATGATGGTGCGGAGAAAATTATTGGTTACAGGCGCGGCCTGTTCAATGCTGGTCATGATAACCCCTTGAAAATATGATCATAACTCGCCCAGAAGCGAGTTCGGGTATGCCGTGGTAATTGTGACATCGACAAAGCTGCCGATCAGCGAACAGTCACCGGTGAAGTTGACAATCCGCCCGATATCACCCTTGCCGGACAGCTGATCCGGAAGCCTCCCCTCCCCTTCAACCAGAACAGACATTGTGCTGCCGATATAGGTTTGGCTGATTTCGCCGGTAATCCTCCGCTGAAGCTCCATCAAACGGTCGAGACGCGCCATTTTTTCTGCACGCGGCAGATTATCTGCCAGATCTGCCGCCCTGGTGCCGGGACGTGGCGAATAGACAAAGGAAAACAGATCGATATAGCGTACCTCCTCCATCAGGGAGAGGGTCTGCTCAAAATCAGCGGAGCTTTCACCCGGAAAGCCAACGATGATATCACCGGTAAACACCATATCAGGACGGACCGCCCTGAGCTTTCGAACCTTGTCCAGGTACCCGCCCCGAGTATAGCCCCGGCCCATTGACTTCAAGACGGCATCGCTGCCGGATTGTGCAGGAAGATGAATCTGGCCGCTCAGCTTCGCTACATCCCCGAAACAGGCGATCAGTTCATCGGACATATCCTTTGGGTGTGACGTGGTAAAGCGGATGCGCTCAATTCCGTCGATACCGGCCACCTGGCGGATCAACGCGGCAAAGGACGGTTCACTCTCGCTTTTCACCCCATAGGAGTTGACATTCTGGCCAAGCAGGATAACCTCCCTGACCCCCTCGTCTGCAAGCAGCCTGACTTCCTGGAGAATATCCGCCGACCGCCGGCTGATCTCACGCCCACGGACAAAAGGAACGATGCAGTATGAGCAGAAGTTGTCGCATCCCTGCATCACCGTAACAAAGCGCGACAGCCGCGACTCCCCCTTTATGGAGGGAAACAGGTCCAGGCGCAGGTCGTTGTCGATGAAGGTTGTCTCGGAACGACGTTCGCCCCGTTCGGCCCCCCGCACCATATCCGGGAGCAGATGAAGATTGTGGGTACCGATCACCAGATCAAGATAGGGAAGCCTGCGCAGAAGCTCCTCCCCCTCCTGCTGGGCCACACAGCCGCCGACCGCAATGATCTGCTGCTTGCCGTCCCGCTTATAAATGCGCAGGTTGGCCAGCCGCCGGTATACCTTCTCCTCCGCACCGCCCCTCACACTGCAGGTGTTAAGCAGGATCATATCGGCTGCGGAGGGCTCGTTCGTCGGAGCGTAGCCAAGATCGGCCAGCATGGAGACAATCCGTTCCGAATCGTTCACATTCATCTGGCAGCCAAATGTTTCTATGTAAAGGAGTTTATCTAGCATGGTCGATCGGTTTTTATACGCGACGGAAGCCGGTAAAGTCAATGGAATTGGCTTATGTTACGGTTTAATTCGTGCCGTGACTGAATGAACCGTGCCTTGACAAACAGCTCGCCCGAAACGTATTCTGCACACGAACCGATTTTCAGGACAGGACGGGAACTACCGATGGTTATTGACTGGAACGACATAGATACCATCCTGCTCGACATGGACGGTACAATTCTTGATCGTCATTTTGATGATCATTTCTGGCTGGAGCATGTGCCGAAACGCTGGAGCCAGCAGAATCATACTTCGCTTGAGCATGCCAAAGAGCACCTCTACAGGCTGTTCCGCAGCCAGGAGAACACACTCAACTGGACAGACCTTGATTACTGGTCCGATCGCCTCAGACTGGACATTCCGGTGCTCAAACAGGAAATTGAACATCTGATTGCCGTGCATCCCTATGTAATCGAATTTCTGCTGTTTGCAAAACAGGCGGGAAAGGCGGTTTGGCTTGTTACCAACGCACATTCAAAAACACTTGACCTGAAGATGAAGAATACCCGTATCGGGCCATATTTTGACGGGACCATCTCTGCTCACCAGGTCGGTCTGCCGAAAGAGGACGCGCGCTTCTGGGGGAAACTGCAGAATTTTATCACCTATGACCCGGAACGGACTCTGCTGGGAGAGGACAGTGAAGCCAACCTGAAAACAGCGCAAACCTTTTCGATCCGCTATCTTATCTACATCAGCCGCTACAGTTCCAGAATTGAACCGCGTAACTCCGATCATTTTTCAACGATAGACTACTTCAACAGGCTGATCCCGGAGAAAGGGAGCAGCTGCATCACGATCCCATCCTGACGTTCCCAGACAAAACAGGCGACCGGCCGCACTGTTCGCACCGATCGCCTGTTTTGATCTTCGGTAAAGAGAAGCCCTTACACCCTGCGCAGCAATGTCCTGAGCTTTTCGAGCTTCGAAGCACCTTCCTCAATCAACGTAATCAGGTCTTTACGGGCTCCGCCCGCCACATTCTTCCCCTTTTCCAGTAAATCATCGGTCTTCTCACCAATGGCTTCAACAAGGGTTGATACGTTTGCCGCAAGATCATCAACAACTTCATCGGCACGGTTACGTGCTTTTTTTGTATAACGGAGAATATCCTTTCGTGTGCTGCTCCCCGATTGAGGGGCAAACAACAGCGCCAGACCGGCTCCGATAACTCCACCGGCAAATACCAGCAACGCTGCGGCGGCAATTTTCTTATCCCTCTCCTCCATAACTAAACCTCCTTTTGAATATGGTTACCACCATAATACCGCAAACTGCCGGTATGGCAATACCCTTGTCGCTTTATTTTTCTGTACTAACCATGGTATACGCTTGAGTAATATCATCGTAAATACAGACAAGGACACCCACATGAAAAACAGTACCTATGACGTTCTGATAATAGGAGGCGGCCCGGCAGGCCTTTCAACCGCCTATCTTTGCCACAAACACGGCCTTTCCTATCTTGTTCTTGAATCAGGAAAAGCTATTTTCCAGGGGATCGCAAACACCTATCCCGAAGGTAAACTGGTGTATGCATCAAAACCAAAAGACGCCCCGGAGCCGTTTATGGTGGATGAATTGCGTCCGCCAGACAAGCCGGTGACGGTGGAAAGCTACCTGCAGTACGTTCAGCATTTTGTCCAGCACGAAAACCTTCTGGTCCAGACAGAAGTGGATTTTGAAGATATCAAGGATGAACGGGATGGGCTTACTGTTGTCACGTCCAAAGGTAATTACAAAGGGAAAAAAGTTGTTCTTTGTTTTGGCAGCAACATACCGCGCGAACTTTCCGTGTATGGCGATGCCAAGATGGTTGCCAAAAATGTTGATGATGCCGGCAAATATGTCGGCATAAAAACACTGGTAATCGGCGGCGGCAATACGGCCGCTGACGTCATCATTAATATCCTGAAAGCCAAGCGCGAGGCCAACGACACAAACCCGGTCTACTGGGCGCATAAGGCTGAAACGTTTGACGTCAACAAGGAAACTGCGCAGCGCCTGGGAGAAGAGATTCTTCTGGGGGGGAATATCAGGCTGCTCCCGGGAGCCATGCCGCGCATTGGTGAGGTTGATGATCAGGGGGTAGACCGTCTGGTCATCCGTATCAACGAGTTCAAACAGGAGGACGGCATTGATCTCTATCACGCCCTCAGTTTCCCGATGCAGAACGTCATCGCCTGCATCGGCTCACAAGGTCCGGTCCCGATATTTGACAAGTTGAATATCCAGAGTATTGCCTGTGCGTCCGGCGTCTGCAAGATTGCCAAAGAGGGGGAGCGACTGGTGCTGCTGTCTGCGGAATTCGAAAGTACGCGGAAAGGGGTCTACGTTATCGGTGGAGCGATTTCACCGTCATACATGAAAATCAGCGGCGGATCCATTTCTGAGGAACGGCACCCCAACCTGATCTACACCGCCGTTAACGATGCGTATCACGTAGTGGAAGCTATCCGGGCAAAACTTACAAACTGATTACCGCAGAGGTTCTTGCAAAACGTTTTTCCATCAGTTTGAACAGGCTGCGTTGAAAGCCTGACTTAGCTTTTTGGTTTATTCTGGTGGTTTTTTAGCCATTTTATGGTGACATGAACGCAACTTTCCTGTGTTTGTGGTGCTTC
>CAIOXL010000169.1 GCA_903862245.1 uncultured Geobacteraceae bacterium | reverse complement strand
GGAAACGAGGAACGTGCCATGTAGGGGAATTCAGTACGGTAAAGCCCGACCCCTTCGGCACCATGCAGCTTGGCAACCCGGACATCGGAGATCAGACCGATATTGGCACTCAGGGTGATCGCAACTCCGTCGGTCATGAGCGCAGGCAGATCCCGAAGTCCTTCCAGTTCCTTCATCCGGCCGGCATACTCCCGTTCAAGACGGACGTACTCTTTTTTGATACCGGCATCCGGATTGAGATAGACATACCCCGAATTGCCGTCAACGATGATCTCATCCTTGACGTTCGCGGCGGCCATGATCCCCTTTACGCCGAGCACGGCCGGGATGCCGAGCGATTTTGCCATGATGGCGGCATGGGAATAGGAGTTCCCCTTTTCAGTAACAATACCGAGGATCTTGTCCGGATCGAGCATGGCAAGATTGGAAGGGAAGATATCGTCAGCCACCAGCACCCGCTTTTCCTTGAGCGTAATTTCGCTGGAATCATTCCCCTCAATAGCGTCGATAATGCGCCGCCCGATATCCTCCATATCCGCCGAGCGTTCACGCAGATACGGGTCCTCCATGGCGGAAAATGCCTGGATGTAATGCTGGACGACATCGTGGACGGCGCGGGTGGCCCCCATTCCCTGGTCGATCAGGTCGGTGATCTTGGCGGAAATACTCCGGTCTTCCAGAATCATCAGGTGGGTATGGAAAATTGCGGCATCATCGGCAGAGAGGGTCTCGCTGACCCGCTTTTCCATGTAGATGGTCTGTATTTTGGCTTTTTCCAGGGCGTCTGAAAACTTGTGCCGTTCTTCAGTGGGGGTGCCGACCTTGGCCAGCTTGATAACTTTATCGTTGAAACGATCGAGGAGGTAAATTTTGCCATGACTGAAACCGGCGGAAACAGCAATCCCGGACAGCGTGCTGGAAACACTTTTCTTTTTTCTACTCCCGGCGGCGGGAACACCGGCAGCGGCAGCGCCCCCCCCCTTCAGTTTGGCCAGCTCCTGTTCGAACCAGGCACGTTCCTGTTCCTTGTGCTGAATGGAATCAAGCAGTCGGGCCGAATGTACGATACTGCCGATCTGGAAGGAAATGGTACGCAGAACGCTGACTTCATCATCGCTGAATGTGCGGGTTTCACGGGTCTGTACAACAATGACGCCGATGGGCGCCTTGTGTTCAAACAGCGGCAGTCCGAGGAACGAAAGAAAACGCTCCTCCTTCGCTTCCTTGAAATATTTGTAGCGCGGATGTGCGGGAGCATTGTCGGTCATGACCATGGCGCGGGTTTCCAGAGTCAGGCCGCACAACCCTTCGTGAACCTTCATGGACACGCGGTTGACCGAAGTTCTGGAAAGCCCCTTGGTCGCCTTCAGCGTCAGGGTTTCTCCATCGTTTTCAAGCAGATAGATCGAGCAGACATCACTCCCCATGCGCTTGGCAACCAGAGTGACGATGTTGTCCAGGGTGTCCTGCAGATCATGAGAGTGCAGAATAATGGAGCTGATGTCTTCCAGCGTGCGCAGGCCGAGTGATTGCTGGGGGTCTTTCATAGCAGTTCCTTGAGGAAAAATATTCCGGCGGGAAAATATAGTCGTATTAGCGCATAAACTCAAGGAATTCCTGAATAAATGCGGAGTGCGCCGATGCATGTAGAGAAGAGTGTCTTCAATCCGGTTGATTGGAGGCTTTGAACGTTGCAGTAGCGAACCAACCGTGATATTAATCTGCTCAAAATGCCCTTTATCCAGAAAACGGCAGTTCGAATAACACGGAGCAACGGAGCAGCAGAGAAATCAATATCTTACCTGAAAAACAGCTTTCACCAATACGGCGAACATCAAAAAGTCTGTTTCAAGATGATTCTTCTTTGTAGTCACTCCGTTGCTTCGTTGCTCCGTGTTATAAATGCTTTTTCTGGGTCAGTCATACTGCTGCGCTTATCCGGAGGTTCACATACATGCAGAATCAGCTTTCCAACCAAACTACACCACTCAGTCGACGTGCCGTGTCAATGTTGCTCTGGCTTGCCTTGGGCGCCGGTCTGGCCGTTTCCATATTTACCGTGGTGGAGGAGATGTGCCTGGCTACCGCCTGCCGTGACACCGCCAGCTTTACCTTCTTCGGAGTCGGCATGGGGCGCTTTGGCATCGCCTATTTCATCATAATTTTAATCCTGCTCCGGATGCGTTCAAGAAATAACCTGTTGGAATGGGCACTTACCGCGATGGTGTTTGCCGGCGTCGGCTCTGAATTCCGCCTGCTCTGGATACAGAAATTCATCATTGGCGGGTGGTGCCCTCTCTGTGTTTCCATCTGTTGTGCCCTGTTTATTGCAGGCGGTATGCTGTTGATTGAAAAAATGCTGGCAACGGGATCGTTGCCGGAGGAAAGGAAAAAACTGGCCGGGTGGGCAGCCTTTGCGGTGGCCATGGCCGCAGCAGGTCTGGCAATTGCACTTGTCGGGGTGCAGGCTCTCACCTAACCCGGCCCGGCCTGAACGGTCACATTCGTAATGCCCGTTTTCCGGCGGCAGTCAGATGTGCAAACCAAGCGTCAGCAGTGCCTTCCAGGCCCCCAGCATACCAAGGAGAGCCACGGCTCCCCCCATAAACCGCTGCAGGACACCCCGCCCCAGAACCGACACCAGAGACGCCATCTGCCCATACGCCAGAATCACCGGCACTGTGCCGCAGCCAAACGCCAGCATCATGCCCGCCCCCTTCAGGGGAGAACCGCTGGTGGCAGCAGAAATCAGGACCCCATACACGAGACCGCACGGCAGCAAGCCCATTAAAAGACCGGTCGGAACTGCGGCAAAAACTGACGTTCCGGCAACAAGACGGGTAAGCTGTCTCCCTGGAAATCCCCGCCAGGAACCATCAAGCGTTGAAATTCCGAACTGTCGCATCCCGAAGGCGGTACCGATCCCGATTGCCATCACAAACAGGTTGGCGGCCAGAAACAGCCCTGTGGCAAAAGGCTTCACGGCTGCCGTCATCCCCCCCGCTGCGACCAGACCGGCCAGCAGACCAAGCATGCTGTAGGTGACTATCCGCCCGGCGTGGTACAGCAGATTGAACAGAAACCGCCCCGACGCATCAGCTTCACGGCGTGAAAGAGCCAGCGCGGTCACAATGCCGCCACACATGCCGAGGCAGTGGCCGCTGCCGGCAAGGCCGGCCGAGAATGCCAGCCAGATCTCCAGCATCTCCTCAGGTTTCCAAAGCGCCGATCAGGCTTTTGATGTCAGCAATATTGTTGGCAATCAGCCAGGCTTCCATATCTTCAGCTATCTTCTGTGCCGCACCCGGATTGATGAAACTGGCGGTGCCGACCTGAACTGCTGTCGCCCCGGCCAGCATGAATTCAAGCGCATCCGTGGCATTCATGATGCCGCCGATACCGATAAGCGGCAGCCTGACGCTCCGCGCCACCTGCCAGACCATGCGCAGGGCGATCGGCTTGATCGCCGGCCCGGAAAAACCACCGGTAATGTTGGCCAGAACCGGCCGGCGCCTGTTCAGATCAATGGCCATGCCGGTCAGAGTGTTGATCAGTGACAGCGCGTCAGCACCGGCATCCTCGCACGCCTTGGCCATGACCACCACATCGGTCACGTTGGGAGAGAGCTTCACAATCAGCGGCTTTTTCGTCGCCGCGCGGCAGGCTGAGACAACCAGGGCGGCACACGCCGGATCGGTACCGAACACGATCCCCCCCTGCTTGACGTTCGGGCAGGATATATTCACTTCCAGACCGGCCACCTCCGGAATTTCATCCAGGCGACGGGCCATTTCGGCGTATTCATCAACGGTGCTGCCAAAGAAATTGGCTATGGCCGGAGTATTGACGGAGCGGAGGTACGGCACCTTTTTGGCGATGAACGCATCGATACCAACGTTTTGCAACCCGATGGCATTGAGCATCCCGCCAGGGGTTTCAACAATGCGCGGCGTCGGATTGCCGGCCCGTGGCTTGAGAGACAGCCCTTTAGTCACAAAGGCGCCGATTGACTCCATATCGACATATTCGGCAAATTCCTCGCCATAGCCAAAGGTTCCCGAGGCGGTCATGACCGGATTGCGAAGCGGGATACCGGCCAGATTGACGGTCATATCAGGTTTCATGATCACTCCCTCCACTTCAGTTCGCCGGCCTCGAAAACCGGGCCTTCGGTACAGACGCAGCGGAAGTCGGGGGTTTCCGGAGTATGTGAGTGCCCCGGTGCGACGCAGCCGAGGCAGGCACCGACACCGCACGCCATGTATCCTTCCAGCGACACCTGGCAGGGGATCTGCCGCTCCGCCGCGATCCGGGCAACGGCATTCAGCATGCCGTGCGGACCACAGGCGTAGATGGTAGCCCCGCCCTGCAGCGTATCCAGCCGTCGCAGCAGCGCTTCGGTCACCAGGCCGCATTCCCCCAGGGAACCGTCTTCAGTGGCGGTATAGCACTCGACCCCGAGCCGTTCGAATTCGGTGATGCAGAGAATATCGTCCCTGGTGCGCCCCCCGGCAAAAAGCCTGACCTTTGATTCCCGGACCAGTTCCTTTGCCAGCAGGTACAGCGGTGCAAGTCCGACACCGCCGCCAACAATCAACTTTTCCTCCCCCGGCACCCCGAGATCAAACCCCCGCCCCAGCGGGCCAAGCACATCAATCAGATCGGAACCATGCAGCGTTGACAGCATGGCGGTCCCCTTCCCCACCACCCGGTACAGCATTTCCAGATACGGCTGCGGCACAGCACCGCTCTGGGCAGGGATATGGGTGCCCACGTCAAATATTCCGAATGGCCGCCGCAGCAGCGGGTCGATTGCCCCGTTGACACGCACCATCACAAACTGGCCGGAACGTGCCGCCGCACATTCAGGGGGAGCGGTCATACGCATCCGCCAATATCCGGGCGAGACCTCCACATTCGAAAGAATCATTGCGGTAAACTGCATTACGGTTCTCCTTGGCTGTAGATAAGTAAATAAACAATTTTTTACAGTAGTGGTTTTTCCATCAAAACAGCATCTTCGACCGATTCGTAATAGCCGCGACGAATACCGACACGGATAAAGCCGAGTTTTTCGTAGAGAGAAATGGCGGCGGCGTTTGATGCCCGCACCTCCAGCGCCATGGTTTCGGCTCCCTTTTCACGCGCCACTCTGAATGCCTGTTCAAGCAACAGCCGGGCAATCCCTCGTCCACGATGGCCGGGTTGAACCGCAACATTCAAAATCTGCGCTTCTTCAAACAGCGACATCAGACAGACATACCCGATCACATGGCCATCTTCAACGGCCACAAAGGGCCACGAGCAGGAACCGGCTATTTCATGAAAAAAGTGCTCCGCTTTCCAGCTGTGCGCGTACGATGCGACCTCAATCGCCATAACGGCATCCAGGTCGCCCTCGATCATCGGCCGAACATGAGGTGACAGCTGCGTATCCATGGCGACGTATAATAGGCAAACCGGCCGGTTCTGTAAACGCTTAATACATGCATTTCATATTGACAGTAAACGTGGTATCCGTATAACCATTCGACAGGCAATTATTGTTAATAATTACTTCAGGACTGCGCGATGATGAACTGAAGGGATCAGACGAAAGTTGGAGATTTAACGTAATGATTGGAGTGTCTATGAATATTCTGCATGCTGGCCGTGCGGCTGTTGTTCTGCTCTGTATGGCTTCCTATTCCTGGGGTGCCCCGCTCTCCCTGCAGGAATGTCTGCAAAAAGCGCGCAACAGCAATCCGGCCCTGAAAAGCGCTGTCTGGGACAGCCATATCGCCCAGGAAGGAAGCCGCCAGACAAAGGCTGCTGTGTATCCCAGAATCGACGCCCAGGCTGGCTACACACTGCAGCCATCAGCACAGGCGGTAAAGCTCGGGGGAATGACAGCAGAAACCCAGGAACCGAATTATCCGTTTGCCGGCATTGCGGCCACATACACAATCTACGATTTCGGCCGGCGTGACGCCCGGATTCAACAATCTGACGCCAACACCGGCGCCGCCTCGGAGAGTTTCCTGTTCAGCACGGGTGAAGTTGCACTGCAGGTGATTGCGGCCTACTTCGGCATACTTGAAGCGGACAGACTGATTCAGGCGGCAGCCGAGGAGGTCGCCCAGATCACGGAACATCGCCGCATGGCGCAGGTCTTGTTTGAGGAAGGGGTCGTTACCCGGAATGATGTCCTGCAGGCGGACGTGCGCCTCGCTTCTGCCCGGCAGAAAAAACTGGCGGTAACCAACAGACGGGAGAACGGCTGGCTGCTGCTGAATTTCCTCACCGGGAGCGAAGCCACATTCCGGGGTGAGCTGGATGAAGCGGCTAATTTTGCCCCCCCTGCCCCGCTGACTGCCGCCGGGAGCACTCTTCCGGAAAAGCGCCACGATATCAAGGCACAGAAGCAGGTATTGGCAGCACGGGATTTTGAGGTCCGTGAACATCGGGAAAACTATCTGCCTGAAATCTATACCCGTCTGGGAATGGACTATGTTCAGAACGACAAGGTGCGCGAACAGGCGGTATATTCGGCAACACTCGGCATACGCGTCAACCTGTTTGACGGTTTTGCTTCGGATGCGGCACACGAAAAAGCTGTTAAACAGCGATCAAAGCAGCAGGAGGCTCTCAGACTGACGGAACAGCGCGCTCTGCTTGAGATTGCAACCGCCCGCAATGATGTCCAGGTGGCAAACGAAAGAATTGCCACCTCCGAAGCGGCAATTATTCAGAGCGAGGAAAACCTGCGCATTAACAAGGAGCGCTATCAGGAGCGGGTCGGTATCGCTTCGGAAGTGCTGGATGCCCAGACCCTTGTCACCCAGACCAAGACCGACTACTACCGGGCACTGTACGACTATCAGACCGCCGCAGCCCGCCTGCAGAACGCACTTGGCGAACTGAATTAACGTGTCATCCCAGCCCGTTACCGGCCGCGGGATGGTTAAATATCGGAGGATATATGGGAGAAGAAACAGTATCGTCACCAGAATCACAGGCACCGCCTGACGCACAAACGGGCGGCAGCAAACGGGCTAAAGCGCTGATAATTCTGCTGACCGTTATCATAGCCGGAGGATGGTTCGGCGTACGCTGGTTCATCTCCAGCAAATGCAACATCGAAACCGATAACGCCTTTATTGAGGCGCGGATCATCCCCGTATCATCCAGAGTTTCGGGAACGGTTGCCCAGGTGCTGGTCACCGATAACCAGTTTGTCAAGCGGGGGGAGCTGCTGTTTGAAATTGACCAGCGCGACTACCAGGTTGTGCGAGCCAAAGCGGCGGCAGAAGTCGGCATGGCCGAAAATGAAACCGGCGGCGAGCAGATGAAGGTGGAAGGTGCACGTGCAGCCCTGCAATCAGCAAAAGCCCGCTTTGATCAGACGGTGCTGGATCTGAACCGCGCAGAAAAACTTTTCAGTCGCGATGTACTGCCGAAAGAACAGCTGGACCGGCTGACCACCGCCAGACTGGTGGGGGAAGCACAGCTGAAAGAAGCAGAGGATGCGCTCAAACGTGTGCAGGCGGAGGCGGGACTGACGGCACAATCCGGCAGCAGGGCCAAAATTCTGCAGCGCAAAGCACAGCTGGACGAAGCGGAACTGCACCTTTCATATACTAGGGTCTACGCCCCCCGTGACGGCTATATCACCAGAAAATCGGTGGAAGCTGGGGTAAACATTCAGGCCGGGCAGCCGCTGATGGCTCTTGTACCTCTGCAGGAAGCCTGGATCACGGCCAATTACAAGGAGCGCCAGATTACCTATATGAAGCCGGGGCAAAAAGTCGAATTTTCGGTTGATGCATATCCGGGCAAAACATTCAGCGGTTCTGTGGACAGTATAATGGCCGGCACCGGAGCGGCGTTTTCCCTGCTCCCCCCCGAAAACGCCACCGGAAATTATGTCAAAGTCGTCCAGCGGGTACCGGTCAAGATAACCATTGACCAGAACAGTGATCCGGAACGGCTGCTGCGGGTCGGCATGAGTGTCATCCCGGTCGTACGCACCGGCAGGACAGGCAGCGATGTACTCAAGGAACTGAATCCCGTTAGATGAGCGATGAAAGAAACATAAATAAATGGCTGATCACGATTACCGTCATGCTGCCGGCCATCATGGAGATCATTGACACCTCGGTGGCCAACGTTGCCCTGCCCCACATGCAGGGGAGCCTCAACGCCGGAACCGATGAAGTCACCTGGGTGCTGACTTCGTATCTGGTAGCCAACGCCGTGGTCCTCCCCATGACCGGCTGGCTGTCGCGTGTTTTCGGCCGCAAGCGCTTTCTGATGACCTGCATTGTGCTGTTCACCCTGGCATCCCTGCTCTGCGGTGCGGCACCAAATCTGGCGGCACTGATTTTCTTCCGGATTCTGCAGGGGGCCGCCGGCGGCGCCCTGATACCGATCAGCCAGGCGATTCTGATGGAGACGTTCCCTCCTCACCAGCGCGGCATGGCGATGGCTATTTTCGGCATTGGCGCAATGTTCGGTCCGATCGTCGGCCCCGCCCTGGGGGGATGGATCACCGACAATATGAGCTGGCGCTGGATCTTCTACATCAACCTTCCGGTCGGCATCATCGCCATGATCATGTGTGCATTTTTCATTTTCGATCCCGGCTATCTCCGCCGGAAAGCCGAGTCATTCCGGGTCGACTACTGGGGGCTGTTTCTGCTGGTTGCCAGTATGGGCTCACTGCAGGTTGTGCTGGATAAAGGGCAGCAGGAGGACTGGTTCAATTCCTCCTTTATCATCACGTTCAGTATCATAACCGTTCTTTCTCTGGTCGCCCTGATCTGGGTCGAACTGACCCACGAGCATCCGATCATCAACCTGCGGCTGTTCAAAAACCTGTCGTTTTCCGCCGGCAACCTGATCATGTTTGTTGTCGGTTTTGCCCTCTACAGCTCCATCATGCTGATACCGCTCTTCCTGCAGACACTGATGGGCTATTCGGCCACCGATGCGGGGATGGTCATGGCACCGGGCGGTGTCGCCACACTGATCACCATGCCGCTGATCGGAGCGGCACTTGCCAAACGGGACGGCCGGAAAATAGTGTTTTTCGGTCTGCTGCTCGGCGCAACGTCCATGTTCATCATGCAGGGACTTAATCTTCAGGGAGCGTTCTGGAACTACACCTGGCCCCGTATTGTCCTTGGTTTCGGGCTGGCCATGATCTTTGTGCCGCTGACAACAGTGACCCTGGCCTCAATTTCCCGATCAGAAATGGGCAATGCCACCGGCATGTTCAACCTACTGCGCAATATTGGCGGCAGCGTCGGTATCGCCATGTCCGCAACCCTGCTGACACGGTACCAGCAGTTTTACCAGACCAGTCTCGTCGCCAACGTCACCCCCTACAACCCGGCGTGGCAGATGCGCTTTGCCGCTCTGAAACAGGCTCTGATCGCCAAAGGAGTTGCCGTTTCCCAGGCGGACACCACCGCACTGGGAATGATGTACGGCCTCGTTCGCCAACAGGCCGGCGCCCTGGCCTTCAACCGGATTTTCTTTATTATCGGACTGGCCTTTCTGGTTATCATTCCGCTGCTGTTCCTGCTCAAACGCCCATCACACAGCGTTGAAGGCGGCATGGGGCATTAAAAAAGCGGGATACGCCATTTCGGCATATCCCGCTTCACTTCAGCAGACCTGCAGTTTTTCTACTTCTCTTTTTTCACCGTAAATTTATAGCCGCTGAACATACTTGAAATCTCGCTGCCATGCTCTTTAATGTCCATTAGCCAGGCGCTGTAGATGTGGTTGATGATAAAGCCGAAGATCAGCCACATGCTGGCATGGTGCGCCAGCCGCATCCCCTGGTTGGAAAAGAGAGAATACATGAAGCCGAGTGATTTGTGCATAACACCGGCAGGAGCATGCTCGGCATACAGTGAAAAACCGGTCAGAATCATCAGAACATACAACAGAAACAGGGCAAAATAGGCTGATGTTGCCAGCGGGTTATGCCCCACCGTTTCAGGGACTTGCTTGTCCACGAACATGTAATAACGGAGCATTTTGATGGTTTTTTCCCGCCCCTCTGCAGTCAGCAACGGAAAAAATTCACTCCACCCAGCGTACTTGTTACCAATCAGCGACCAGATTATACGGGATACGACACTGACCGCAAAGGCATAGGCAGCGGTGAAATGCACAAACCGTATCCACCCCATAGTAAAATCAGAGGCAGAACTGCCGAACGAAACCGGATTACCGATAAAAAATCCAGTTACCGCCAGAATGACGATGGAAGCTACGTTAACCCAGTGACTCCAACGGACCGGCAGTTCCCAAATGTAGCGTTTGAATTTACAGGTTTCACTCATACGCGGCCCCCTTTCTAGGATACCTTGACCTTGACAACCTCATTGCCATTTACGTCCATAACATGAACGGCGCAGGCAAGACAGGGGTCGAAGGAATGGATGGTACGCAGAATCTCAAGTGGCTTGTTCGGATCAGCCACCGGAGTTCCGACCAGAGCAGCCTCATACGCGCCGCGCTGCCCCTTGGCATCGCGTGGTGATGCGTTCCAGGTTGACGGCACCACCGCCTGGTAGTTGAGGATTTTCTGATCCTTGATCTTGATCCAGTGACCAAGCGCACCACGGGGAGCTTCGTGGAAACCGTACCCCTTTGCTTCGGTCGGCCAGGTTGCCGGATCCCAGCTCTCATTATTGTGGATACGGTAATCACCCTTGGCAATATTGCCGATCAATTCATCAAGCCACTTCGGTGTCTGCTTGGCGATCAGCAGGGCATCAATGCCCCGTGCTGCGGTACGGCCAAGTGTCGAGAAAAGCGCCGGAGCTCCGACCCCCAGTTTACCCAGCACCAGATCGACAACCGCTTTGGTTTCCTTGTGACCTGAAGCATAAGCCACCAGAATACGGGCGAGCGGACCAACTTCCATAGCTTTTTCTTCATAGCGGGGCGACTTGACAAACGAGTATTTGGCATTGGTGTCAAGATTCTTGTACGGCGGTTTCGGCCCGGTATAGCGGACCTCTGTTTCACCTTCGAACGGATGCAGCCCTTTGCCGGCACCGGCGCTATTATCGAACCAGGAATGGTCAACATACTCGGCAATTTTGCCCTGATCAACCGGGATCACCTTGGCGAGATTCTTGTTCAGCAGTGCACCGGAAGGAAACCAGAGGTTGCCGTTGGCATCAGGGAATTCACCGTATGACAGGTAGTTACCGAGGCCGCCACCGATGGCAGCCCAATCCTTGTAGAAGGAGGCAACAGCCAGCAGGTCCGGGATGTAGACTTTTTCCACAAAGTCCTGGGCCTTTTTGAGCAACCGCTTGATCTCAATCAGTTTATCGGCGTTAAGTGCATTCTGGGAATCGGGATCGATGGGGATCGACATGCCGCCCACCAGGAATGTCTGGGGGTGTGGATTCTTACTCCCCAGGATGGCGTGAATCTTGATGACATCCTTCTGCCACTCCAGCGCTTCTAGGTAGTGGGCTGTCGCCATGAGATTTGCTTCAGGCGGCAGTTTATACGCCGGATGCCCCCAGTATGCGTTGGCAAAGGGGCCGAGACGGCCGGAGGCAACAAACGCCTTGACCTTGTCCTGCACACCTTTGAAATAGGTGGCCGAGTTGTTGGGCCAATCGGAAAGTGAAGCTGCCAGGGCAGCAGTTTTGACCGGATCAGCTTTCAGGCCGGAGGTAATATCAACCCAGTCAAGCGCATGCAGGTGATAAAAATGAATAACATGATCCTGCACATTCTGAATCCCCATGATAATGTTTCGAATCAGCTGGGCATTGGGCGGGATCTTGATTTTAAGTGCATCTTCAACCGCCCGGATGGAGGCGATGGAGTGAACAGTGGTGCAGACGCCGCAAAAACGCTGCGTCCAGAACCAGGCATCGCGCGGGTCGCGACCGCGCAGGATTTTCTCAATGCCACGAAACATAGTGGCTGAACTCCATGCATCTTTTATGAAGCCCCCTTCAATTTCCGCTTCAATGCGAAGGTGCCCCTCAATTCTGGTAATCGGATCTACAACAATCCTGGCCATATGTTATCCCTCCTTGGTTTCTTCAGGTTCTTTATCTTTACGCAGCGCATTCAGCGCGCCATGAACAGCGAAGGCAGCACCGGCACCGGCCACCAGGCCAAGACCGATCTTGTCAGCGGTCGCCTCGATGCCAAAGCCGGGGACATTGGGCAGACGCCGGTACATTGGCGACATGGTATCCCAGAACTGCGGTTCGGAGCATCCGGCACAGCCATGACCTGCAGCGACCGGCCAGCTGGTTTTTTCGTTGTAGCGCTGGGTCGGGCAGTTGTGGAACGTGGCCGGTCCCTTGCATCCCATCTTGTAGAGACAGAATCCTTTGCGGTGGGCATCATCACCCCAATGCTCGACATATTGGCCGGCATCAAAATGCGGCCGGCGTTCGCAGTTGTCATGGATCCGCTTGCCATAGGCAAACAGCGGACGCCCTTTACTGTCCATGGCCGGTATTTTGCCGAACACCAGATAGTGAACGACGGTGGCGGTAAGATTGTCGGCATTGCACGGGCAGCCGGGCAGGTTGATAACCGTGGCACCAGGCACCGCATCCTTGACACCAACCGCTCCGGTCGGGTTGGGAACAGCAGCAGCGATACCACCGTAGGCGGCACAGGTCCCGATGGCGATTGTTGCCAGGGCACTGCCGCAGACGCGGCGGGCAATTTCCAGATGAGTTTTACCGCTGGTGCAGCCGTAAACCCCATCATCCTTCATGGAGATGGAGCCTTCAACAACACAGAGGTACTTCCCTTTGTAGGCGGTGATGGTCTTCTCGAGTGCCTCATCCGCCTGATGCCCTGCGGCAGCCATGATTGTTTCATGATAATCCACCGACAAAATATCAAGAATGATTTCACCGACGGTCGGATTGGCGGCACGGAGCAGTGCCTCGGTATCACCGGTACAATCCTGGAAGTTCAGCCATACCAGTGTCGGACGCTTAACTTCATCCAAAGCCTGAGCGACAGACGGTGCAAATGACGCCGGCAGCGACATTGCTGCCGTCATTGCGGAACAGAACTTAAGGAAGTCGCGGCGCGAAACCCCACGCTGCTTAAGAACTTCCCCAATGGAGTAGTCCCGCTTCTCCATTCCCTGCTCCGGTTTTTCCAACCCTTCATTGTTCTTTTGTTTACTCATACCCAACCCCCTTTCAGAAAATTGTGCAGATTCAGCCTTTGATAAAAAACTTATTATTATTATGTTTGATGCCCTCGCGAAATCATAGATAAAAAAGAAAATAAAGAACCCGAAGAAATAGCAGTCCTTAAAAAACACTTTG
>CAIOXL010000168.1 GCA_903862245.1 uncultured Geobacteraceae bacterium | reverse complement strand
GAGGGCCTCAACAACAAAGCCAAAGTGACTACGAAAAAAGCCTACGGTTTCAAAAGCTTTGAAGTAATAAAACTAGCCTTATATCATACACTTGGAAAACTACCCGAGCCAGTAGTCACCCATAAATTCTGCGGGTGAAGCCAGATTTTTTAATGGTGCGACATGGTTTCATCGCGAGCGCCCCGAGGGGGCAAAGCTTGAGATTCGACAATTCAAATATCGCCCAAGCGCGCAATCTGCTTCGGGTGATCGGCGGCTTCCTCAATTTATCAGAGAGAGCATCCATTTCTGGTTCGCCTGAGAGTTTCCGCAACTCCATTGCTGGACGTTGCCGCCGCTCGACTGGCTCCATCCGGAGACATCCACGCATTTGCCGGAATGTTTCGCGTGAATCTCGTACTGGCTATTTCCATTGTTGATGAAGGAAAAACGCTGGTTGTCGCCGTTGGTCGCCTCCCACTGCGCGATGTTCGCTCCATCGCTTGTGGAAACCCCACTCACGTCCACCAGCTTGCCGCTGTTCACGTTCTTAAGATTGTAGTAACCGCCGTTCACAACCAGATCGAACGCCTGGGCGTTGGTGCCGTTGCAACTCCACTGCTGAATGTTGGCGCCATTATTAAACTTCGAATGATCGACATCCATGCAGAGATTGCTGTTGACCGATTTGATGGTGTAGCGGCCCAGGGGGATCGAAGTGCCGCTCAATGCCGCGGGTACGAGCGTGAACAACTGGGCGTTGGTGCCGTTGCACCAGTACTGCTGGATGTTCGTGCCGTCCGTAGCCCCCGAGGATGTCACGTCCATACATTTGCCGCTCTGTTTGTTGACGAACATCACGTTGTCGTCGCCGTTGTCGCTCCACTGATGGATATTGGCCTTGTCGGCATTGGATTTTCCTTCAACGTCCATTACCTTGCCGCTGTAGGCGTTTTTCAGATAATACAGGCCGGTGGCGGTATTTTTGACCTCGAACAGCTGGGCCGTGTCGTTGCTGTTCGGGTTGCAGTGGTACGTCTGCAGATTCGCGCCGTTGTCCGTTCCGCTTCGATATACGTCCAGGCATTGCGCGCCGTTATATCGCTGAGAGGCGGCCCGTTATTCGAATAACTGATTGCACCGGGGTCATGGCCTCTGTTCCCGCTCCGTTTATGTCCCCCCATGCCCAGACGGTCCCGTCGCTTTTCAGCGCCACGGTGTGATAAACGCCCGCCGAGATCTGCGGAGTCACCGCATGGGCGGGAATGGCGAATCCGGCCAAAAGGATCGCGCAAGCGATGAATGTTGACCAGAAACCGGCAATGCTGCACTTGGATGTGTCTTTTTTTCATCTTTAATATCATGAAATAATTCTACTCCTATTGATTTAACTACTGACAGACATTAGGGGCCCGGTAATTATTAAAATACCGTTTTTGACTTGTAGGGGCGATGCAAATTTCATCTGCTTCGCCCGCCTTTGAACCGGTGCAAACGCAGGGGTAAAGCAGGTGAAGCGTTTGCTTTACCCCTACGTTTAAAAACGGTAAACCAGAATTTTCTGCATCCCTTATGTCTATTTAGCGGGGACAAACGTAAACAACTGGGCGTTTGTGCCGTTGCACGTGTACTGCTGGATGATCGGCGGCTTCCTCAATTTATCGGAGAGATCATCCATTTCTGGTTCTCCTTAGAGTTCCCGCAACTCCATTGCTGGACATTATTGAGGCCCCAGAAGGCGCTCCACAGGTCCAGATCCATGCATTTACCGGAATGTTTCGCATGGATCTCGAACTGGCTATTCTGCTTGTCTACAAAAGAATAACGCTGGTTGTCGCCGTTGTTCGCATCCCAAAGAATAATATTTGCTCCATTGCTCCCGGAGGCCCCCTTTACATCCAATAACCTGCCGCTATCGACGCTTTTCAGATTATAGTATCCGCTGTTCGGAATCAGGTCGAACGTCTTGGCATATGCGCTACTGATGGTGTTGTACGTCCTAATGGTCGTACCGTTATCGGTACTAAAGCCATCTGACGCCAAATAGTCAGAATTATGGTAGACCGATTTGATAGTATAACGTCCGACTGGAAAGGCGCTGCCAGTCATGTTTACAGGAAAAAACTTGAACCTCTGGCTTGCTATATCGCTACATGCATACTGCTGGATATTGGCGCCGTCCTGCACGCCAGCGCTCGCAACATCCACGCATTTACCGCTTGATTTGTTGGTGAGCTTGAATTCGCTGCCGTTGACCCGTTTCGCCGAAAAACGCTGATTGTCTGTGGCGTTGTCGCTCCATTGCCAAATATTGGCCCCGTCGGCCAGGGAAGACCCAGCGACGTCCATCACCTTACCGCTATTCACATTTTTCAGGCTATACCAGCCGTCGCCGGTATTGGTTACATCAAAGGACTGCGCATCGGCTCCATTGCAGCTCAGCTGCTGGACGTTAGCTTTGTCTACTTTGCTTCCGCTTGACACCTCAACGCATTTTCCGCTATGCACGGGCCTGATCGTATATCGTCCGTTGGGGAGATATGGGTCTGTATTGTCTATGTTAATATCCTGTTTCGCCACGGCGGGTTTATATATTTCGTTCCCGGCTTGATGCGCCCAGATGCTGCATACGCCAGCCGCTACGCTGGTGACCATGCCCGCATTGTTAACGGTGCAGATGTTATTATTGGATTCGTATGTAATCGGGAGACCCGTATTCGCATGGGCAACTAAATTACCCCTACCCTTGAATGGCACCCGAGGGGCGGGATCGAAGACGATGGCTTGGCCCACCTTTTCTACGTCTATATTCAGTTGCGCCTGTGGTGCGGCGTAATAGATGGCGTTGCCGGCCTGATTCGCCGTGATGGTGCATGTGCCGGGCTTAAGGTCGGTAATGGTGTTACCGCTAATGGTGCAGACAGCAGGTGTCGAGGTGGCGTATACGACCGCTAGGCCCGGAGCCGCAGTGGCGGTCAGCATAGCCGTGCCGTTGTACAAAAGGGTTGGAGTATTACCGAAACTAATGGTCTGGTATAAATTTGCCGCGAATTGGGCTTTGACGGTTTTGTCGGCGGTCACATTTGAATCCTTGCGAGTGGCCGTTGTTATCGTATCACTCCAGGAAACAAAGTGGCATTTGGGGTTCGCAACGGCTGTCACTGTTGGGCCGTTCGCGCCGTAGTTGACCTTTACTGGGGAACTTACAGGCTTATTGGTGCTACTGTCGGTGATCGATCCGTTTAGCAAGCCTGTTGCAGCGGGTTCGACCGAGTAGGTCAGGGAGAAGCTGTCTATTTCGAATTTGGCCGTGACATTTATGTCGCCTGTCACCAATAAATCTTTACGGGGATTTGTTGTACTGCCGTCACTCCAGGAAACGAAGTGGTAGTGAGCCGCAGGAGAGGCGGTCACCTCGGCGCCGCCGGGGGTGTAATGGATCATGGTTTGCGTGGCCGGGCCGGAGATAGAGCCGGTGCCGGCGTCCTTGACGCCGTAGTTCAGGGTGTAGGTTAGGATGGAGAAAATGGGCGTAGCGGTAATATTTTTGGCGACATTCCTATCCGTACGGTTAGCAGTTAGACAATCGTCGTCCCATTTATCGAAGCGGTATCCTGTTTTCGGCACGGCCGTCACCTGGGTTCCGTCCTTGCCAAGGCCGACCGTTTGCGCGGTATTGCCCGTAATCGAGCCGTTTGGAGAATTATCGACATAGGTCAGCGTATAACCGCTTGTTGGAGGCGCAGGAGCGGGTGATGTCGCCCCAAGATTTACAGTGATTATCTGGTGAGGATCCCAGTCTTGAGAGGCCCCTAGCTGCCCTTTTTTATTGTCGCCCCACCCCCAGACCTGTCCGCTTTTGTCCAGCGCCCAAGTGTGGGCGATTCCTTGCGCAAGCGCCGTTACGTTTTGCATTTCATCATTCAACGCCATGACCCGAGTCGCCGGATGAATCATCACCGAGGTAGGCGTGCAAATGGTATATTCCCCATATGCACTCGGATATGTTTTGCAGCTAGAGATCGCGGTCGATTCCTGGGCTATATCCCCCAATGAAGGATACGGCTGCCAGTTCCAGCTCCAGACTTGTCCGTCCTTGTCCAAGGCTCTCGAATCGGTGATCGCCGTAATATTGCTCAGGCCCACGATCTTCTTTTTGTCGAAGCTCCTTGTTGTAGTGCCCGGATTGAAGACAAAGTCCCCCCAGTACCAAACAAACCCGTCCTGATCGACGACGAACCTACGATAATAGCTGTTTCTGATCGCCTTTGTCCCAAACAGTCCTGAAAGCGGCTCGGCAGGGAATATCCAATCGGGAGTTATGCAATAAGTCGGCGATATATCCGAGCAGACAGCCGGTCCCGCGTTGAACATTCCCCAACCCCAAACATTACCTGCACTATCCAACGCCAAATTGCCATTCGACGCCGAGACCTCGGTTATTCCGCTTAGATCTTCTCCGGTTGCACCTTTGGTCGGGGCATTGGAAATAATCATGTCCGTAGAGTTGTCGGGAGCATAAACCTCCCAGACGTGACCGAGATTATCCAAAGCCAGCAGACCTTGTGAGCTGCTCGCGACCTCCTTTATTCCGGTCAGACCCTTCTCAATTTTTTGCGGCTTATGGTCCCACGCATTTGTGCGGTTTTCTCCTGCTTTGCGATAAAAACTATTCCCCCATGTCCATACGGCGCCATCCGTATCAACCGCCCAACTGTCCGTAATGTACTTGATGCTGACTTCGGCTGGAAACGGCACTTGCACCGGAGTGACTTGCGGCGCCACAGGGGCGCCGTTCACCGCCACCGGGACACCGCCTCCCATCTGCCCCAAGTCGTTGGTTCCCAGACCCCAGACCGTACCGTCGTTCTTCAGCGCAAACGAGTAGTTGTCGCCAGCCGCGATGGCTTTCACGTCGGTCATCCCCATGATCCGCATCGGTTTTTCGGTTTTAACCGTTATACTGCCGTTACCCAGCTGACCGAAGTCGCTGTTCCCCCATGCTTTGATCGTCCCATCGTTCATCAGCGCTACCGAGTGCCACTCACCAGCCGCAATAGCAACTATTCCGCTCACATTCGTGACCAAGGTCGGGATATGCGTATCGTTATTTGTTGTTGTCCCGTCAATGGTATGCTTGCCGTCTCCAAGCTGGCCGTACTCGTCGCACCCCCAGGCCCAGACTCCTCCGTTGCTGTCAACGGCCAACGAATGTTCTTCTCCACCCGCCACTGCCGTTATTTTTATATCATCAGGAAAAACGACCGGCTTAGGTTGGGCGCTGTAACTGGCTGGAGACGTACCGTAACCCAGCTGGCCGTCCTGGTTCTTCCCCCAGCTCCAGACCTTTCCGTAGCTGTCCAAGGCCAAGGTGTGATGATGCCCAGCCGAAACGGCTGTTACACTCTTCCCGCTCAAACCCATGACATTCTGCGGGGTCGATTGTTTGACAACTCCGCCGTTACCCAGCTCGCCATGATCGTTCCTCCCCCAAGCCATGACGGTTCCGTTGTTCATCAGGGCCACCGAGTGTTCGTCTCCCACCGAGATGGCAATTACTCCGCTTAGATCGATCTGTGCAGGGGTGTGGCTAAAATATATTTTCTGGTCAACGCCCTGTCTGTTCTTCTCCATTGTGAAGGAATCGTCCGTATCGCCGTTCCCCAGCTGGCCGTAGTCGTCCCGACCCCAACTCCAGAGATCCCCGTTCTCAGTCAGGGCCATGGTATGCGACCCGCCGGCAGCGATGGCAATAATCTTTTCACTACCGGGAATGTCAACCTTCACCGGAATGCCGCTATCGACGTGGCCGTTGTTCCCCAGCTGTCCGTTGTTATTCTTTCCCCAGGCCCAGACCGTTCCGTCGCTTTTCAACGCAACCGTGTGAAACTCGCCTGCCGACACGGCGATAATGTCTCTTACCGAAGAGATGTTGTTGAAGACGATTTGCACCGGGGTGGTGCCTATTTCACCCATCATCTTCCCCCCGATCGCCCCCCATGCCCAGACAGTTCCGTCGCTTTTCAGCGCCACCGTGTGATAAAAGCCCGCCGAGATCTGCGGAGTCACCGCGTAAGCGGGCATGGCGAACCCGGCAAAAAGGATCGCGCAAGCGATGAATGTTGACCAAAAACCGGCGATACTGCGTTTAACGTGTCTTCTTTTCATAGCATCTCCTTTTTTGCCGTTTTTTTTCGCGCGGCGGGCATTTCAAATTATCCTGCAACCCCATCCCAAGCGCACAATCTGCTTCAGGTGATCGGCGGCTTCCTCAATTTATCGGAGAGAGTATCCATTTCTGGTTCGCCTGACTGTTTCCGCAACTCCATTGCTGGACGTTGCCGCCGTTCGTCGTGCTCCATCCGGCTACGTCGACGCATTTGCCGGAATGTTTCGCGTGAATCTCGTACTGACCGTTTCCCTTGTCTACAAAGGAAAAACGCTGATTGTCCCCGTTATTACCGACCCATTGCTGGATGTTCGCTCCATCCCCCTTGGAGACGCCGGCCACATCTACCATCTTGCCGCTGTTCACGTTTTTCAGATTGTAATAGCCGCCGTTCGAAACCAGATCGAACGACTGCGCGGCGGTTTTGTTGCAGCCGTACTGCTGGATGTTCACGCCGTTGCCCGTGCCTGCGCCGCTTACATCCATGCAAAGGTTGCTGTTTACCGACTTGATCGTATAGCGTCCGGCGAGGCCGGTGGCCTGACTCTTGCCTGCCGCCGTCATCGCCGAAACGGTGACAGGGGGTGTAGAGGTTGGAACCGGAACGAATGTGAACCGCTGGGCGCCGGTGCCGTTGCACCAGTACTGCCGGATGTTCGTGCCGTCCGCCGTGCCCGAACTGTCTACGTCCATGCATTTGCCGCTATGTTTGTTGACGAGCATGTAGTTGTTGCCGGCGTCCTTTCCGAGGTAAAAACGTTGGTTGTCGGCACCGCTGTCGCTCCACTGATGGATAACCGGGGGCGCACAGGTCCGGCCGGCCGAGCAAGGTCCCTTCTGGTAATCCAGTGTAATAAACTTTTTGGTCACAGCCTATATCCTTAATAGAATCATATCTGGTTGCGAGGGCTATGCCATTACAAATAAACTATAAATATTGACAATTGCAGAATAGTGAGCTTTGTCATTTAAATTCCTTATTCGAAATATTCCCTGTAGGGAAGTGTTATTGTTAAGCAATTTTACAAATTCCGGCACTTGGCTACTGACCCGGATTTTATTCAAGCATCGAATATCTTTGCAATCGGCTAATGTCCACTATCTTAAATTTGTTAGTGAGTGTGGCCACCAGGCCCCAAAATATTCCCAGCACCACCAGTAGGTTTCGTAACCGAACGTGCCGGTTTTAGTCTGAAACTCACCTGTAGGGCTGGATACCGTGTAAGGCATTGCCGAACTTCCGAAACTAGAGAGAGGCAGCTCCACGACGAAGCCAAGTCATGCGGTACTCCAGCAACTGGTCTGCCCCGTTGCCGGGAGGGTCAAGGCACCCGAATGCCCGGCGCGAACCGGCCATACGCCGCAGCTCAGCGTTTTATCCCAGATCTTTGCGTCGATGCCTGTAGACGCGTACTCGGTAAAAAAATCAGCACTGGTGGTGGACGACCAATATTGCTGTTGAAGGTTTATGACCCCTTGCGCGTTCAGCCAGCCGCCCTGGTGCGATATCGTCGCAAGACTTCTCAGTTCGTTGCGGTTCGGCAGCCGCCAGTCGTCGTGTCCCAGATAATAGCTGTTGTTGAGGCTGCGAATGTAGTCGAGAGCCTGCTGCCAAGTCATTATCCCGGCTGGGTTGGCATCCTTGCTCCAGATCAGTCCGGTCAGGCGGTCGGTAACCGTAAGGTCGTTGGGGTCGGCCGGAGTAATGTCCCCGGAACGCGGGACCGGCCTGGGTGCGCTGATATTGTCCCTGAAACGCGGGACCGGCCAGGGCACGCCGCTCTGTATCTCTCCGTCCTGCCCGGTCCCCGTACAGTCGCTTGTTTGGCCGAATTCATTCCAGCAGCCTGTCTGTCCCGTCTGTGCTATGACCTTTGGAGCGCCATTTTGCGTAGCGAATGCGGGAAGCGACACGACGGCGATTAGAAGGAATACAGCCAAGCTTGAAAAGCCCGCCCCCGTGGGGGCGCTTTTCGGGTCGCTACTTGCAAAACTTTTCATGTTTATCGCTCCTGGCATGTGACATTTACAAACACGCTCGCTTGCTTTGAGCCTTCAGGACAAACAATATCGAATTGTCGCATGTCAAACTTTGACTTGAGTAACTCTCACCCGCTCTCACCTACATCCATGAACTCTGCACCCTCAGCGTTAGAAAGCCTTGCCGCATGCCAAGTTTTGCCCCTTCGGGGTGCTCCCGGAAACGCTGAAATGGGGAGCACACATAGGTGTCGCGTCTTCATTATTCATTTTCCTGATTCATTCTAATTCGCCGCAAGAGGCTCATAACACCCCCCAACCCCTCTTATCTGTAAGAGGGGAGATTCAGTCCCTCCCCTTAATTAAGGGGAGGATAGGAGGGGTTAGCTTTTGACTTTGTGCTTGCCAAGGGGTGAATAGATCTTAGCGGCGAATTAGAACGAATCAGGTTCATTTTTTTAGCTTTACCCTATCACCACGCTGCTCGATCCGGTCGTGATGTCCCATGCGGCGGGGAGGTTTATGCAGGCGGTTTCATTATCCGTTGTGGGATACTTATAGTGCCACTGATTGGCATAAAGAGGGTCGTTGGGGATCTGCGCCAGCGTCATGATCCGGTCCGGCACGGCGTATTCCACGGTCGGGTCTTCGCTCAATTTCCGGGCTATGGCGAGTGCATCGTCGAGCGTCATCCGTTGCGGCAGCTTGTATACCTGGCCGCCACCGGACATGGCGCGATGATGTTTCAGCGTAACGCCCGCCATGGCGCTCAATGTCCGGACTGTCCCGCTACTGAGGGTTGCGGCCATGGCAATTGCAGGATTATTGTGCTTGACGATCAAGCGGTCCGTATGGTCTACACGGCGGGAAGGTTTGGATACGGTCCGGAGTAATTCTTGCGTCTGCGGCAACGACGTGTTGGGGAATCCCCTCTCAAATGCCAGTGTCCGGGCGGGGCGCACCAAGCCCAGACTGATCAGCATCACGATTACAGCAACCCCTCTGATATACATCCATTGCATTTTCATACTGTGGCGTTCCTCTCAAATCAAGTAACGGCCGGTAAACCTTAGGGACTCGGAATTAGCTGATTTACCAGGTTTACGCTCAGATTTAGGTTAGATTTGTCACCACCGATTGAGCAAAACCACAGACGTAGCATCGCTACGCTGAGGATTTTGCGATTGAGGGGGCGGCAAAGATGGCCTGAAGATGAGATATAAAACGGTATATTTGTTATTTCCGAGTCCCTTATGTCTATTTGCAGTTGAATATGGCTTCTATACGCCTGTTTTTTGCTTTACCTTCTGCGGTCTTGTTAGATGCGACCGGCTTGCTTGCCCCATATCCCTTTATAGAAATACGGTCGCGGGCAATCTTGAATTTATAGATAATGTGGCTTCGTACCACGGCGGCGCGAACAAGAGACAATTGCAGGTTTTCTTCATTACTTCCGGCGGAGTCGGTATGCCCGACAATTGTTATGCTTGAATTGGGAAAATCGTTCAGGAAGTTGCCCATTTTATCGAGTTCATCGCGATAGTCTTCCTTGAATATAACCCTGTCAGGCCCATAAGTAATCGAAATATCAGGAGGTATTTCGCAGCTTCTCGGAACAACCACCACTTGGGATGCTTTGAGCTGAGCAGCAGCCTTGAGTGTTTCACAAGCCGCCTCTGTAACAGGCTCAAAAACATATTTAACTGATTCCGATGCTGAGGGACATGCAACTGGCTCACATGCTGTCGGATGCGGCACCGGTGCTGCCATCAGGGCCGGTTCAGTGGTAGACGGTTTTACAGAAGCAGGGACAATGGTTTTTACTGCTGAAGCGTCGCCGCCAAACTGAAAATGCACTCCCGTGGTGAATTCAACATTATTGAAGTTCGTAGAATTGTAGCTATACAGGGCATGTCGAATATCACCTCTAACAGCAATGTCATCGGTCAGAAAATACTTGACTCCCGCTCCGTAATCAAATTCGCCGTGGGATGCGTTATTAACACCGGCGCCGCCAAAATTTACCCGTGAATACCCGGCTGCCAGATACGGAACGAGCACGTTATCCGGGAAAAAATTATAGAGGGCCTGACCGCCGTAGCGCTGGGAAGAAATATCTTTTAAAGACATTGACGAGACATTTGAGCGAGTAACATAATCATAGAATGCTTCAATGCCAAAAGAATCGGTGATGTTGTAGCCGGCTCTTACTCCTAATACCACGCTTGTATCAAGGTGCTGCTTGCTATCATAAACATAGCTGCCGGCAACTGGAGTCACTGAAAAGGCTCCCTCTCTAACCTCGCCAAATGCGGTTGTTGTTGAAACGATCAGTACTATTGCCAAGGTGTTGATTATCGTTTTTTTCATAAAAGCACTCCTAACAGATTATTCCAAAATAATTCTCAGCGTCGTCTGGCGTGTCCGTAAAACTCGACAATCGTTTTACTGAAACACCAGGGTAAATAAGCACTCTTTCCGTCCGTAACGGTTTATTGTTTTACTCAGTTCACCTTCACTGTGATTCCCTGAAGCGCATTCGCCCTTGCATCGAGCGCCCTGAGATTGGCCACGGAGAAGTCCGTACCGGACGGGGCCGCTGCCCCCGGCGGGATGTTGCAGGTGAGGGTGGCGAACCCTCCGGCAGCCATGCCCTGGGTGGTGATGAGCCCCACGAACAACGTGCCGGGCGTGTACCGGCTAACGAGCATGGCGCCGGACGGCGCGCTGCCAGTCAGGGCCAGGCTGGACGCGGCGGCGCTGCCGTTGCCGGCCGTACTGACGGTGATACCGCCCGGCAGGACCAGGTCGAACTGGAGGCCATAGACCCCCTCCGCGGGAACGCTCCCCCCCAAGGTCAGAGTATAGCTCTTCGACGAATACTCCCCCACGTTCGACAGGCTGGTGGCGGTGATGCCGCTGACATCGGGATGCTCGGCCACAAAGGTGCCCACGGCTCTCTGGATGTCGTTGTAGACGGCGGTGGTCGTCGTGCCGCCGGAGGTTATCCCCTGGCTGAGGCTCGTCAGCACGTTATTCAGCTTGTCGGCGTTGTTCACCTCGGAATCGTTGGCCATCATCTGGGAAACCGCGATCAGGATCTGGGTGTAGGTCTGCTTGTCCGACGTGGCGGTGGCCAGATCCGACAGCCCCACCGGCTGGGTGGCGGTGATGTCCACATTGAAGAAGGCTGAAACCTGGGCATTAGCCGCCGTGATCCGGGTCGGATCCGCCCCGGCATTTCGTACCGCCACTTCGGTCAAGGCCGTCACCGGCAGGTATACCGTGCCCTGGGCCTGGGCGATGGCGGCCCGGAGAGGAGCGTCGGCAGAAATGTTTTTCAGCCCTCCGGTGGCCTCGTCATTGTAGGAACCGCTGGCCTCGACCAAGATGGGCCCCGTGTAGCCGACGTAGTTGGCTGTGTAATTGCCCGTGGCATCGGTGATGACGCTGTCAAGGAGCTCTCCCTTGACGCCGTTGTCCAGCAGGGCGTAGATGTTGACCGTGCCGTTTTCGAAGAGCCCCTTGGAGGCAACCCCGGTGACGATTGTTTTGGCGGGGGATGGTACGTCTCCCCCTCCCCCGCCACAGGCGGCGAGGGTAAGCATGACGAACAGTGAGAACATTGTCGGTTTGATGGTCTTCATAATAATTATTATCCTTTCATGGTATGAATTTGGCTTCACCCGCAGAATTTATGGGTGACTACTGGCTCGGGTAGTTTTCCAAGTGTATGATATAAGGCTAGTTTTATTACTTCAAAGCTTTTGAAACCGTAGGCTTTTTTCGTAGTCACTTT
>CAIOXL010000167.1 GCA_903862245.1 uncultured Geobacteraceae bacterium | reverse complement strand
GCTAAATCACAGACCACGTAAAATTTTAGGATTCAGGTCACCACATGAGGTGTTATTCGGGGTGGAGATGTGTTACACCAAACCACCACTGGCTGTTGCACTTCGAACTTGAATCCGCCAACTCTAATAAACGGTGAATTGCAACAAGTAATTCCTTGGCAACTTCCTCCACAAATCGGAAAAGTTCAGCCACCCTATAGCAGGTAATGGTGTTCACGTATCCTGTTGCTCTCGACTGGACTTACCCCGACCTGTCCGGCAAAATCAGGCCAAGCGGCAACGGCATCCTGCACCTGCCTGATAACCTTATGTGCGGTGCCGACGCCGAACCGATCGGCAACCGCCAACAGATCCGCCTGAGAAATGCCGGTAAATTTACCGTTCACCGCCATGAGATGCTGCCAGGTCCACTCGCCGGATGGATTGAAGGCGTACGTCACATCATATGCCGGTGCCAGTTCCCACTTCCCACCTTCCCGCAGCATGAAGGATATATTCTTGGTGTGGTCGTCGCAGTTTACCGCCATTACGTTGAAAGCAATCCGCCGGAATGCTTCTTCGAGTGCAGCATAATCAAGGCCCAAACGGACAACGGTCTGCAAAAATTGGCTGTAATCGTGGGTCGCCTTCTGTTTGTAGTCCAGATGCGCCATGGCGCAGAGTGATTGCAGATGATGCTTGTGGTTCCCGTCACGATCAAAGCGCCGGGTCATGAAGTGAGCCCGGCCATTCTCTTCCAGCAGGCGACAGGGTGACATGGTAATGCCAGCGGCACTAGCCATCCGGTAGTAGGCATACTCGATCCGGCCATAATCCTGTGAACCGCCCAATTCCCGGTCAGCACCCATGCCGTCGAATTTGAGCAGCCAGTGTTCAAAGCCGTGCTCCACATCAAACTGTCCCGGCCTGATCTCGTCAGTTTCAGGATTCCAGGCAATAGCCGCTTTGGCCCGTGCGCCGCCCGCCGAGGTGCCGACCTGAATAATCTGCGCCAGAGCTGCTTTGGCAAGGTGGTCTGAACCAAGTTCACCATGAACAGCTTGACGGGCGCTTTCGACCAGGCGTGAGAGCTTGATAGCGGTACTGCTGGCAATAGCCGGTGTTCGGGCCGGCTTGAACTCAAGCGCTCCCATACCACGCTTACCCATGTACGCGAGGCGGTCAAGCGGCGTCACCTGTTTTTTATCGATACCTTTGCTTGCCATCCAGGCATCAATCAGGGCATTGCCGAAATCATCCGGCAGGGCATCAGCCACCATCGCGGGCAGCCGCTTGAAACTCAACTCGGGAAGATCGACAAATATAAATGGTTCACGGGCTTCTGCCAGCGGCATGGTAAGTGGAGCCAGCTCAATACCAGACTTGACGAATTTGCTGTCATACTCGAAGGCGTAGTATCCCAGATTCGGAGCCAGGGCGACCGCACCGACGGTTTTGCCCCAGATGCGCACTTCAATAGCTTGAACCGGTTTATGCATTGGCGTTACCTTTGGTCTTGGATGCACGTTGTCGCGGCTGTTTTGCCTTCAGCATCTGCATCGGGCTGATAGCAACTTCCGGAGCCAGGGTTTCCAGCCAGTCGGCCCGCCCCAGGGAGCGCAACACCTTCACCAGTGACGTCATTGTTGCCCCTCTGCCGTTTTCCAGGTTTTTGACGGAATTCAGGGCAACGCCGGCCTGCTCGGCCAACTGACGCTGATCAATGTTCCGGCGCAAGCGCAGATCGCGCAACTGATGCCCGAAAGCAGCTTCCATCTCTTCTGGTGTTTTAGAGTTTTGCATAAACATCCTATTTAGGACTCTTGATACAATAAATATAATCAATAGCCTTAAAATAGTCCATTGAATTATATCTTAAACTATTGCCACTATCCACCATGCTTGAGAAGGTACTTGTTGGATATCGTCTTGAACGATATCTTGCTCTGATTAGAGCGTGCCTCATCAATGGAGCGGAAGACGACCCCCTCGCGTTCTACCTGTGGATTCAGAAGGGACTTACCTTCGGCATATTCGAGAAACCGGGCATGGTCGTATCCGACATTCGGAAAATTCTCCGCTACAACCGGAACGCCTTTGAGGGCGAAATCATCCAGTGTTGTTCGGTAGGCAGCAACCGGAAGATAACGTTGCCTCGTAATGTCGAAAATATTGAAGATGAAGATATCCTGCCCTTTTAATCCGTAAATATTCGACTGAATACCATAGCCGACGACCTCACCTTGCAAGGCAAGATAACTTCCCGTCCGGGCATGGAAGTCGCGCAGTTTCTCTTCAATATTGTAGTGCCTGGCAAGCTTCCAAAAGGTCTGATCGGGAGTTTCGCAAAACTCCCAGTTCCTTCCACAGACATGGAGACCCGCCTCGTCGAAAATATACGAACACGATGTGCCGTCGAGTTTCTCCGTTACAAAGAAAGACATACCGGAAAAAGTTTCAATATCGAGGTTTTGTACCCGTTCCTCGTCGGTTTTAGGCACAGACCCAGGGTAAGCACCGGCTACTTCGCCCGATATTGCTGCCGGGATAGGTGGCTCATAAAGGGTTATGCCCAGAATCCCCGTTACATCTTCTCCCTCGACATAATTCCCGACTATCAGCACCTCATCTATTTTAAAAACGATACCCTGCGACAAGGCGCCACGGAACTTTTTGGTACGAAGGCGAAACTTGTCCTGCCGCAAAAACTCGAACTGCTGTTGTTCCGGAAAAACCGAATCTATCTCGCAATACACAACCAGCATTTCAGGTTTTATCTCCTGCGCCTTTTTCACCACAACCTGCCAGCCGCCGAAGACAGCCAGCTCTATCGCATCAGCGTCCTCAATAGACCGTATCTCATCAACCTTCCGGATTGTTGCCAGCTTTCTCATAAATTCACCCATTCCAACCGTAATTACATCATATTTTTTCTCTCATTGCCATACTGAAAATTTCGGCCAGCAAAATTCCCCGTTTAGCCAGTATGGCTTGAACACGAGTCCTTTGAGCCCTTTGTGAGCTTTTATTCTAACAACAACGGACTTGCAACCGCCTGCCTGACAAACTCATACTTCTCGATCATCCTTATTAAATCGAGAGCCGTCATTCCTATATCCTTGTAATACCAGTTCCGTGCCCGTTCGAGAGGTATGTTGAGTTCACTCGCCACCTGTTTTGTCGTAATTCCCTGTTCTTGAAGCAACCTCATAATATATCTCGTTACATCACCATTCTTGAGATCTTTTTTGTGGCAGATCTGCCACAGATTCTTTCTAGACATACGCCCCTTGTTGGTTGAAAGTATTACAGGAATATTTTGAGTTGTAACAAGGAGATATGCAGAAAATGTTGCAAACGGGAACGGCATATACTCCAAGTCAAATAATGAGCCTTCGCCTGAAGGGGGCCATGTATATCCGTATGTCCACTGAATTGCAGGTGGAGTCGCCTGAGAATCAGGAACGCGCAATACGCAAGTATGCCGCTCAATACGGCATTGAAATTATCAAAACCTATGCTGACCTGGGAGTTAGCGGAATAAACACGGAAAAGCGGGAACAGTTTCAGGCCATGATTGATGATGTGGAGCAAGGACGTAGTGCGTTCAATATTGTCTTATATCTGGATGAAAGCCGCTGGGGACGGTTTGTAGACAGTCGCGAGGCGGATTATCATCGCATGAGACTGGAACGTAAAAACGTTTTGTGCCAGTCCTGCGAAAAGCCACTCACGTTAACCAGTAATATTGCCGACCGGATTTCCCCGCGACAGGTGGCGAAGCGTCTCAAGGAATACAGCATCCTCTCCCATACCATCCGTATCGGTATCGAGACCGCCAAAGGGTACACCGCCCATCAGTTCAGAGAAGTATTTTCACGTTATCTGCCAGATCCCGCCGAATTATCCGTAACAACGTCACAAGCCTGTATGGAGTTGGCTTAGAGCAGGAGGGGCTGTTGATACATCAGCATTGATGCGGTGACGTTTTGCTTCCGTCAGGCCCCTTTTACATGCAGATTCCATCCTCACTCCATTTTTTTCAATCTGAAAAAGTCAAGTTCAGCAATTTCCTTGAATTTGTCATAAAATGACTCATTGAAATCACGTAGATATTTTGCAACCGCTTCGTTACGGATCAATCTTTTCAAATATGCCTGCATAGATGTCATATCTATCATTGCTGTACCATACTGCTCCTTCAATGAACCTATTTCCGTGGACAAGGCCAGACTCTCCTCCTCAAGACGAGCCTGGCGCGCCAGTATTGCCGGAGTTTCCTTCCTGGGTTTGCCTCTATTGACGAGCTGATGTGAGGGCGTTGCTTCCAGCAGCGCCTTGGCATAGTTGGAGTTGAACTTATTCTGGTCGTTCATCAACATGGCGACGATAACTTGCCGAGGCGCTAGCATTTTTCTCAACACTTTGAAAACCGGTTCCGGCACGACCTTATCTTTCAGCAAATCGACGGCCTCCGGGCAGATACCTTCAAGCAGATTCTTCTTATTTCTGATTGTTCCGATGTCAAGATTCAAGGCACGGGCGAGCTTTTCTTCAGAGACTCCTGACTGCACGGCTTTCACAATCATATGATGTTCCTGAATTGCTGTAAGCCGATTGATGTATTTGTTGTAGGTATAGGTCTCGTCATCAGTGGAGATAAGGCAGAAAACGCGCTCCACCCCCAATTCCTTCAGAGCCATTATACGCACATGCCCATCGAGCAGAAGATATCCTTTTTCTTTCTTAAACAGAGCGACCACAGGGGCTTCAATCAGTCCCACTTCCCGTATGGAGGAAAGAACCTGAGAATACTTTCTGCATTTTCTTGCAGTAATAGAAATGGTTTTTGTGGGGAACAGTTCCTCCACAGCAAGTTCAATCAGTTTTTCCTGGAATCCCTGCTTAATTTTGTTTGCCATAGCCGCTACCTTTTCAGAAGATCAGTTACATGCTGGGGAATTTCATTCATGCCGACGGCTTTCAGTTGATTGGTAAAATGGACTTCCTTCAATAACTGGCGAAGGGCAGTGGACGTGTAGTCCAAAACCTCCTTGATATAGTTTGATTGTGCCAGTAACCGCTTCTTCTCCTTAGCTTCCTTTTCATAGACCGCAATCAAAACTTCTGCGGAAACCTTGGCATGTTCACGGTGTGGAGCTGAAAGACTTTTGCCGTAATGTTTCCGCCGGGAAATAATTTTTTGTGCATCAACAAGCTTTTTTCCGGTCAATGCTCCCGATTCATACGCTTCTGTCAAAGCCATCTGTACGGCTGTGTCATCTTCCGAAGCAATGTTCAGTGCCTGGTATAAAGGGATTCGTCCTTTTTCCACTGCGTTGACCAAGTATTCCTCTCCCTGCTCTAACAGACGGATAATGCCTCGAATATAGTCTTTGCCAAGATTGGTCTTGGCAGCAATAGCATCATCCTCGTAACCCTGGCTTTTTAGATACTTGATACTTTGCAGGAGTTCCAGTGCATTACCATTACGCCGGGCGATATTCTCCACCAGACTCATAATATGCGCATCTTCTTCACTCACTTTGCGAACGACACAGGGGATTTCAGTTTCTCCAGCAGAAATATATGCCTCAAGCCTTCCCTGTCCACAAACCAGATCATATTTCTTACCGCTTTTAGCATCATTTTTGGGAGATACCGTTATGGGCCTTTTCAAGCCGATGCTCAAAATGTTTTGCCGTATTTCTTCGGCAATAATTTGATTGCGTACCCGTGGATTCAAGATGTTAATATCTTCAATGGAAATAAGTATTATTGCCCCCTGCACCATATTCCACCGCCTTGTCGAGAGAGATGTTAATGCTCAAATTCAGCAAATAATCCAACGTATCAGTACGAAAGCTGTCCAGAAACCCTACGTTGTCCTCCGATAGCTTTATCAGCCCAGGCGAAAACTCCAACGCGGGCAGAATATAGTAATCGTGGATCGCTTCATTGCTGGTGTCCATGCGTACCGCTACGGTTATGTCGGGATGAAGGCCGTTATCAAAACGGATTTTCCAGCGCCGGGTTCCGGCTGGCGTGGTAAAGCAACGGCTGATGACAACTGAAACAGATAGATTGTGATTCAATTCCAACAGGCAGTTTTTCTGATCTATGGGAATTTGCCTGCCGCAGAGGCTTTCTATGCTGTGAACAACGTCGGCTACAATTTCGGCATGTAGGGCGCGCAACCGTTGGTTGATGACAATATACTTATAGTCGTGCTCCGGGGTGTAACCGATCATCTGGTAGGCCCGCAAAAGTCCACCGAAGCGAGTACTAAAAAGACTACTGGGTGGCAAATAATCCGCTTCGTCAATTATCAGCGCTGAAAGGTGCCCTTGCTTGGCATATAAATCCCGCAAACCCTGCAATAGTTCTTCGTCAGTAGTTTTTTTGTTACGTTCCCCGTAGATCCCCTGGACTGTATAGAAACGCTCCATGTCCACTACGGGCTCAAAAGCGCGTTCCTTGCGCACCCATTCGATTTCCGGATTGGGCTTGGCTTTGCTCTTCATTTTGCCCGATGTGCGGTTGAATAAGTTGTTACCAACATATTTTTCATTGGTGAGCACTTCGCACACAGTTCCTCGTGACCAAGGACGATCAAAATGGGTTTTCAGTCCTTGTGCATTCAACTGCATTGCAATTTCAATTTCACTTATCCCGGCAATGAACTGGTCATAAATCCAGAGTACAATCCGAAGTTCGTTTTCTGGCCCCGGAATCAGGATCACCCGCTCGGTAAGCAGGCTTTTACGCTGCCCCATTGCCAATTCCTGTTTGGGGCTACCGGTCTCGTCCAACAACATACGCCGAAGCCCAAAACCCGCTACACCTCCCTGCCGGAATCCTTTTGACACCAGGTTGCATTGTCCCACCCACACTTTTTGAGAAAGTTGGCGGCAATAGTCGCTGGCGCTTTCGTCTCGAAGCAGGGTCATAATACGGTCGGCAATGTTGCTGGTTAACGTCAGCGGCTTTTCGCAGGACTGACAGAGAACGTTTTTACGTTCCAGTCTCATGCGGTGATAATCCGCCTCGCGACTGTCTACAAACCGTCCCCAGCGGCTTTCATCCAGATACAATACGATATTGAACGCACTACGTCCTTGCTCCACATCATCAATCATGGTCTGAAACTGTTCCCGCTTTTCCGTGTTTATTCCGCTAACACCCAGATCAGCATAGGTTTTGATAATTTCAATGCTGTATTGAGCGGCATAGGTGCGTATTGCACGTTCCTGGTTTTCCGGCGACTCCACCTGCAACTCTGTGGACATACGGATATACATGGCCCCCTTCAGGCGAAGGCTCTGTATTTGGCTTGGAGTATATGCCGTTCCTGTTTGCAGCATTTTCTGCGTATCTCCTTGTTACAACGCAAATTATTCCGGTAATACTTTCATTCAGCAAGGGGCGTATGTCTACAAAGAATCTGTGGCAGATCTGCCACAAAAAAGATCTCAACAATGGTGATGTAACGAGATATATTATGAGGTTGCTTCAAAAACAGGGAATTACGACAAAACAGGTGGCGAGTGAACTCGACATACCTGTTGAACGGGCACGGAACTGGTATTACAAGGATATAGGAATGACTGCGCTTGATCTGCTGAGAATGATGGAGAAGTATGAGTTTGTCAGGCAAGCAGTTGAAAGTTCGTAGTCGGTCGATGACAGTTGAAATGATCCCCAGCAAATGTCGTTTGTCGGTTAAAAGGTACACAACGGGGGGGGGGCTTTCAAAATGTGCTCCATACGTGCTCCATGGTAAAACAAAAGGGACTAGCTGTTAAGCTAATCCCCTGTTTTTATTGGCGTCCCCGAGTCGATTCGAACGACCGGCCCCTTCCTTAGGAGGGAAGTGCTCTATCCTGCTGAGCTACGGGGACGTGGGGTGTCTTTATACCCTGCTGCCCGGCAAAATGCAACCTCCACATGCCATCACGATTCACAGTGCCTTCATTTCGTCACTGGTATGACGCTCCTGTTCCTTCATCACCAATTGTCCCAAATCACGCTTCAGCTCGTTGAACTCCGCCCCGGAAGGGTCACGGGGGTGCGGCATGGTCACGATCTGGTTGCGCTTGATTGTGCCGGGACGATAGGTCATGACTACGATCCGGTTGGCAAGATAGAGTGATTCCTCGATGCTGTGGGTGACGAACAGGATCGTTTTCCCCGATTCCAGCCAGATACGGAGAAGTTCGTCCTGCAGCGTTCTTCTGGTTAAGGCGTCCAGGGCGCCGAACGGCTCATCCATCAGCATGACCGGCGAGTCGATAGCCAACAGTCGGGCAATGGCGACCCGCTGACGCATGCCGCCTGATAAGTCCTTCGGAAACCGGTCACGGAATTCCTTCAGCCCCAGGGTATCCAGCAGGGTATCGACCCGATCGCGGATTTCATTCGCCGGTGTGCCTTTTATTTCCAGGCCGAAGGCGATGTTTCTGGCCACCGTCATCCAGGGGAAAATGGCGTATTCCTGAAAAACAACACCGCGCTCCGGCCCCGGTTCTCTGACCGGTTTGCCATCCACCATGATCTCACCCGAGCTTGGCTGGATGAATCCGGCGATTGAATTCAACAGGGTTGATTTGCCGCACCCCGAAGGGCCGAGGAGGCAGACAAATTCGCCGCGCGACAGGGACAGGTTGATATCTTGCAGGGCCGGTACGCTCCGGTCGCGGCCCTGGAAGGTCTTGGAGAGATTGCTGATTGAGATATAGTCCATAGCTCAGCTCTCCATGCCGCGATGCCAGCGCAGCAGGTGGTTGTTCAGTGCGTTCATTACCTGGTCTATGGCAAGGCCGAGCAGGCCGATGGTGATCATGCCGGCGATGATCTTGTCGGACCACATGAATTCACGTGCTTCGAGGATGCGGTAGCCGAGGCCGTTATTGACGGCGATCATCTCGGAAACGATCACGACGATAAAGGCCGTGCCGATGCCGATACGGATACCGGCCAGAATGTAAGGGGTAGCGGCCGGCAGGATCACCCGGCGGAACATGGTGCTCCGCCCGGCACCCAGGTTGCGGGCGGCACGCAGGTAGATGCCGTCGACATTCTGGACACCGGCGATGGTGTTCATCAGAACCGGAAAGAACGCGCCGAGTGAGATCAGAAAAATGGCCGGCGGGTTGCCGAGCCCGAACCAGAGGATTGACATCGGTATCCAGGCGATGGGCGGAATTGGCCGCAGTACCTGGACAATGGGGTTGAAATACTCATAGATGCGGGGTGAGGAGCCCATGAAGAGACCGAGCGGCAGTGCCAGACCAGCCCCCAGCAGGAAGCCGCCGGTTACGCGGCCGAGGCTGCCGAGCACGTCCAGCAGCAATTCACCGGAGCGGAGCCATTCCACCCATTTGACCACAATGGCGCTGGGTGAGGGGAGCATGATGGGTGAAACCAGACCGGCCCGACAGGTTGCCTCCCAGACAATCAGCAGCAGAAACGGCATTGCTATGCCCCGCAGCAGGGATTTCACCCCGGCAGACATGGCTACTTCACCTTGAGCGTTGCTTTGGCTTTCTGCAGAAGATCGAGCTTGACCCAGTCGGTCGCTGTCGGGGGCTTCGCCATTCTGCCGACGCCGTATTTCTGCATCAGTTTTGTGGTGATGTCGATGTGGTCTACGCTGATATCGTAGGTGAACTGGGCATTATCCATGGCGTCGCGGAAATCGTCGGAGCTGATCTGCCCTTTGAACATGTTTTCGCGCACATATTTTTCCGCCAGTTTCATGTCCTTGCGAAACAGTGCCGTGGCCTCCACAAAGCACATCATGGTGCGCTCGGCAACATCCCGCTTGTCACGGTACATTTTTTCGGTCATTACCAGGGCGCGGACCGGTTCACCCATGGGGGTGCCGTAGGGTTTAAGGATTTCAACCCCGAATTTTTTGTTGATGGCCTGGGAAGACTGGGGTTCGGACTGACACATGGCATCGATCTGGCGGGCCGCCAGGGCCTGGTTGAGATCGGCAAACGCCAGATAAACGATCAGAACGTCCTTGCCCGGTTTATCGGACCAGCTCAGCCCAACCTTCTCCAGTTCGGCCAGCAGCAGCTCCTGGGCGCCGCCGCGTGCCACACCGACCTTCTTCCCCTTGAGGTCTTTTATTGTTCTGATAGTTGAACCGGCCTGGGCAACGACTCTTGCCCCCCCCTTGGCAAATCCGGCCACGATGTAGACCGGAGCGCCGCTGGCACGGCCGGCGATGGCGGCATCGGCTGCGGATGCGGCTATGTCGATTTCACCTGCTATGATAGCCGGGATAATATCGATCCCTTTGGGGAAGACCCGTTCTTCAACCTTGAGGTTGTACTTGCCGCACATCTCCTTCATGTAGGAAACGGCTCCGTAATGGGCAAACTTCAGATTACCCAGGCGCACAACGTCAACCGCCAAGGCCGGGATTGCCGAAAAAACAGCCAGGAAAGTGATCATACGAACGATGAATAATTTCATGTTGTTCCCCCCAAGTGACTAGATTTATGACCCTATCAGAAATTCAGCAGTGAAAATACCTTGCCTTCCGGAAGCCTCTTGCGTCCTTCCAGAAAATCCAGTTCCGCCATAAAGCAGCACTCAACGATTTCCCCCCCCATACTCTGAACCATATCGACAACCGCTTCCATGGTGCCGCCGGTGGCGAGCAGGTCATCAGCAATCAGAACCCGTTCTCCCGGTTTGATGGCGTCCTTGTGGATCTCCAGGGTATCGGTGCCGTATTCCAGGTCATAGGTTTTGCTGAACGTTTCGGAGGGGAGTTTCCCCGGTTTACGGACCAGTACGACGCCGGCACACAGTTTATACGCCAGAGCCGATCCAATAATGAACCCCCGTGCTTCAACGCCGACAACCTTGTCGATCCGTTTGCCGACATAACGATGGGATAGAAGATCGATCATTTTCTGGTACGATTGCGCGTCCTGCAGCAGGGTCGTGATATCCTTGAAGATAATTCCTTTTTTGGGGAAGTCGGGAATATCCCGGATTATGTTTTTCAGATCATTCATGTTCACCCCTCCTGGTGTTATTTTATGTTTGGCTGAGCAGGTACAGAGCCCGCAGCTTTTCCAGACTTTTCACCTCTATCTGACGGATTCGCTCGCGTGTGACACCAAACTGCTGACCGATGACATCCAGGGTCTGCGGCTCGTGGTCGTCAAGACCGAAGCGGAGAGTCAGGATCTTTTGCTCGTGTTCAGAAAGTTGCCTGAGATGCCGGGAGACCAGCGTAAACAGGTCGATATTCTCGATAAGGGCGCCCGAAGCGGTCTGAGAACCATCCTCAATGGTATCAATCAGGGCAAAATCGTTGCCTTCACCCATGGGGGCTTCAATGGAACAGGTGTGGCGCACAAGCGACGTCAGCTGGTGGATATGCTGGATATCGACTTTCATGGCATCGGCAATTTCCTGAAAGAGCGGTTCCCGGTTCAGCTCATGGGAAAGTCTGCGGGTGGCCCGAATCATACGGCCGATGTCATCTGACACATGAACAGGCAGGCGGATTGTCCGGGACAGGTTGATGAGCGCCCGTTCGATTGACTGGCGGATCCACCAGGTGGCGTAGGTGGAAAATCGGCACTCTTTCTCAGTTTTAAAGCGCTCAACCGCTTTCATCAGCCCCAGGTTGCCTTCTTCGATGAGGTCAAGGAACGGCAGGCCCCGGTTGGTGAAGCGTTTGGCGATTTTGACCACCAGCCGCAGGTTTGCTTCAATCATTCTGGTGCGGGCCGTTTTGTCTCCCGCCTCGATTCTATGGGCGAGTTCCATTTCGGTATTGGCTTTCAGCAGCGGAGTGCGCTGGATGTCCCGCAGATAGATTTTGATGGCGTCATCATACCGTTCAAGCTCCCCCGGCTGGATTTCATCATCATCCTCGCTGCTTTCATCATCAGTGAAGAAAAGAGGTTCCTCAATGTCATCGCACGACAGCGTGGAGAGCCCGGTCAACGGTGGCTCATCGTCATATTCGTGCCGCTGATGGATCGTGCTCGCGTTATGCATAAGGGTTGTCCCAGATTGTGTCGTTGTCACGCATGCCAACCCTGTTTGCCGATCAGCGGTACAAAACGGCACGGCACAGACGGCTCGTGCAGCAGCTCACCATCGGCATTTTTATAAATCGTCACCAGTATCTGTTCGGCGTCGGTCCCGACCGGAATTACCAGGCGTCCCCCCGGAGCGAGCTGGTCCGTCAGGACAGTCGGGACTTCAGGCGCTCCGGCGGTAACGATGATGGCATCGAACGGGGCTTCCTCTTCCCAGCCGATCGGGCTTCCGCCACTGTCATTTATGCGCAGCTGAACGTTGAAAAGTTTGAGAGAATCAAGACATTTGCGGGCGTTGAGGGCCAACGGGCGGATGCGCTCTGCAGAGTAGACCCGGTCGGCCAGTGTGGCGAGCAAAGATGTTTGATAACCGGAGCCGGTACCGATTTCCAGAACCTTTTCCGTGCCGGTCAGAGCGAGTTTTTCAGTCATCAGTGCAACGATGTAGGGTTGTGAAATGGTCTGTTTCTCGCCGATGGGGAGTGCTTTGTCGTTGTAGGCCTGGGCGGCAAAGGCTTCCTGCACGAAAATGTGCCGCGGAATTTTGAGCATTGCGTTGATAACCCGCTGGTCTGTTATCCCGCGTGCCGTAATCTGATCCTGCACCATTTTTTTTCTCATGATTTCAAAATTCAAGGAAAACCCCGCTGCAGGTCACTTCGGCGTTGTGGTACGCCGGAACGAAATGGATAAAAAACGGTGTGACTATATCAGGAGAAGGTTTCAATGTCCATATATGTCAAAACTGCCATTTCGCAAGAATCGGGAGCGTTTTGTGGTTCGTCAGGTCAAGGTGGAGCGGGGTGATGGACACGTGGCGGCGGTTGATGGCATGAAAGTCGGTGCCCGGCTCATCATTGTGATTCGGCTCTTCGCTGCCGACCCAGAAATACTTCCGCCCGCGCGGGTCAGTTTTGTCGACAATCTTGCCGATAAAGGAGCGTTTCCCCTGACGGGTTATCAGCGGGGGAAGCATGCTGCCTGGCGGGCAGTCCGGGATATTGACATTCAGGAAGGTGTCCGGGGGGAGTCCATTGGCGATAACCTGACGGGCAACCTGAACGGCAATCTCTGCAGCCGCGGCAAAATGAAGACTCGGTTCGAAGGTCGCCAGGGAAAAGGCGATGGCCGGAATGCCCATAAGATTGGCTTCCATGGCCGCAGCAACCGTGCCGGAATAGGTGACATCATCGCCCAGATTGGCGCCATGGTTAATGCCGGAAACCACCAGATCGGGAGTGACCGGCAGCATGTTGTGAATCCCCATGTTGACACAATCGGTCGGGGTGCCGTCCACCGCATACCACCCTTTGTGCAGCTCAAACACGCGCAGGGGGGAGTGCAGGGTCAGGGAGTGCCCGGCGGCACTTCGCTCCCGGTCGGGGGCGACTACGGTTACCGTTCCCAGTTGTGCCATCGCTTCTGCCAGGGCGCGGATGCCGGCGGCGTGAATGCCGTCGTCGTTGGTAACCATGATGTTCATGGATAATTTCCTTTTGTGCCGTGATGAAAACAGCTCTTTTATCGCAGAAACATTCCGGTAAATCAAGCGGTTCACACGTTTTGATTTTGTGTTTACAAAACAGCCGTAAGCCGGTACATTCGGGACCTAAAATTGGTATTTACTTCAGATATAATCCCCGCAGGAGGTACAGGTATGAAGGCAGTTTTAATGGACGCATTCGGGAGTGTGGATGTTCTCAGGGTAGGGGAGGCTGAAAAGCCGAGTCCGGCCGAGGGGCAGGTGCTTGTCAAAGTTATGGCGACATCAATCAACAGGCCGGACCTGGTGCAGCGTGAAGGGAAGTATCCGCCGCCGCCGGGAGATTCGGAAATCCTCGGTCTGGAAGTTGCGGGTGTGATTGAAGCCCTGGGCGCCGGCGTTACCGGCTGGCAGGTGGGGGAACGGGTCATGACGCTGGTCGGTGGCGGCGGCTATGCGGAATTTGCCGTGGCGTATGCCAGCCATCTGATGCGCATTCCGGAAAGCATGAGCTTCGAGGAGGCCGCGTGTGTCTGCGAGTCGTATATAACCGCTTTTCTGAACGTGTTCATGATTGGTGAGTTTAAAGACGCCCAGAGTGCAATCCTGCATGGCGGCGGCGGCGGGGTTAATACTGCGGCGATTCAGCTCTGCCGTGCGCTGACACCGGCAAGCAAGCTGATTGTAACCGCTTCCCCTGCCAAGATGGAGCGGGTCCGGGAACTCGGCGCTGATTATCTGATCAATTTCCATGAAACCCCTGATTTTACGGACGTTGTCAAGGAGTTCACCAACAAGAAGGGTGTTGATCTGATTCTGGATCATGTTGGCGCCAAATATCTGGCGCCAAACATGAACTCCCTCGGTTATAAAGGAAGGCTGGTGGTTATCGGCGTTATCAGCGGCATCAAGGCCGAGCTGAATCTGGCACTGATGATGGTGAAACGTCAGCAGATCATCGGCAGTGTGCTGCGCTCCCGCCCCGTTGCCGAGAAGGGGGATATCGTCGCTGAATTCACCCGCCGCGCGCTGCCAAAGTTTGCCGACCGGAGCATCGTTCCGATCATCGAAAAGGTCTTCACCATCGATCAGGCAGCGGACGCCCATCGGATGATGGAGGAGGATAAACACTTCGGGAAGATCGTGCTGAGAATTCAATAAGCGTATTTATTGTTTGTACTCTGACCGCGAAACGTAGTATTTTGGGCAGCCTAAAACGGGCACTCACCAATGTTCAGGAGGAATTAGATGTCAGATCAGAATCCGCAGGTTACCCTGGAAACATCCATGGGCACCATCAAAGTAGAACTGTTCAGGGAAAAAGCTCCGATTACCGTCAGAAACTTTCTCTCCTACGTCAAGGACGGTCATTATGACGGACTGATATTCCACCGCGTCATCAAGGATTTCATGGTTCAGGGCGGCGGAATGAATGAAAATATGGAAACAAAAAAACCGAAATTCGCCATCAAGAACGAGGCTGCCAACGGTCTGCAGAACAAGCGCGGCACTCTGGCGATGGCCCGTACGGCGGTGATTGATTCCGCCACCTGCCAGTTCTTCATCAATACGGTTGATAACGCGTTTCTGGATCATAAGGGAAAACACCAGGATCATTTCGGTTACTGCGTTTTCGGCCAGGTTCTGGAGGGGCTGGATGTGGTGGATCAGATTCGTGCGGTAAAAACCGGAAGTAAGGGGGGGCACACCGATGTGCCGGTGGAGCCGGTTTTCATCACCTCCGCCAGGCTGATTGAGCAGGAGGCATAAGTATGGAAAACAATCAGGTCTGTTATACCTTTGATGCGGCGCTTGAAATGGCGATCAAGATGGAGGAGGAAGGGTTCCGCAACTATCTGTCCGCGATTCGTCAGTTGACGCACAAGGGAGCCAAGGATCTGCTGCGTGGAAATGCCCTGGATGAGTTGAATCACAAACATCAGCTGGAGAAGGCGCTGCTGGACGGGCGTATGGACAGCAGCGAGGATCCTGATACACCCATTCCGACCATGCATCTCGATTACGTCTATAAAAAACAGGAGCTCGGTCCCCAGTCCGGAGTGCGTGAGGCGCTTGTCTATGCCATCCACCTTGAAAAAGGGGCAGTTGACTTTTATGGCAAGGTTTCCAGTGGTTGTGCCGGTGCACCCATGGGTAAACTGTTTGCCCAGCTCCATCAGGAAGAGAGCCGTCACCTGCAGGAACTGGAAGATTTGTATGAGCAGCACTTTATGACCGAGAACTGAAATATCGGGCGCTTAGCTCAGCGGGAGAGCACTGCCTTCACACGGCAGGGGTCACTGGTTCAATCCCAGTAGCGCCCACCAATAAAAATTAGGCTTAAATTGATAGTTAAACCAGTAATTCTAGTATGTTAGGCACAGTTTACAGTAGGCCATATTCTTTTTATTTTTTGTAATCTAAGTCATCTTGTGGGCTCCGGGCCCATTTCGGGCCCAAGCTGGGCCCATGATATTTTTTAGACTCCGCAAAACGACCACTGCCTCATGGGCCCATAACCATCTAATTTACAATAACTTTTAAATTGACTATTTCTGGTGCGAGACATAAAGTAACTCATCATGACTTCTGACGAACGTAAAAAACATATTAAGCATGCTCTTATCGACAAAGGGATTTCCTTCCGAGCATGGTGCATACTTATGGGCGTTTCACATAGCGTCGCTAGAGATCTTGTTTACGGCAGATTAACTGGGAGTAAAAGTGAACGAACACGGATAGTTAGAGACGCTCTTGTTAAGGATTTCGGCTGCTGCATTTTTGACTAATTATGTAGCTGTTTTTTTTGTTGACATATACGCACAATGAGCGTATATTGAAAATACAGGCCACTTCAAACGGCCAATTTTTATACGCTGATATACGAACAATGTGCGTATATCAAAAGGGAGAGATTATGAATAGCGTTTTTCTTACCACGGCAGAACTGGCTCAGAGGCTCCACTACAATTCGCGTTACATCTGCAATTACCTGCTTGACTCGGTTTTGATCGAGGGGATCCATTACTTCAGACCTTTTGGCCGTCGTAAAATTCTCTTCATCTGGGAAACAATCGAAAGGGATATGTTCTCGACTCCAAAAATCGATATGCCAAACATTCCTCTTGCACGGGGAGGTGTTTGTCATGGGTAGAATCAGGTTTCGTAATGATACAGAATTTTTGTTTTTCGATTTTCGTTATGAAGGTATTCGTTGCAGGGAGTAGCCGCTTTTTTATTTTATTGATCTCTTCCTGAGGCGTGGCAATACCCTTCTTTGACTTCTTCTGGAAAACGTGCAGAACATAAATAGCATCAGCGAATCTGACGGTATAAACTGCGCGGTAGGTATCGGTGTTGTAGTCCTCAACAACTTCCAGAACACCTGATCCGGCAAAGCCTTTCAAATTATTATTGAGAACTTTCGTAATTGCCGCACGTTATGAGCGTACCACCAATGTTTGAGCCATATGATGTAATTCAACATTGGCCAGAGCCACCACCTTTTTCTTGACTGATCGAGAAAAATACTCTTTTTCGGTTTTTGTCAGCGGCAATCCCTCCATTTTCTTCTTGAATAGATCTTTTTGTTTCGGCGAAAAAAACTGCGACATCGCGTACTCTAGCGATAAAGTCTCAAATCTCCCTTCTTTCTGTTGGTTTTTCTGAGCATCATTTTCGAAATACATATCGAACATTTGTTTTAATCTCGAAGGGCTCAGCTCAGTTCCGGCACACATAAAAGAACTGCTATTTGCTAGTGGAGATTTGTATTTTTTTAGCAGTGTTCTTTCGGTATCTGTAAACCCTTTTTTAACTTTAGTTGCCCATAAATAGCGCAAATGATATGCCCCATACAAAGCAACCGATAAGACTAATAAATCTCTAAATTTTTCCCTACTGTTTGCATCTTTCAAGTGCTGATTCACTCGAAGGTAATCAAAACCGTAATCTTTAGCCGCATTCAAGAGTAACACAGGGAAACTTTCTAATAATCTCGTATCGTTACTTTTTACCACTTCGGCAAGAGTCTGATTTACATCAAAGTCTTCCTGCGGCTCCATAAAGGGAAGTCCCATTTTAGATAGTTTTCTTAAAAGAGTAGTTTGATCCTTCATAGCAGATCCTCCACACGAAGGCGGTCAATAAAATAGTCAATGTGTTTTGTTATCCGGTCTGACGCAATATCGTAACTTGCCAACTCACGATAATGTCCAATGAGCCGCTCAATATCGATCTCATCTCTCTTTGCCCTGACCAGCATTTCGCAGTCTTCAACATCAACTGCCGTGTAGCGAATCAATTTGCTTGCAATAAGGTCATAATGGTTAAGGATTCCTACGTATAGTTTGCTGAATTCATAGAGCTTTCTGTTATTTCCTTCAGTCAGTGGTGATTTAAGTAACTCCGTTGTATGAATTTTGTTTCCTGGAAATAAGTCAAATATGAAGCCTTCCTCTTTCCTTATCCAGCCGGAGCCAGACCCTGGTACATAACCCAGTGATTTTAGAGTCTTGATGAGATAATTATATTCGATCCCATTTGGAACAATAAAGTCTACATCTTTTGTCGATGCTTTGACGCCAAGAAGTGTCATTGCTGTTCCCCCGCACGCAATGAGGTGAACTTTCTTTTTCAGAAAACTATTCCACTGTTGCAGGATTGTAAGCAGCGAATCTTTGTCGAGTCGATATTCCAATATTGTATCCTTATGTACACGATATTGTATTAATACGTACAATTGATTGTACTAATAGATACAATAAATTAAAAACACTGTCAATGAATAATTGCTGGTGACGGAGTGTACATAAACTGTCATCTCACAGATGCCATAGCCTCGAACACCTTAATATTATACCGTGGCACACCAGAACGTTAGCGGTAACAGAAACGTGATAAAGGGTGAGATGAACCTCGCTAAAATCACCAGCGGTTACAATACTGGATCTATCGTCCATTAGCACTGATGATTCAGTCTTCCAGTCCTAAGAACCTTCAGCGGAGCGAATAAACGCTCGAGGCCACTTTCCTCCCCAACCGCAATAAAAATCGATTTTACCAGTTCAAGAAACACGCCCTTCCGTCCTTTGCCCCTTGTAACGCCAAGTTCAGCAGAGAGTTTCGCATCGCTTGATAACGATTCCCATCTAACAGCACCGACCAATCTGGCGGTGCTCCTTCTGGTTCTCCGCGCACTTTCTACTCCATTATTGATATTTTCCATCAAAAAAACAATTGCTTGAAATAAAGCTATACATAAGGGCAATTCGGTTTACAGTAAATTTGCTATGCATCAAATCAGATTAAAAAGGGAGCAAAAATGCAAAAAAGTAAGCAACAAGATGGAGAAAAGTTTGGGATAAAAATCGAGGTCTCAGGGGCGAGGACAACGGCATATTATGGCAAGATGGCAAAAGTGGCTAAAATACTTTTATCAATAGACAATCATCTGATCTGGTATCTACCGTTCAAAACCAAGCTGGACCATTTGATACACGAAGACAGCGGTGATGATATACTTTACATCGATGAAAAGATCGATGTTGATGGTGAGAATGGAGACCAAATAAAGGCATATTTGCGAGAGGGGAAGGATCTGATCCTATCTAGCCTTCACTCGCTTATAAATCGTTCCGAGTTTGACATTCTGGTTCAAAATCTAACGTCCTTGGTTAATAACATGTTACGATCCATATCATCAAATTTAACTTTAGACGGAATTGCGAACGTATCACTTTCTCAAATTGATTTGATTCGACTGCTGAATGAATTGTGGCTCTATTACAGCAAAGTGGCCGGCAGCTCGGTCAGTCTCTCTCTTCAGTGCAAAAAAGGAAATATTAAAGTTTCATTTGCTGAGGAACCTCCATTTGCAGATTGGCTTGACCCGATAGATGATAATGACGTGCAACCTGGATATTTCACTATAGTGACTCCTGATTTTGGCGGTGAGAAAAACTGGAAAGCGTGCTTACACAATGTTGAACTAAACCGCTGCGCGGTAATTTAAAACCAAACCAAAAGCATCAAACCAGAGGCATCTCCCCGGAGGTGCCTTTTTTGTTTCTTCAATCAGCATGGTCTTT
>CAIOXL010000166.1 GCA_903862245.1 uncultured Geobacteraceae bacterium | reverse complement strand
GAGTAACTTTTGAAGTAACAAAGGGTCCGAAAGGGCTTCAGGCCGCGAACGTAACAAGAATTTAACGCCTCCTTTGCTTCAAACCCTGAAAACCCCGGATAATATCCGGGGTTTTTTTTTATGGTTTTACCGGGTACGTCAGCTGGTGGAGCCAAGCCGCTGCACATTCGGGGAATCAACTGTTCTTGAGCATCATGCTGGCGCTGATGAGGTAGTGGTATGCGGTGTCCAAAACGATAATCTGCAGGATGTAGATTATGGCAAAGGCAACAAGCGGAGACAAATCCAGCATGCCGGTGTCGGGCATGTGTCTGCGGATTCGGCGCAGTACCGGTTCTGTCACGCGGTTGATGAAATTGACGAGCGGGTTGTAGGGATCTGCATTCACCCATGAGATGACGATGCTCGCCAGCAGCACGTATTTGTAGAGAGTCAGCAGTCCGCTGGCCAGTTCAACCAGTTTCGCCAGCGCCAGAAGTATGTTTGCAAAAAGAACCATCAATGTGCTCCAGAGAACAGGATAAAACCTGCCTTACTATGCCGCAATGCTCCGGCAAAGTCAAAACAGAAACGGCCGTCATCTGGACACATTCACGCCACTGGCGCCGATTGATCGGCGTAGGAGAATCACGTATGAACAGGAAGTTTACGGCTCTGCTGCTTTCCGCCCTGGTGCTTCCAGGACTCGGGCAGCTCTATCTCGGCCGGAAAATGGTAGGGGGTATAATCATCGTACTGGTAAATTTTCTCCTGTTGCTGGCGCTATTTGTCCTGCTGCGGGGGCTTTCGCCAGTCATCGCTAACCAGATCGCTGGCGGTGCGGTCAGCATAACACCCTCTGAAGTGATGGCGGCGATCGAGGGGTCAACAGGTTTTGGCAAAGCGGTGCTGTGTGCATTTTTTCTTGTGTGGACCTATTCGGTTGTGGATGTCCTCAAATTCAGGGACTAGGTCTGGCCAGCGGCGATGTGCTGTTCTTGACAAACGGCGTTTTTTTATGAGACAAGGAAATCATCTTAATTAAATTGAAATCTGCACCGTCCAGTGGGGCAGAATCGGGGAACCAATGATCATTTCAAAAATAATCGGGAGCGGTTCGTGTCTGCCGGATCGGGTGATACCGAACAGTCATTTTGATTATCTGGTTGAAAATGCCGACGAATGGATTTACAGCCGTACCGGTATTCGTGAGCGGCGTTTTGCCCACGCCGATCAAGCCAGTTCCGATCTGGCAACGGTTGCAGCAAAAAAGGCGCTGGAGGCTGCCGGCATCGACGCCGGCAAGATCGACTGCATTATCGTCGGTACCTCGACACCGGATATGAGCCTTCCCTCCACCGCCTGTATTGTCCAGGACAACATCGGCGCGAAAAATGCGTTCGCCTTTGATGTCAACGCGGTCTGTTCCAGTTTTGTGTATGCGCTGGAAATCGCCGATAACTTTATAAAATGCGGTAAATACAAAACCGTCATGGCCATTGGCGCCGATACCTACTCAAAAATTCTCGACTTCAATGACAAGAATAGCTGCCCGCTCTTCGGTGACGGTGCCGGTGCCGCCATTTTGAGCTGCGGCGGCAGTGAGACGAACGGGATTCAGCATACATATATGGGGAGTGACGGCAAAGGGTGGCCGCTGATCCAGGTTCCCTCTTCCGGTTCGCGCAAGCCGGTCACCGTCGAAACGATTGAGGGAAATGAGATCTATTTCCAGATGGCCGGCAAGCAGGTCTACGTCTTTGCAACCGAGGTCATCCCGGACATAATCAACACCCTGTGTGCCAAGGCCGGCATAACTCCTGCCGATCTAGACTACATCATCCCGCACCAGGCCAACGTGCGCATGATCGACTTTATCTCCAAAAAAAGCGGTTTCCCCAAGGAACGCTTCCTGCTCAACCTGGACCGGTGCGGCAACACGTCGGCAGCCTCGGTTGCGCTGGTGCTGGACGAAAATCTGCGAAACGGTACGATACAGCCGGGACATCTGGTCCTGGCCATGGGCTTCGGCGGCGGTTTGACCTGGGGCGGATTACTGATACAGTTTTGATGCCTGCTCTGCCCGCGATACCTCAGCATCCATAGCCAGAAAAATCCAAACGTAACTTCCAAGGAGAAAATTATGATCAGGGAATTTGAAATACTCAAAACATCTAACTTGAAAACCGGTTCCTCATTTATGCGCCCGGCACAGAACCTCCCTAAGCATGTCGCTCTCAGTGATCAGGCCTTGTCCGTGATGACGGACTTAAGCAAGGTTTCAGTCGTTGTTGCCCGCTCCAATGCTTCCATGGATAGCGCCAACGCCAAAATGATCCGATATGGTGTCCGTATGCTGCTGGTGCTGGATGGCAACGATCAGGTGGCGGGTTTGCTGACGGCATCTGACGTGCTGGGCGAAAAGCCGATGCGCTTTCTGCAGAACATGGGTGGCACTCATGCCGATATAATGGTGCGGGACATTATGACCACGCAGCGGGAATTGGAAGTATTGAAATTAGATGAGGTGAAAAAAGCCGAAGTTGGTCAGATCGTTGCCACCCTGAAAAAATCAGGAAGGCAGCATGCGTTGGTTGCTGCCGAAGGAGCTGACGGCAAGCAGACGGTGTGCGGTATTTTTTCCATTACCCAGATAGCACGGCAGTTAGGAGCAGAAGTGCAGGGATTTCAATTGGCACACACCCTGGCTCAAATTGATGAAGTGGTCTCGCGTGGTCAATAAACCGGTAACTGGCAGCAATGCCTACTTCTTTCGGCCGCCGATGCCTTCACCGGCATCCACCGACACCAGCCGGTGACGTTCAAACACTGCCTGCAGTTCCGACTGCGGGCAGTGTCGTTTCCACCCCCCGTGAAAGTGGTCGGCAGCAAGCAGAACTCCCCCCGGTGCCAACAAACCGGCCAGCTGTGCCACCACCCGTTCCACATCCTCTCTCTGATGAATTATCGGCCCACCCAGCAGACCGTTGCAGAGAATCAGGTCGAACTGCGTCTCAGTCACCGTATGTGTGAGGTCAACGCAGCTGAAGCTGATGTTGTACCGTGACAGAGGAGAGGTGTATTCTCGAAACGTTGCTTCCCGGTGCGGGTCATGGGGGAAGCAACGCTCCGCAGCAGCCCAGACCTCCAGCGGCTCCACTGTCCAGCCATGGATAACAGCCGATTCGGGTGTAACCCCACGTTCCGACAGCAGAAGAGCAAGATCGTAGGCCCCCTCTCCGGTTCCGCAGGCGGCGTCCAGACAGCGCACCGCCGGAATGGTATAGCTCTGCAGCCACCTTTGAATAAACGCCTGCTGTCCAGGATAGCGCCCGAAACCGCCGTAGAAGCGCGGGGGGAGGAATGAGGCAAACAGGAACCGTGTCAACAGGGAGCGGTCTGCCAGGAGCGCTTCCAGCAGGTGCGCAGGATTGGCACTGAACTGAAAGTCCGGTGGCAGGGCGACAAACAGGTCGGCCCAACTTGAGGCGTTATGGAACGGGGTGCTGGCTGTACGCGGGGGGTATGTCAGGGCAGCGCGGTACAGGTGGTAGAAAGCGGCGGTAATTTCGCTGATAGGCAGATACAGCTCGCTCTGGATCCTGATCTCCGGGGTGATGATCAGTCCGGGTGCCGGGAGCGGAGCGGGGCAACTGCTGCAATAGGAAGTGAAGCGTTTCTGAAGGCGGCGGATGGCCGCCGTCATAAGGGAAGGATCAATACAGCCGGAAATGAGTGTGTCAAGCCCCCCGTTCCGGGCGGAACAGGGGGGTGCTGTGGGATGCATCAGTACCTGCGCAGCGGATGATAGAGCGTATCCCGCTCGACCGGTGTTTTCCCCGCCTTTTTGATCAGACGGATGATGCCATCTTTAGTCAGCGACTGCGGACTCTGGGCCCCGGCGTCGTGCCCGATCTTTTCCTCAATGACCGTGCCGTCCAGATCGTTGACCCCGAAAGCGAGCGAAACCTGGGCGATCTTCTCACCCAGCATGATCCAGTAAGCCTTGATATGGTCGAAGTTATCCAGAAAAATCCGCCCGATTGCCAGTGTCTTCAGGTCATCCAGCCCTGAAGTCCCCTTCAGGTCAAGTTTCAGGTCGGAATTCTCCGGCTGGAACGCCAGGGGGATAAACGCCTGGAATCCGCCGGTTTCATCCTGAAGACTCCGGAGCATCTCCATATGCGCGACCCGGTCGGCAACGGCCTCCACGTGCCCGTAGAGCATGGTTGCGTTGGTTTTAAGGCCGGCCAGGTGCGCCAGGCGGATGATCTCCAGCCAGCGTGCCCCGGAAATCTTTTCAGGGCAGATTTTCTGGCGGACCTCTTCCACCAGTATTTCAGCGCCCCCTCCCGGCATGGAGCCGAGCCCGGCGCTGATGAGCCGCTCCAGAACCCGCTCGATGGAAAGGCCGGAAATCCGGGAAAAATATTCGATCTCCACCGCAGTGAACGCTTTGATGTGCAGACCCGGAACGGAACCGCTGATGGCCTGCAGGGTTTCTTCATAAAACTCGAAGGGGAGATCGGGGTGCAGGCCGCCGACAATATGCACTTCGGTGGCGCCTTCATCAGCCGCTTCGCGTGCCCGTCGGCAGATTTCGTCCAGCGCCAGGGTGTAGGCGCCCTCTTCGCCGGCGGTGCGCGAAAAAGCGCAGAACGCACAGCGGTTGACGCAGACGTTGGTCGGGTTGATGTGACGGTTGACGTTGAAAAAAACGTTCATGCCGTTTTTGCGTTCATTAGCCAGGGCGGCCAATTCACCAATGCCCAGCAGGTCAGGGGATGCGAAGAGAAACAGTGCTTCTTCAGCGGTAATACGCTGAGCGGCGCGGACTTTAGCGGATATGGTTGCGAAGGTTGTCATGTGCGGGAGTCTACGAAAAACCGGCGGCTTGTGCAAGCGGAAAGCTGTGCTGTACCATCCCGGCAGCCATCCGGATGGCCGCCAGCAGGCTCTTTTCCGAGGCTATGCCTCTGCCGGCCAGATTATATGCGGTGCCGTGGTCAACCGAGGTGCGGACGATCGGCAGCCCCAGGGTTACATTCACTCCATCATCAAAATGCAGCATCTTGAGCGGGATCAACCCCTGGTCGTGATACATGGCCACCACAGCGTCATACCCTTCCTGCCGGACAAAGTGGAACAGGGTGTCGGCCGAAAGCGGGCCATCGGCGGCAATGCCCTCCAGACGGGCAGCCATGATGGCCGGTCCGATGATCGTTGCCTCCTCGCGGCCGAACTTGCCCCCCTCGCCGCAATGGGGATTGAGCGCCAGCACCGCAAGTTTCGGCTGGGCTTTTCCGGTCAGGCGCGCTACCCCTTCCGCCGTGATACGAATTGTCCTGAGGACCGTATCGAAGGTTATCAGGCGCGGCACATCTGCCAGCGCTTCGTGGATGGTCACCAGACTTACCCGCAGCTGATCTCCCGCCAGCATCATGACGAAATCGTCCGTGCCGCACAATTCGGCCAGTAGTTCGGTGTGGCCCGGGTAGTCGTGGCCGGCCCGGTGCATGGCCTCCTTGCTGATCGGGGCGGTGGTCATGGCGGCAACCGTACCTTCCAGGCAGAGCTGTGCCGCATGGCAGATATAGCGATAGACCGCATCACCGGCGGCCACGGATGGGGCGCCATAGGCCATGTCCGTTTCCGTCAGCTGTGACAGCGCCAACAGGGGGATCGTGCCGTCCGGAACGCCCCGGGCTTCTTCGGCGGCGGCGATCTCTTGTATGTTCAGGGGGGAAGTGCAGACGGAAAGCGCCCGCTCCAGTGCCCGGCGATCCCCGATCACCAGCGGCACGCAGACGGCGGCGACTTCCGGTTCCCGGAGCGCCTTGATAATGATCTCCGGGCCGATGCCGCAGGGATCTCCCATGGTAATGGCGATAATCGGTCGTTTCGGCATCAGGCCCCTCCCCTCTGTACCTCTGCCACCGCCAGAGTGACATTCGCTGACTTGACCTTGTGCAGCAGCAGTCGCCCCCCCCCGGAGGCGAGAAGGGCTGCCGGTTCTGCGACGCCGGCGGTGCCGACCGCCGCCAGGGCATGAGCCGAGGGGGGCGATGGACAGGATACCCGGTTCAGCTCATCGCTCTCAAAAAAGCGGAGCGGGACGCCAAACCGTGCGGCACAGCCGGTCAGCCCCCCTTCATCCCGCTTGGCAGCAACCGAGGCGATGCACAGCACGCTTTTGGGTGAAAGGAATAATCGTTTGAGCTGCAGTGTGACAAATGCTGCGATCTCATCCGTCGGAGTGCCCCGATTGCAGCCGATGCCGAGCACCAGATTGCGGGGGCGCAGGATCAGCAGCCGGTCAGGTTTTGTCTGCTGCGGCAGGTCACGATTGGTAACAAATAAAAAACCGTGGGCAGCGCTGGTAACCGCCTGGGCAAAGGTTTCAAAAAAGGTGATCTTCCCCCGTCCGTGCAGCCAGAGGCGGGTCTGTCCGGTCGGATCGACCACAGCGATCTCTTCATTGTCAAGAAGCAGCGTGTTCAGGGTCTTGATCTGGCTGATATCGTCAATGCCCCACCCCTGTTCCTGTGCCAGCATGTCAAAAGAGGGGAGTCCGTTGACGTCAGTGGCGGTGGTGATGACCGCCCGTGCCCCGACCGCGAAGGCACAGCGTTCCGCCAACTCATTGGCCCCTCCCAGATGGCCGGAAAGGAGTGAAATGGCAAATTTCCCCGTCTCGTCCATCACCACAACCGCCGGGTCCGTTTCCTTGGACTGCAGCAGCGGCGCAATCATGCGCACCACGATACCGGTCGCCATGATCAGTACGAAACCATCATACTCCCCCCAGAGTGTTGCAATTAGCTCCTTCAACTCCGTCGGCTCGAAGCGGCGGCAGTCGTCGCCGCCGTCCCCGGAGTAGCGGCGGGACACATACAGTTCAAGTCCTGAAATGCTGCTGCAGAGCCTGCGTCCCATGCGAACCCCTCCACCGGTTATGGCCAGGACGGCGATATTCATCTCAGACCGTGCACCCGTCGCGGAACCCGTGGGTAAACCCGCCGTCGTACAGCAGTGACTTTGCCTTGAGGCCGTCGCGCCGGGCGGCAAGCACGTCCCCCACAATAATCAGTGCCTGGCGGTCAATACCGGCGCGGCGCACCTCTTCGGCCAGATCGGACAGGGCGCACCGGATAATCAGTTCATCGTCCCATGATGCCCGGCACACGACCGCAGCTGCGGTTTCTGCCGTATAGGCACCCTGCAGCAGCTGGTCAACCACTTTTTCCACCATGCCGACGGAAAGATAAATCACCATGGTTGCGCCGAGGCGGGCAATGGCCGACAGCTGCTCCCGCTCCGGTACCGGGGTGCGCCCTTCGATACGGGTGAAAATGACCGTCTGGGAAAGCTCCGGCAGGGTCAGCTCCTGCTTGAGCGCAGCGGCGGCGGCGAAGGCACTGGTGACCCCGGGGACCACCTGATACTCGATCCCCATCTGGTCGAGCGCTTCCATCTGTTCCTGAATAGCGCCGTAAATGGACGGGTCGCCGGTATGGAGCCGGACGACGTTCCGTCCTGCTGCCACGGCGTCCACCATAACGGTTATAACCTCAGGAAGCGTCATACCGGCGGAATCATACACATGCGCCTGTGTGGCATACAGATTCACCAGTTTCCGGTCCACCAGGCTGCCGGCAAATATGACGACATCGGCATGGCGCAAGAGTCGTGCGCCACGAATGGTGATCAGGTCGGTCGCCCCCGGTCCGGCACCTACAAAAAATACTCTGGCTGTCATCTGCACTCCACCGCTTCATAAATTTCAACAGGATCAGTTGTTTCTTGTAGTCTTAAAGTGCCGCCATGTCAAGCCGGCGCGGGCGTTTGCGCCGCCGTAATTCATGGCATCTCGGCATTAGACGCTACCAAAATCCGCACAGTGTGATATAAGATTGACCTACACTATCACTACGGGAGGATTGATCATGATGAAACGTTTCCTTGTATATGTGGCCGGAGCCATGTTTCTGCTGTCTGCCAGTGGCTGTCTGGTGGCTGAAAGTACCTACCTGAAAAAGGTTGAGGAGGCCGATGGCCTGTCCAAAGAATTGACCGAACTGCAGCAGGTACACAAAAAACTAGTGCAGGAAAATGCCGCATTGAAAACTCAGTTCGGTAAACTCACGGAAGATGCCGCGACTCTTGCTGGCGACAAAAAACAGCTGGAGGATATTCTCAAAGCAAAATCAGACACCCTGTCGAAAAACATTACCGATCTGCGGCAGGAGGTGGCGGCACTGAAAGTTGAAAACAGCAGGCTGAACGGTGAAATTTCTGCACTGCAGAAAGCCAAGGAAGAAAAGGTGAAGGAGGTCAGCGGCACGTATGAGCAGCTGCTGGCCAATATGAAAAACGAGATTGCCAAGGGGCAGGTCACCATTTCCGAGCTTAAGGGGAAGCTGACCGTCAACATGGAGGCTGCTATCCTGTTTGATTCCGGCAAAGCCGACGTCAAGCCGGAGGGGTTGGATATTCTGAGCAAGATGGTTGAAACCCTGAAAGGTGTCAGTGATAAAGCCATCAGGATCGAGGGACACACGGACACGGTGCAAATCACCGGAGCGCTGACCCGGACCTTTCCCACTAACTGGGAGCTGTCGGCGGTGCGCGCCATCAACGTCACCAAATTTCTCCAGCAGCAGGGGATTGATCCCCGTAACCTGTCAGCTGCAGCCTTTGCCGAGCATAAGCCGGTTGCTGATAACAGTACCAAAGAAGGACGGGCCAAGAATCGCCGTATTGAAATAACATTGGTGGCGAAGGACTGAACAGGTGGCAAAGAAAAGACAGCGCGATCAAAAGCCGCCCAAAGAGAAAGAATTTCACAGTACCCCGTTCGGGGCGCTGAAAGGGGTCGCAGTATTGGAGGCTGCCCCGGTGAAAGCGCCTCCGTCTGTCGTCCTGAAGCCGGCGGAGCCGGTTGATGGGGGCATGGACCTGTTTCTTCAGGCGGTGGCGGATGTGCGGCCGTTCCACCCTTCCGGAAAAAAACCGGTTAAGGCGGGCTCGCATCCTCTGCAGAAAACAGCCGTGAAGAGGTTGGAAGAGCTCCGTGTTGTTGAAGAGGGGGCGTTTCTTGAAGAGATCGGCAGGCTGAAGCTCGATGCCAAATTCACGGATTCCGCCCCCGATGAAGATGAGTTGCAGCCGCTGTCCGGCAATCGTCTCCGGCAGGTAAAGCGGGGTGTTGTTTCGGTCAGCCATCAACTTGACCTGCACGGGTTGACGCGTGAAGAGGCACTGGATGCGCTGCCCCGCTTTCTCGGCTCAGCCCGGAGAAAAGGAGAGAAAGCGGTATTGGTTATTACCGGTAAAGGGAACCATTCTCCCGAAGAACCGGTACTCCACCAGGCGGTCGCTTCATGGCTGCGTGACACCGGGCGGAGCGCCGTCCTCGAGTTTACTCCGGCACCGCGGGAAATGGGCGGCAGCGGTGCCTATGTAGTTTTTCTCCGGCCGCTTCCGCTCCCCGCATAATTCCCCCGCTCCCTTCCTCGTCCTCTCCAGAAGCGGGAGGGGGCGAGTGGTTTCTTCGTGATGCAGAGTGCTGCATTGACAGCGTCATAACGGCGATGTATACAGGTGGACGTGAATTCAAGCCCCTCCGACATGAAAGGAACAGAACCATGATCACCCATATCGTGTTATTCAAGCTGGCAGACCCCACCGCAGAAAATGTAACGGCAACCCGGAACAAGCTGCTCAGTATGGATGGCAAGATCGACCTGCTGCGCCACCTTGAGGTCGGCGTCGATGTCATACGGTCGGAACGCTCATACGACATTGCACTTACCACCCGTTTTGACTCTCTCGAAGACCTGCAGGCCTATCAGGTTCATCCCTACCATGCCGGAGAGGTGGTCCCGCATATGAAGTCGGTCTGTTCATCCGTCGTCGCTGTTGATTACGAAAACTAGGGGCGTGTTTTTATACACTTTTTTCGCTTGACGAAACCGGGGTGTATGCGTAGAATCCGGTTTTACTTGAGCCCTTTACGGACTTTGATGTGTAACATGCTGGTATGATTGCAGACTGCCCTTCGGGGCAGATGGTGTCTCAGGTCCTTATCAACGCAGGTTCTCTGCCTGTAAACACAATAAACAAACAGGAGGTAGGAAATGTCGGATTACGGAACTCTTCAGGATCGCGTACAGTGCAAGGCCCTTTTAAGCAAGGTGATGACCCCCGAGCAGACAATCCCGTTCTTCAAGGACGGTATGAATCTGGGGTGGTCCGGATTTACCCCCGCCGGTTATCCTAAAGTCGTACCGATCGCCCTTGCTGAGCATGTTGAGAAAAACAACCTTCAGGGCAAGCTCAAATTCAACCTGTTCATCGGCGCCTCCGTCGGTGCCGAGACCGAAGACCGCTGGGCTGTCAATGACATGATCGACCGTCGCTGGCCGTACCAGACCGGCAAGAACATCGCTGCCGGCATCAACCAGGGCCGCATCCGCATGGGTGACAAACACCTCTCCCTGTTCGCCCAGGATCTTGGCTACGGCTTCTACACCAAAGACACCGAAACGGGCAAACTTGACCTGGCCATCATCGAAGTTTCCGCAATCAAGGAAGACGGCAGCCTGGTTCCGACCTCCTCCTGTGGTGTTATCCCTGAAATTCTGATGATCTGCGACAGGATCATCATCGAGGTTAATACCGGACAGCCTTCTTTTGAAGGGATTCACGATCTGCTGACCCCTGCCATGCCGCCTAACCGTCAGCCGTTCAACATTGTTGCTGCCAACTCCCGCATCGGCTCCACCTCCATCGCCTGTGATCCGAGCAAGATCATCGCCGTGGTCGAGTCAAAGCTCCGTGACCAGGGGCGTGCTTTTGCCGAGATGGACGACACCTCCGAAGCCATCGCCGGCCATGTCATCGAATTTTTCACCCAGGAAGTCAAGGCCGGTCGTCTGCCGAAGAACCTGCTGCCGATCCAGTCCGGCGTCGGTTCCATCGCCAATGCCGTTATCGGCGGTCTGGCCAAAGGGCCTTTTACCAATCTTTCGGTGTACACCGAAGTATTACAGGATACCATGCTCGACCTGTTCGACTCCGGCAAGCTGGATTGTGCGTCCTCCTGTTCGCTCTCTCTGTCTGCTTCGCCCGGCTTTCCCAAGTTTTTTGACAACATGGACAAGTATTTTGACAAAATCACCCTGCGTCCGCTTTCGATCTCCAATGCACCGGAGCCGATCCGCCGTTTGGGGTGCATTGCCATGAATACCCCGGTCGAGATCGACATCTATGCCCACGCTAACTCCACCCTGGTCGGCGGTACCCGCATGATCAACGGCCTTGGCGGTTCCGGCGACTTCCTGCGCAACGGCTTCCTGAAGATGATGCACACCCCGTCGAGCCGTCCTTCCAAGACCGACCCGACCGGTATCTCCTGCGTTGTGCCGCACTGCTCGCACATTGACCACACCGAGCACGACCTTGACTGCGTCATCACCGAGCAGGGCCTTGCCGACCTTCGCGGACTTGCTCCGAAGGACCGTGCCCGCCGCATCATCGAGAAGTGTGCCCACCCGGATTACCGGGCGCAGCTGACCGAGTACCTTGATATTGCCGAAGCCGACTGCATCAAACGCAAGGTCGGCCACGAGCCGCAGCTGTGGGATCGTGCCTTCAAAATGCACCTTAACCTTGAGAGAAACGGCACCATGAAACTCAAAAACTGGGACGTTAAGGTCGATCTCTGCGAGGACTAGTACCTGGTAGTTTTCCTGTTCCAGATCAAAGATGATCTCAAGGTGGCGAGGAGATCGGCGACGTAGGCGTACGGATAGTACGTTGAGGAGCCGATGACGAGCCAACGAAGAGAGGGCTTTGAAATGGAATTGGAATTACAGCAGCAGAATAGGAGAACGGGGGATAGTGAAAGCTATTCCCCGTTTTTCGTATGGGCTTTCGGGTGAGCTTTGTCATACACCTCCATCAGGCGGTCGATGCTGACGTGGGTGTATTTCTGGGTGGTGGAAAGGGATGCGTGGCCAAGCAGTTCCTGGATGGCGCGCAGGTCGGCGCCCCCTTCAAGCATGTGGGTGGCGAACGTATGCCGGAGGGTGTGCGGGGAGATCCGCTTGAATGCGGCAATCCTCATAACGTGGGCATCGACAATCCGCGCCACGCTGCGGCGGTTGATGCGCCCGCCACGGGTGTTGAGAAAAACAGCGCCGGTGCTTCCTCCGTCATTCCTCTGGGCAAGATACTCATGGAGCGCTGACAGGGCGCGGCTCCCCACAGGCACGATCCGCTCTTTTCCCCCTTTGCCGGTGACCCGCACCATACCGCCCGCCAGGTCGAGCTCACCGATATTCAGGCCGGTAAGCTCGGAAACGCGGAGACCGCTCGAATAAAGGAGTTCCAGGATCGCCCGGTCGCGAAGCCCGTACTTCTCCTGATCATCTGCTGTTTCCATCAGGCTGGTGGCCTGATCTATATCAAGATGAAACGGGAGCCGCTGCTCTTTTTTCGGGGTAGCAATCAGTTCGGCGGGATTTCTGGCAATTATGCCGCGGCGCAGCAGGAAGCGGAACAGGGAGCGTATGGCCGCCAGCTTGCGGCCGATGGAGCTTTTTTTGGTGTTCTTCGCCAACCCCGCCAGATAGCGCCGGAGGAGCAGATGGTCGATATCTGCGGCAGAAACCCCCTCCCCCCTTTCACGCTGGACAAAGGTCAGCAGCTGCCCCAGATCACTGCGATAGGCGGTCAGGGTGTGCGGCGAAACATCCCGCTCAGTTTGAAGGTAAGTCGTAAACTGCTGTATTTGCTGGTCTAGGGGAACCATCATTCAAAGAGCGGCAGCCCGCTCTTCAATTTCCAACCCCTGCTCTCCTCCAGATAGAGCCATTCCTGACGATAGGAAATGGTTTTGATCCTGTTCGACGGGAGAATGTAATAGTCAAACTCTGCAACCGCTTCGCCCGACCCGGTCTCCGGCAGACAGCGGGAGGAGAGGAGACGGAAATCGGTGATGGTAAGGCCCCGCTTCCGGAGGACGTCCGCCTGTATCAGATACGGTTCCTGCTGTTCCGCTGCCACATAGGTCATCCCGGCACGTTCAAGCTCACGCCAGCGCAGCATCCGGTTGTAGGCGTTCACGCTCTTGTCAAACCCTTCGCTCATCCCTACGGTGGAGGCGCAGCCGGTCAGCATCAGGCACGCGCAGAGCAGCAATCCGGTTATGAAAACTCTCGTCATGGTTTTTCCCTTTCGCGCTCTAGCGGCAAAGAAGGTAGTTGCTGTTTTGTTCAAGATATCCTATCTGCTGTTGCCCGAACGGCTCACTTGGAGTATAAAGAGCCCTCACTTTATTTTCAAAGGGAGCATCGCGTGCTACACACCCTTACTCAGTGGCTGCTGGAAACGATCGGTGCCATGGGATACCCCGGTATTCTGCTCCTTATGGCCATGGAAAGCTCTATTATTCCGGTGCCGAGTGAACTGGTTATGCCGCCGGCCGGGTATCTGGCCTATCAGGGAAAAATGAACATGGCGGTTGTCATTCTCTGCGGTACCGTCGGCAGTCTGGTCGGCGCCTATGCCAACTATTTCGTATCCCATTATCTGGGGCGGCCGCTGATTCTCAAATACGGCAGATACGTGCTGATTCCCCCTGATAAATTCGAACGGGTGGAGCGCTTTTTTCTGCAGCATGGCGAAATATCGACCTTTATCGGCCGTCTGCTGCCGGTGATCCGCCACCTGATTTCAATCCCGGCCGGCGTGGCGGGAATGAATCACGTCAAGTTTTCCCTCTACACCCTGCTGGGAGCGGGGCTCTGGTGCACCATCCTGACGTTGATCGGCTATGCCATCGGCGAGAATCAGCAGCTGATCATGCAGTATTCCCATAACGCGCTGCTCTGGGTTGTCCTGTTCAGCGCCGCTCTGGTGGCAATGTATATCTGGCGGCAGCGCGCCCGTTCCGGAAACTAACTTACTAAAATTGACCCGGAAGGCAAAGGGTTTTTTGGAGGCAGCACCCATGCAGTTACATCGTATCGACCGTATCCAGTACATTCAGGTGGATTTTCCCGGAGCGACCGGTTCCGCCCAGGGATTCACCACCCGCCATGAAGGGGTATCGCGCCCCCCCTGCAACTCCCTTAACCTGGGGATGAACACCCAGGATCAGCAGGCCAATGTGGAGGGAAACCGCAGCCTGCTGACCCGTGCCTTCGGTATTAATCAGGAGGCGCTGGTGACCCCGCGACAGGTCCATGGTTCTGACATTCTGGTAATTAACGAGCCGAATGAAGATTACAGCCATTTTCTCTCCGTTGAGGGGGATGCGGTTATCACCAATCAGCCGAACGTCATGATCGGCGTCTGCGTGGCGGACTGTGTGCCCATCCTGCTCTCCGATCCCGATAACAGGGTCATCGCGGTTGTCCACGCCGGCTGGAAGGGGACCGCCGCAAAGCTGGTCAGTAAAACCGTGGCCGGCATGGGCTCCGAGTTCGGCTCCAACCCCGCCCGGCTTCACGCAGCCATTGGTCCGAGCATCCAGAAGTGCTGCTATGAAGTTGACGAACCGGTCAGGAAGGCCTTTGTGCAGGGGGGACTGACCTGGGATGGGTGCGCCGAGCTGAAGAGCCCCGGAAAGTGGCAGCTTGATCTTGCGGCAGCAAACCGCGAACTGCTGCTGCTCGCCGGGCTTCCGGATGAGTCGATCCAGCTGTCCGGCCAGTGTGTCTGCTGCCACAGCGAGCAGTTTTTCTCATACCGCAGGGACAAGGATGACGCGGGGCGCCAGATCGGCTTTATTATGCTGAAGGCATAAGGGTGTTGAACCATTTTGATTTTGAATGTGACAATCTGGCTCTGTTGAAAGGAATACCATGAAAATAAACAGCGATCAGAAAGGGCTTGTGGAGTTGTTTTTGAAACAGGAGATTCTTATCGGCACGCTGTACAAGCTATTTGCAAACAGATACCCAGAGCACAGGGCGTATTGGACTGAATTGGCTTTTGAAGAGCATCAGCATGCTTCCTGGATCAAGCGGCTTACTGAACGGGATCCCACAGATAAATTCAGGTTTTCACAAGGGGAATTACGGCTAAACACTCTTGCTGCAAGCGTAGAGTCTATAGAAACCCTTGTTAACGGGTTTAAGAACAGTAAAGACTTCACCATTGCTCAGGCCGCAGGCTTAGCACTTCATCTTGAAAAAGCACTCTGGGAAAAGAAGGTCTTCGAATATTTTGAGGGAGACTCGGAGGAGGTCAGAAAAGTTCTGGATTCCCTGAATGCAGAGCAGGAAACCCATATAAAAAGAATGGAAAAATTCGCCTGGCAGCTTCAGAAAAAAACCAGGATCGCTTAGATGCAAATAAACGAGTCCCCACGTGCAAGAAGAACAATTTCCTGCATGTGGGGACTCGTATCACAGAGTTACACGTTCTCAGCGTGCCGGCGGCGATGACGCATTGTTTGGATTGACAACCGCCCCCAGTTTCTTTGCCGCCTCTAAACCGGCGTCATATTCCTTCCCCTTTGCTAATGCCAGATAGCTTTTTCGTATGTCTTCCCACCTGGTCGGATTGGCTTCATATGCCGCAGCATGTTTGTCTATTACATTATAAAAGGCCTCCGGCCCTCCAGCCCCCTTTGTGGCATAGCGAAGCGCCTGAGTTGACTCCGCCCCGGTAGTAAACGGCCCCTGCACCGCCCAAATGGCATTGATGGTAGTAAAGACGTCCGGGGTCTTGGCCTTAATGTATTTGTTCCAGTACTGGTAACCTGCAACAGCTAAAACAACAATCACAACTCCACCGATTACGATTTTCTTCAACATTTCAACCTCCAAAATTATTACCTACGCAAATATTATGCACACATTCTCCGAAAATTAAACAGATAATTGCCGGAGTTACGGGCCGGTTCTGCAAACGGCCTGAATATTCGAGGGAATTTTTAGCAGGTAACACTACTCCCCACACCGCATGGATGTGGCGGCTCAAAACGCCAGTCGGGCCACATGGCGAACAATCCCCTATTTTTTTTGAATAAAATTTTATTTTTTGAATTATAGTATTCAAAAATCAGTCGTGGGGGTCAAACGTGCTCGCAAAAGTCTTCAGCAGTGCCCTGATCGGTATTGATGCAATTATTGTTGATGTTGAGGTCGATCTTGCCCCCGGCCTCCCCGCTTTTGCCACCGTTGGACTGCCGGACGGCGCCGTCAAGGAGAGCAAGGATCGGGTCAGGGCGGCGCTGAAAAATTCCGGCTACGATTTTCCCGCTCGCCGGATCACCGCAAATCTGGCTCCGGCCGATATCAAGAAGGAAGGGGCCGCCTACGACCTGCCGATCTCCATCGGTATCCTGGCCGCCACCGGAGTCATCAAAGGCCCCCGGCTGCATGACTATATCCTGTTGGGGGAGCTGTCCCTGGACGGTGGCCTGAAAGCGATTCGCGGCGCACTGTCCATGGCGGTTGCCGCCAAAAGGGCCGGTCTGACCGGTCTGATTCTGCCGGCAGAGAACGCCCCGGAAGCTGCAGTTGTTGAGGGGATTGATGTTGTCGGCGCTACGTCTCTCGCTCAAGTGGTTGAATTTTTGAGTGCCCGGGAGAGCATCGACCCCTGCCGGGTTGACCTCCAGGCGCTTTTTACCAGCGGCAGTGAATATGGTGAGGATTTCAGTGAGGTCAAGGGGCAGGAACACGCGAAGCGCGCTCTGGAAGTGGCGGCCAGCGGCGGCCACAATATACTGATGATCGGTCCCCCCGGCTCGGGCAAGACCATGATTGCCCGGCGCATCCCGACCATCCTTCCCCAGATGTCCTTTGAGGAAGCGATTGAAACCACGAAGATATTCAGTGTCAGCGGCATGCTGGAGAAAGAGCGGGCACTGCTGGCGGTGCGACCCTTCCGTGCTCCGCATCACACCATCTCTGACGTCGGGCTGATCGGCGGCGGCACAACGCCAAAGCCGGGTGAAGTCTCTCTTGCCCACAACGGGGTCCTCTTTCTGGACGAACTCCCGGAATTCAAGAAAAACGTTCTCGAAGTACTGCGTCAGCCGCTGGAGGATGGCAAAGTCACCATCTCCCGCTCACTTCTTTCCCTCACTTACCCGGCGCGGGTCATGCTGGTGGCCGCCATGAACCCCTGGAGGTGTGTGAACCTTTCTCTACTGACTCGAACGAAGGGATATAAAAGAAGACAAAATGCAGAGAATCCTCGCAGACGTCAATCCTCTCAACAAGCTCTTTCACGATTTGTAGCCTAGCTTCGTAACTCATTGTATCCCATAATGCCGCCAGAGTTGTTGCTCTAGCTATTACATAAGCCTTGCCAATTGCGTTGGTCTTGGTGAAAACAATTTCTGCCTGAAGACGAGGAATCTCCAGGGAAATGCTGTCCAGCCTGAGCTTGATCGGGTCAAATCTATCCTTGAACATATTTAGATCAATGCCGTTTTTGCTGTATAAGTCGACCAGCACATCAGCTTTAGCGTTTGCATCCTTCTGTTCTTTTTTCAGCAGATCCAGCCTGTCCTGCTTTTCTTGCAGTTCCTGCTCAAGGTTTTCATTACCTAGTAGATGTTCCGGAGCAACAGCCACCTCTCTCAAAGCCTTTCGGAGGTTTTCGTCGATAACATCTTCATTGATCCTAAGTCGACATTTTTTACACGCATAACGTGGGATTTTCATTGAAGGATATGGAGCAACGTAGAGTTTCTCGCCGCAGTTACACATCAGTATTCCGGAAAACAGAAACCTTCCTACTTTTGGGACCGCTTTGAATGATGTATATCGTCTTGCGGTCTCCTCGAATATCTTGTTTGCAGCATCCCACTCCTCTTCAGACACCAGTGGTTCAACGTTCGTGTAAACCCAATCTTTCTCAGGCTTTAGTACCCAGTTCTTTTTATTGCCAAGACTCTTTGCGTAATTTGCCCTGCGTATTCCCTTGTAGATGGTATCTGAAAGAAGCCTTTTGAGGGACGTCGGCTTGTAGACCTTCTTGCTCCTCGAATAAAGTCCTTCTTCTTTTAGTTGATTGCACGTGGTTAGCAACTTGCCTGTTTCATGAAAGATCTGGTACGCCCTCTTTACGACAGGAGCCTCATCTGGATTGGGAATAATCTTACCATCAACCCAGTGGTAACCGAATGGCCCCTTCCCGCCAGTGTTCTTACCCAATTTTGCCCTGATAGGGATAGATGCTGCAACGCGAGCAGATATTTCTTCACGCTCCCACTGAGCCAATGCGCCGATAACGGTATAGAGGAGCCTTCCTGCGGGCGAAGTGGTGTCAATGCTCTCCTCTAAACTGATAAGTGCAGCATCATATTTTTGGAAGTAATCAGAAATATCGAGAAGCTGCCGTGTGTTACGAGCCAATCGTGCCAGCTTTGAGAAGATAAGTGCTTGAATGCGACCAGATGCTACATCCTCAAGCATTCTCTTTGCTTCAGCATTATCAAGCACATCTTTTCCAGACACACCTGATAGGTCGTATAAATCTATGACGTTCCATTGCTTTATTTCTGCGTACATTCTTGCACGAGCTTCATGGTTCTTCGGCGATTCTCCCCGTGCCTGGTCTTCAGTTGAAACCCTAATCCAAATCCCCACGTTCATTTAAATCACCCCACCAGAACAGATTCCTCTGCTTTTATATTTGCTGTTCAATGTTTCATCTCCCAAATCACTTACGCATCGCTTTCTGGCATCACAACGAACTTTCTATATTTTCATGCTGTTACAAAACATGAAAACAAAAATACCGAACAAGGGCTGTTGTTGAGAGGCAATAAACTTGAAGTTAAGATAGCGAGATTTGGGCTGCTTGATAGCAGTCCACCGTTATCCTGATGGTGATGTGTCAATTTGATACCACTAACTGTTGTGGTTTTCAATAATTATGCATCGTTCCGCATATAGCGAAACAGTCCCCATAACGGTATTTTCCAAAACGGAGATTTATCGCTATGAGTTCAATTATCGATACCAAGGAAATTGGCCATCGAATCCGAGTGTTTCGCCAGAAGGCAGGCTTCAGCCAGGAAAAGTTAGCTGAAGCTATCGACATGTCATTTCAGCAGATCCAGAAATATGAGAATGGCAAAAGCAAGCTGAATACAAGCAGGCTTCAGTTAATTGCTGAAGCTCTTGGAATCACAATATACGCCTTCTTTGATGGATATATTGATGCCCCTTACAAGCTCTCATTGGATGAAAAGAAACTGGTTGAGGCATTTCGTTCGATGAAAAATAGCTCCACACGTTCCGCTCTCCTGACATTAGCGGAACATTCTGAAAAATGAATGCTAAAGCTCCTATCAATTCACGGAATGCCTTCCATTCTCACGTGGCGGTAATATGAAAGTAACATTTGAGTTTAAAAAAAGTCCTAATCCTGAAGTGAGATGGCAGCGCATAATGGATATCATTCGTCGCGATTTAGAACAGCGGAGTGATGTTCGCTATTCGCAATCGGATCTACCAAAAACAGCCTTACCTCTCCCTACTGATCCTCTCAAACGTTCCAAAACTGAATTGCCACCTATCTCACCGAACTAATGAGCAGTTCTGGTTTCAGCTTCTTACCTGACAACATAAAGCTACATCTGCCGGAGTGGGCCGACTCGTTAAGAGTTTTACCCAATGAGGTTGTACGATCAGCACTGTTCAACGTTGGAAACAGAAACCAACCAAGACGCAACATCGAGAACGAGGAGATTGCTACTCTTGGTGATGGATGTATCACATACACCGGCAAAGAATTGCGTCAGGACGATGAGCTTGTTTGGCTCAATATTCTCAATTTAATCCGAAAACATCATCTTGGTGAGTGTGTAGAGTTTTTGCCCTATTCATTCCTACGCGAAATTAGCTGGCCAACAAATGGCGGTGGTGCTGAAAGATTGAGAAACTGTCTGTTAAGAATGTCAGTGACCGGCTTGACCGTCTCTTCAAAGCGTCTCGGAATGGCAATAAACGTCTCTTTGATCAGAAAATTTCTTTGGCGTGATGAATATACCGGCGAGCCATACAAGCAGTGGAAGGTATGGCTTGAACCGGAGATATTATTATTGTTTGAGCCAAATTATCTCACGTATCTCGACTGGCAAGTCAGGAAAAAACTTCCGACAGGGATAGCTACGAGACTTTACGGATATTGGTCATCGCATCGGAAGCCCTTTCCAGAGGGTATATCTCGCTTAATGGTCGTGTGTGGAACCAAGATGCCAGTCAAGCATTTTAAGGAGCAGCTAAAAGAAGCTTTGGCTGTGATGGAAACGGTCGGTTTTCTTTCCTCCTGGGAGATTTCCGCTAACGATGTAGTCAAGGTTATGCGTACCTAGTTTTCGACTTATGACCGATAAAGCCACAGTTTCAGGTGTTTGAAGCAGACATACACCATTTGCCAGTTTTTTATCGACTTATGACCGACCATATTATGCAGCTTGAGACCAGGAAAATGTGCATTTGAGTGACACGCTTTGAAATGCTCTGGAATATATCGACTTATGACCGACGAGATTGGGTCACTTTTCGACGTAAGACCGGCAAGAATGCGACTTATGACCGACCGCCATCGACTTTAGACCGACTGTGAATCGACGTATGACCGGAGAAAAATCGACGTATGACCGGCAGGGGGTGTCGAAATTCATTTGTAATAATAGCAGCTTTAAGAGTTGTCAACACCCCTATAACCTTTCTTTAACCTTTTTATAACCAAACCGTGTGCACTAAGGCAATGAAGGACTCAAATAGACATGTTTTGTAAAAACAGCCGTAACAATGAAATTTCGAGGATTGTGGTTAATCACTTGAAACACAATCGCCTGACCATTGAAGCTATTGAAGGCCGTTACCGGCTTTCTGCTGGAATTCCAAATATAAATCTGATCAACCAAGCATTTCAAGATGGGGCGATCAGAATTGAAGATGATGGAGCGATCTCTCTTTGCGGGGAAAGCATTCATCCTAGATGGGATACCGTTCGAATCCGGAGAAGAGTCGAAGAATACCTTCGAAAGTCAGCGTCAACAGCCGAGATTATCAAAACAGCAAGTTGCTTAGGAGTCAGCATCACCAGCTAGTCATTATTGAGTTCCACACTAAATACGATGTAATGGCACGGCCAGTCGCTTACTAAAGCGCAATAAGGCAAAGCCGGTCTTAGGGATATTTCCTGGGACCGGCTTTTTTTATTTACAGGAGCTGGATATGAATTTTGATGAGGCAGTTAAATGGGTAACTGAGAACAAGGCTCTTATTATTAAGAAAGCTCATCATTATTGCCAGTATGGCCCCTATGAGCCTGTCGACTATATACAGACGGCATATGAAGCGTCTCTTGTCGCAGCACTCCGCTGCCAGACAAAGGATTTGGAATTCAAGCCAGTCTTCTGGTCAGTCTTCAAGACAATGGTCAGGGACGTTACGCCATACCCGATGGATAAACATGGCTCTAACTCGATTCCTTCTGATTTCTGTTCAAATATTGAAGATGAAGATCTTGCTTCTGATTATACGGATGCTGACGCGGAGCCTTTTGATTTTGTCGAATTGATGTTCCAGTCGGTGTGCGACTACCTACCGAAAGTAGAGCGCGAGGTATTGGCTCTGTCCTTGGGGGTCACCGGGGAAGGTGCATTGAATAAACGTGAAATTGCTGAAAAACGTAAATGCACGCTGGAAAACGTAAAACAGACAATCCGACGGTCTCTGGCCAGAATTGAGTCATTGATTGACGAGGGGGTAATTGAGCCGATGAATGTCCTGAACGACGTTAACGCTCTAATTGGCTCTAAATTCGTTGTTTAAGAGCTGAGGAAGTGCAGCTACGCAGAAAACCACTGATGGTCAAATTCTGAGCATTAAAAGGGGGAATTGAGATGAGTACTGCAGACTATTTTGAGTTTTCGGAAAAAATCACCAGGAAGCTGGTGAGGGATGGACTGATATCGCGTCGAATAACCGACGATGATCTCTATTTCATGGGACTGCTGAAGAGGGTTTGGACTGATGAGTGGTATGTGGCTCAAATGTGCAAAAGGTTTCGCCCGGAGAAACGTGCGGTGATGCTGGCTTTTCCGGATTTCAACAAGATCCAGCGGTATATTCTCATTTCATATCTGAAGCTCGCACCTGGTGTGAAGCTGCGTGTTCCGACTGTAGTTGATAGAATCCACACGTATCTTGGAGTAACAAATTATGACAAAACCGATATAATTCGGATCCGCCAGATTGCCTATAACATTCGTAGAAACTCTCACAAAAAAATGAAGACAGTTAAAATGATTGAGCTGGCTCTGTTGGAAAAAACATCCCTTTTCACGTAAAAACGTCTGCTAAATTAGTCAAGTAATATAAGGATAAAAAAAGTAACCACCTTATATGTATGTACCTCACAATTTATTCAGGAGACAACAATGTCAAAATTATCAGAGTTAGAGGAAATATTGAATCGCCGAATTATTGATGCATATTTAGCTGGGTTGAGCGTACTTGAAATTACCTTTGTCATAAATCGTAATAGTGCGGAGTACGTTCACAACCTTCTGCGTACTCGTGGCTATATAGACCCCTTCCCATCCAATACTCGCAGGCTATACGAAGCTGATCGCGCTTTGATTTCGGCATTGAAAGGCAAAGGCTATTCCTTTGCTAAATGGTCAACGGGATGGGGCTTGGTAGCATCTGACGCAGAGCTCGAATTGACAGAAAGAAAGGATGGTAAGGTTAAAAGTGCAATAAGACGCGATTTCCCAAAGATTTTTGAAAAATTGTATGCGGAGAAAATGCCGCCGACATTGCTCGGTCATGGGAAGTATAAAATTGAAAAGCATTCAGTCCACACAACCTGGGTTGATGAGCAAAAGGAGTACGTCTGTTCATTGCTTGATGCCCCAAATATTAGTGCGACAGGATGCGATATTGTTGAGGCAGCCATTCATTTTGAGGACGTCTATCGAGCCACCAGTAGGATCAAATGGCTGGATGCCGCGATAGAACAATTCAAGTTGGGGAGTCTTTGACATGAAGGTGTATTGAAAAAACGCATGAATATTTTCAATACCATTGAGTTGAAAAAATTCCAGACTTTTTTCAACATATTTATAGTGAAAAACATCAACAGCAGATATTTGCAAACATCTAATAAATAGGCACTTTAGCAGTTTTTACCAGCACCATTTTGTCAGTAGCAAAACCCATTCAATCGGAATAGCTACAAATCCACCTTCCCCCTTCGACAGATATTCATAACAGGGG